>CAZAGH010000204.1:0-1513 GCA_964484755.1 uncultured Melioribacter sp. | reverse complement strand
CTTCGTTGCGCACAACGATGAAGTACACTCCGCGCGGCAAGCCGGCAAGGGGCTTGGGCAGCGCCCCACGTGTGATGTCCATCATTTCGTCGAGCACGATCTGACCGTTTGCATTCACAAGTTGCACCTGCGATACGCCATTGATCTCTGCACCGATGTTGAGGATCTCAGTACTTGCGCATGGATTTGGGAAGATCGACGAAAGGTCCGCAACGTCTTCGAGAACGCTTGTCGATGATTCAACAGTTATCTCAATCGGCTGCATAAAGGTCCAGTCGTCTCCCGCGTCGTTGCGGCCGTTGCCGTTGACTGCATTACCTACTGCCTGGACGTAATACTTACCCGGAGTCGATGGTGCTGTCCATGTGAAGGTAAACTCAGCCTGCTTGTTAGACATGAGCTTCGGCGCGCTCTGTGTGCCTTCCGCTGCGCCGCCTGTTCCCCGCACGCGGATTCCACCACCGGTTATGGTACCCAATGTTCCAATTCCGTCGGATGTGCCCGTAGGAGTCTCACGAAATGCAACAGACACGCCAGCAGAGGTCTGTGATGCGTGACCAACAATGATCTTGAATGTGGCAATCTGACCTGCCTGCACTGTGCGTGGTCCGTCAAGGTTAATGCTCACCGCTGCGCCTGCGTTGCCGCCGTGGCAATCACCACACCCCTGCGACATCGTTGATGTTCGTCCTGTCTTCCCGTTTGGATCCGCCATAGCGATAACTGGAAGAAGCAAAAACAGTGCAACGATGCGATAGACCATTGGGGTACTCCTGAATGTGTGAAGAGCAAAGATACCGTGAAGCACGAATTTGTTACACCAGACCTTTTCGGCGTCTCCAAGCGTATGCCAAGCCCCCTGCCCCAAGCATGGCGATGATGGCAAAGGCATGGTCAAGCGCAATACCCGGATAAAACGCTGCAATCAGTGTCATCCCGGCCAACATCCCTCCAAGGTGCGCTTCGTGTCCAACGTTGTCTACGCCGCGCGAAGCGAACATCACCGAGTAGACGATATACAGACACCCGAACAGCCAAGCGGGCATAGGAAACGGGACGATGAGCAATTGCATCCGGAGATCGGGATAGATAACTGTTGCTGCACCCACAATGGCACTCACGCCAGCCGATGCCCCAACCGCCATATAGGAGGGGGCGTTGCGGTGCACGATGATCGATGCAAACGACCCCGCCAGGACGCCTAAACCGTAGACCATGCCGAAGCGCCAGGACATGATGACGTGTTCAAACCATATGCCGAACGTAACGAGCGCGAACATGTTAAAGGCCAGATGCATGTAGTCCGCATGGACCAGGCCACATGTAAGCATACGCCACCACTCACCCCTTCTGCCAAGCACTGCATCGATGTTGAGCAGCAGCCTGTTGTAGAGAGAGAAGCTCCGAAATGAAACGATCGTGACCGCGCAAGTGGCGATCACGATCGTGAGAGTAATCGGTGCTAATAGGATGTCGATCACGGGTTCACTGACATCGACAACTGTTGTGGTTC
>CAZAGH010000203.1:0-1535 GCA_964484755.1 uncultured Melioribacter sp. | reverse complement strand
CGTCTGCGGTGCAACGCTCAAACCATGTGAAGGCCTCGGTAAACCGACGATACAAGTCCTCGCGAGCCTCGCTTAGGTCAACACCAAGTTGAAGCGCATGCTGCAGGTAGTACTCCGGGTTGTGCAGGAGCACAACCTCCAGCGTGGTGCGGTTCATGCGCTCGCAGGAGATCTGAAAGGCCTGCTCCAAGAACTCCGGATGGATGCAATGCCAAAGTGAATCAGTCATCTTCACCAGGTCTGGAATCTCGCGCCCCATACTCTCCTGAGCCTTAATCTGCTCGAGCATGGTGCCTTGGATGTAGCCAAACTTGGTAATTATCTGATGTCCCATGGCCAAGGCCATGGGCGACTTGCCCACAAGGCGCTCGCTAGCCCCATCTCCATAATTGGAGCTGGTGTCAAAAAGCTTGACGCCCGAGGCGAGGGCGTGCTCGATTGCGCTCTGGTGCGTTGGGTTTGTGTCGACAGTGCGGTAGCATCCAAATCCTATCATGTACAAAAATGCGTCAATGACGAAGATGGTGGGTATTTTGCCACGTATGGAAGCCGAAAAACTGACAAAAAAGACCATTCTCTCGGGGATGCAGCCCACCAACGATCTTACGATCGGACAGTATGCCGGGGCGCTGCGAAACTGGGTAGAACTACAGCACGAATACGAGGCGCTCTTCTGCGTCGTAGATCTTCACGCGATCACGGTTCGGCAAGAGCCGGCCAAGCTGCGCAAGCGCACGCTTGACGTGGCTGCGATGTATATCGCCGCAGGTATCGACCCCGATGTATCTACGCTGTTCATTCAGTCGCACGTGCCCGAGCATTCACAACTGGCATGGGTATTGAACTGCATGACGGGCTTTGGTGAGTGCTCTCGCATGACACAGTTCAAGGACAAGAGTGCAACACATGCCGACAACGTGAATGTAGGATTGTTTACGTATCCAATCCTGATGGCTGCCGATATCCTGCTCTACAACGCAGACCTCGTGCCAGTGGGCGAGGACCAGCGTCAGCACCTTGAGCTCACACGTAACCTGGCAGATCGGTTCAACCATCACTACTCGCCAACGTTTACCGTGCCCGAGCCCTTCATCCCGAAGGTGGGCGCCAAGATCATGTCGCTCCAAGAACCGGAAAAGAAGATGTCGAAGTCTGATGCCAACGAAAAGGCAACGATTTTCCTCGTCGACACAGACGATGCGATCCGATCTAAGATCAAGCGCGCTGTTACAGACTCCGGTACAACCATCGAATACACCGATAAGCGTCCGGGTGTTGCAAACCTGATGACGCTCTATCACATCACGACGGGCAAGACGTACGCTGAGATCGAGCAGGAATTTTCTGGACTTGGTTATGCTGAGTTCAAGGAAGCCGTAGGCGAGGCAATCGTTGCGTTTGTGCGTCCCGTACGCGAGAAGTATCAGGCGCTGCGTGCCGACGAAGAAACACTCAAAGCAACGCTTCGCAAAGGGGCCGAGCATGCGCGCGACAGAGCGCGTAAGACGCTTCGCAAGGTGTACAAGAAAACGGGG
>CAZAGH010000202.1:0-1547 GCA_964484755.1 uncultured Melioribacter sp. | reverse complement strand
GTCATCACATCGACACGCATACTTCAGTTATCTTTCTCATAACAATATTGAAGATGAGGACCTATGGCACGATCCACGGAACAACTAGAAGAAGCACCTGACGACTTCTTCGAGAGGTTGGTTGCAGCTCTTCAAGAAATGAAAGATGTACGCGAAGGCAAGACGCATCTTCCCACATTTGAGATCTCCAACACCGAGCATCCTCAGGAAGAGATTCGCCAGATTGTAGAGGCATTGTTTAGGAAGTAGAGGGGGCGAAGATGCGGCGCTCCCTATCGATTGATCGCTGGGTCGCAGGAATACAGACCCTATCTATCGATCGCTAGGTCGCAGGAATACAGAACCTATCTATCGATCGCTGGGTCGCAGCATGCTGCGACCCTACGGTCTAACGCCTCCACAACCCCCACAAACTCCACGCCCATAACATTGGAGAGGGCCGATTCACACATGGGATTGCAGGAGATACCGATAGCTTCCGAGGGGTTGCAGGAGTTATTGACTTCGTTACGTTCTGCTGACAGAGCATGGTGCACGATGTCTGGATGCTGGAGTCCGTGCGAGCCGCCCATGCCACAACAGGTGGCTGAAGGGGGCATGATAACGTTCGTAGAAAGCTTGCGCGCTATGGCCTCGAAGCGTTCGGTGGTGCCGAGTTTTGCGGCGCCACAACCAGGATGCAGTACAAGTGGTTTGTCTGTTGGTGTGGGGGTGATCTTCTCGAGGACAAGTTCCGCAAAGCCAACTTGATCGATGACGTTAATACCCTGCTGCTTGGCACGCTGGACAAGCGCGCTGGCACATGTGGAGGCGTCGAGCAGTACAGGGATGTTGCGTCCGCCGAGGGCATTAATGATGTCGGTAAGGAGAATGTCCATCGATGCGCTAGCGGCGTCGAAAAAGCCTTGCGATGAAAGGGGCTGACCGCAGCATCCGCTGGTGTTCGTGAGGGTCTTGATAACAAGGCCGCTCTTCTTTGCAAGGTTGTAGATACTCTGCTGCAAAGACGTCGCGCTCGATGCGCGTTGCATGCTCTGGCTCACGCAGGTGCGGACGTACAGTATGTCGAAGGCTTTGACGTTCGTATCGTTGTTTACGACCTGCTCGGGGACGCGTGATCCACGCAGGAGATGGGAGCCCCTTGCAAGCTTGCCTGCCTCCATGCGTAGCATGCCACGCATAAGCATGCGCACGATGTGCATGTTGCGCGCAGCAGCGTGGGCTAGTGGACGCATCACCTTGCGAGCCTGGGCGCGCTGACGCTTGACCATGGCCCCTGTGTCGATTCCCACCGGACACACGGTGCTGCAGAAGCTGTCAACGGCGCAGGTATCAATGCCATCTGATGCATAGTCGCGCATGAGCTCGGCGCGCAACGCAGGATCATCGGTGATCACCATCTCGCGCTGCAGTACAATGCGCTGACGCGGCGTAAGGCTACTCGTGCGTGTTGGACATACATGCTCGCAGAAGCCGCACTCAATGCACAAGTTCGTCGTGTGCTCTTCTTCGCCAGCAAATGCTGGTACCGGCTTCAGATTCGAGAT
>CAZAGH010000201.1:0-1553 GCA_964484755.1 uncultured Melioribacter sp. | reverse complement strand
CAATTTCACGCTGAACAGTTCGGCGCAGCGGTCTGGCTCCAAGCGCTGGCTCGTGGAGATGATCTGCGAGTCTGTGTACCCAGAAGACCCCGACCTTGCCGCACGGTTCATCGACACACGCAAGCTCGACGACGATGTGCTTGAGGAGGCACTGTCCAACATGACTGTGCTCGACCCAGATGCCGTGATGGCTGACGTGTTCGACCGCGCATACACAGCGTAACCAAAGGAGAAACCGTGATCCCGTACAACGATGACACACGCCAAACGTATGTGGAGCGCCGCAAAGAGGACCACCTGTTGCTGGCAAAGTTTGCATACGAGAGAGGTATAGAGCGCTCAATGTGGCTCCAACTGCTGTACTACGCCATGGCCGAGGACGTCTATGGCGAGCACTGGGACAAACTTAACTCAACCAAAGGAGAATGAGATGACAAACGTAAACCCAAAAGTGGTGCAAGCTGCTTCGCGTGTGCCGTTTGATGCTGCGGGCTACACGTGGATTGATATTCAAGGGCTTGAGGTAGAGAACGAAGTATTAAGACCGTTTGCTTTGGAGCTTGGCGAATACGAAGTAGGGAAAATGCCGTTACTGTTCGAGCGCATGGCGGTCATCCCGCCAAGCTCTCACTGGGACAGTGATGCGGTGATAACTGTCGAACGGACTGGCAGCCGCGTTGTTGTCAGTATGTGGGTGCTTGATAAACCGGAGTGCGCGTTTCAGGCGACTGTAAAAGAGAGCGGCGACGAGCACCGTACTATGCTGCTTGATTTTGATGTGCCAGAAGCGCACTACGACACGATGATGAAGACGTTTAAAGGCGACCGACAGATAGCCCAGACGTGGATGTCCGGTGGAACAACGCAGTTCATGGCATACCTGTACTACGCAACAACGGTGAAGAGTGCGCTGACCGAGACATACACGTGCCCGACCAACCCGGCCAATATCAAGCGCAGGCGCCAAGGCAAGAGGCCCATGTACGAATGGAAGACGATCATCATCGACGCCGCTACTCGCAGGCGCATATCAAACGCCAAGCGTGCAGGCAAGCCACGTGATCCGCAACGAGAGCACGGTGTGCGTGGGCACTGGGCAGTGAGCAAGCTAGGCAAGCGGTTCTGGCGCAAGGCACACACGCGAGGTGACGCCAGCAAAGGCACCATCTTTCACGATTATCAAACCAAAGGAGAAAGCCAATGACACTTCCCTATCAACAAACTCTTTCTGACCTTCAAGCCCAGCTGGCCAAGGCCATCGCCGACTGCGAACGGTTTGAGATCCCCGCGCACATGGTGCGCAACTGCCCCTCTGACCTGCAAAGGCGCGACCAAGCATGGCGTAGACGGCAGAGTCTTGAATACCAAATAGCACAGCTCAGAAAAAATCATTCTGACCCCGTTGACAAATGTCTTACCTTAGACAAATAATGCTTTCACCAAGGAGAAAACAATGAAAACCAAGATGCTCTCAATCGCGAGGCAGCACTTCTGCCGCCCGTACATCCCCCTCTCTACACAACGCCACAACATCCGGGCATGGGTACGTTCCG
>CAZAGH010000200.1:0-1568 GCA_964484755.1 uncultured Melioribacter sp. | reverse complement strand
CGATAACTGTCGATGTACAGACCGATCCACGCAATGTTCTCTTCGTAGATCCGAATTCTGCCGTTGATGGTTGTAAGCTCGATGTAGTTGCCCTTACCGTCTTCCTTAACCTGCGTGGTAAGGCCAGAGAGCACATCGCCGTTGATCGTGCGGACGTAATACACGAGCTCTGGATCTGGATCGAAGTTCTCAAGCGGAAACTTCTCGTCTGCATGAGCCGCAGCCGTGCTTGATAACACCACGAGAAGTAGGACGAGGAATGACTTCAGCAGGGGGCTCATGCAGCGCTGCTCTCTGTAGAAAATGCAAGCTGACCACACGCGGCATCGATATCTTCACCAGATGACGATCTGATAAAGACGTTTACATCCTCATTGCGAAGCTCACGGATGAACCATTCAAACTTCTCACGCGAAGATGGACGTAGCTCCTTGGCAAAGCCTTGGGGCTGCGTAAAGTCGATGTCGTGAAACGGTATCACGTTTACCTTGGTCGGCATGCGACGCGCAAGCTTGCCAAGTCGGCGTACATCTTCGATACTATCGTTGAATCCATCAAAAAGGATGTACTCATACGTAACGCTCTTACGAGTCTTGCGGTAGTAGTACTCCAATGCCTCAATGAGCTCGGGTAACTTGTACTTCTTGGCTATCGGCATCAGCTCTGCGCGCTTTTCTTGCGTAGTGGCATGGAGAGATAAGGCCAACTTGATAATGCGTCCCTCATCTGCCATGCGTAAGATACCCGGGATGACTCCTGCCGTTGATAAGGTAACTCGACGTGGGGCAACCATCTTCGTACGCTGATCGGTAAAGATCTCTGTGGCCATCATCACATTGTCGTAGTTGTTCATTGGCTCGCCCATGCCCATGAAAACAATATTCGTGATGGGCTTGGTAGAATGCTTCTGTGCCTCAAGAAACTGGTCGACAATCTCGCCCGAGGTCAGGTTGCGTGTGAGCTTCAATGATGCCGTTGCGCAGAACACACATCCAAGGTTGCAACCCACCTGCGTTGAGACACACAATGTAAGCCTGCGTGGCTGTCCATCTGCCTCGACCATTTCGCTCGGAATCAGCACACTCTCCACGGATCTGCCGTCCCAGAGATCGAACAGAAACTTCTTCGTACCGTCAAGCGAATGCTGCAATGTCTTGAGTTCGACGCTCTTTGTACGGAACTCGGAACTAAGCTTCTCGCGCAGGGGTTGAGGTAACTGCACAATATCCTCGACACCCGGCACTCGCTGGATGTAGAGGGCATCATAAACCTGTTTAGCGCGGTACTTGCGCTCCCCGTGTTCGAGAAATAGCGATTCAAGCTCTGGAAGGGGCTGCCCCTTGAGCTCAATTGGTCCCTGTACGATGTCGCGTTGCGCTGTTGCCATAGGGCAAAACTACTGACTTGGGCCCAAACGGTGGAAAACTGGTCATTTGTTACAAGATTTTATAAAATATTTTTCGGTTAGCGGGAACTGAATCCCGAGCGTGACGGTTGTCTCTATATCATTTTATCAACGGAGGTTCACGATGACCAATGTTCTACGCACTGCACTGTGGGTGCTGACT
>CAZAGH010000199.1:0-1589 GCA_964484755.1 uncultured Melioribacter sp. | reverse complement strand
TAAGTGACTTTGCCGGTAACAGTACCATCTCTGTTACCGTGCCCTTCACGGTGCTGAACAACGCGGACGCAATGCGCTATTTCAACCTCGATATCTCGAGGTCGGTGAACAACACTGGAAACATTACACGTTTCCAGCGACTCTGGGAGATCAAACTCGGAGCTCGTCTGCCTTAGAGTTCCTTCAGGAGCTCGCGGGCGATGACGATGTGCTGGATCTCAGACGTTCCTTCGTAGATCTCGGTGATCTTCGCATCGCGCAGGTAGCGCTCAACGAGATACTCACGCACGTATCCGTAGCCGCCATGAACCTGAATTGCTTCCAGGGCATTGTGAACAGCTGTCTGCGAAGCCATGAGCTTGGCTTGTGCAGCGGCCTTGATGTAGTTCAGGTGCTGATCTTTGAGGAACGCTGCGCGGTAGGTAAGCAGACGTGCAGCTTCGAGTCGCGTTGCCATATCAGCAAGCTTGAGTTGAATTGCCTGAAGGTCTGCGATTGGCTTACCAAATGCCTTGCGCTGCGTTGAATACATGATGGCTGCATCTGTGGCACCCTTTGCGATTCCCAGGGCCTGCGCAGCGATACCGATACGTCCGCCGTTGAGCGACTCCATCGCGATCTTGAAGCCCATGCCAACACCGCCCAGAATCTGATCATCTGGTACAAAGACGTTCGTGAGACCGATCGAGCATGTGTCGCTTGAGCGGATACCAAGCTTGTCTTCCTTGAGGCCTGGCTCGAAGCCCGGTGCATTGCGATCGATGATGAAGCACGTGATGCCCTTGTGGCGCAGCTCACGATTTGTTTGCGCCATCACCAAATAGGTGCTGGCAGTTGTACCGTTCGTGATCCAGTTCTTGGTTCCGTTGAGCACCCATCCACCGTCGACCTTTTCGGCAGTCGTGTTCTGTGATGTGGCATCGGAACCGGCTTCTGGCTCGCTCAAGCAGAATGCGCCGTGGACCTGTCCACTGGCGAGTGGACGCAGCCACTTGTCCTTCTGCTCGTCTGTACCATACGACTCGAGTCCCCAACATACCAGAGAGTTGTTCACCGACATCACAACGCCAACGGATGCATCAACCGCGGAGATCTCCTCCATAGCAATGACGTAGCTCAGAGCATCTAGTCCTGAACCGCCCCATTCCGGCGAAACCATCATCCCCATGAATCCAAGCTCGCCGAGCTTCTTGATGATCTCAGTTGGAAACTCGCCCGACTTATCACGCTCAACAGATGAAGGGGCCACTTCGTCCTTCGCGAACTGGCGCGCTGTTTCGCGGATCATTTCATGTGTTTCGGAGAACTGTAGGTTAAAGCTCATGACGCAACTGCTCTGAATGATTTATGTGAAAGGGGCAGGCATGACCTGCTCGAAGTGGGCGCAAAATTACAAAACAACAGCACGGGAAACCGAACCAAGAATTGCTGAGTGGCGTGCACCAGTAACACGTGGTACATTTCCCGGACGACCATTGAGTGTGAGATATCCGAGGTAGGCAAAGGCCATGGCTTCCTTTTCCTGCCAGTGTACGTGGACAACAACCTGCGCAGGCAATTGGTTCTCTTCAAGATTCGCTGTCAGCCGC
>CAZAGH010000198.1:0-1599 GCA_964484755.1 uncultured Melioribacter sp. | reverse complement strand
TCAGGCGTGTGGCTGCTGCTCTACGTGCGCCGTCGCCGCGCCAGCGGCCTGTGGACCGGCCTGGCCGGAGCCCTCGTGCTCTGGGCCGTGTACGCCGTGGCCGTCCGTTGACCCGGCGCGGCCGGAGGATGGGCCGCCCGGTCTAGGGTATGGGCTGAACTGGTCAAGATGGCTGGGTCTACTGAGCCGGACGGGGTCGCCCCTCCGGCTCGTGACGCCTCGAGCCTCACCTCACTGGCCGCAGCACTTCTTGTACTTCTTGCCGCTGCCGCAGGGGCAGAGGTCGTTGCGGCCGACGCGGGGGACGGCCCGCACGGGCTGGGCCTTGGAGAGGGCTTCGTCCAGGCGTGGCTGGGGCTGAACGCACCTCCGCTGCCCTTGGCCTAATTGCCGCAGCGGGAGATCGCAACCTTGGCTGTGCAACTCTCGGACTGGGAACTCCAACTGGACGGTGACGAGGGGTATCCAAAGGCGGAGGCGACGGTGGGCGGAGTGGACACCGCGGCGCTTTCACCCAAGACCATGGAGTGCCGGAAAGTGAAGGGGTATTCTTCGTCGGTGAAGTGGTGGATGTGACCGATTGGCCCAGCGGCTACAATTTCCCGTGGGCGTGGGCCAGTGGATGTGCTGTCGCTCAGGCTGTCTGAGGGCGTCGGGCCTTTTCGGCCGCGACGGCGTTGGATCAGAGGTCCAGTGCCGCAGAGGGTGCATGCTCCCCGCTTCTGCTTTTCCCTGCCGAAAATTCTTCGCCGCACTCGGACGGCCTCGGCCGAAATCCCGGTTGATGGGCGGCAGTTCCTTTCGCCCCCACCGGTGGGGAGGGGGTATTCGGCCTGGCGGCGAGAATCTATCACCGTTCCTGACCGATCCGAATCAGCGTGCCGTTCTCGTCCACCAGGGCGAACTCCCGCATTCCCCAAGGTTTGTCTTCAGGAGGCGTGAGACGCGGTATGCCGTCGTGGGGCAATCCGACGGCGGCGAAGGCCTCGAACAGGGTGTCGACATCGTGGACCCGGAAGTAACAGCCGAACGCCGACTCCCGCGGGACGAGCGCCTTGTGCAGGAAGAAGTGGATCTCCAGCGTCCCACGAACGGCAATGGCGTAGTCTCCGGTGGGCGACGCCACCCTGACGGCGAAACCCAGCCGCCGGTAAAACGCGACAGTCGCCTCCATCGAACGGGCTGGCAGGATCGGAATGGCGAGGTCGGTGTGGGTGATCACTGGAGGCATGGCGCGTCGAATCAAGGTGCGGTCCTCGCCCTTCTTGTCCGGCTTTGTTTCTAACCCGTGGAATATTACCTGGTCTGGTTCAGATGAACGATCAAGAGCACCGCTTGGACCACGAGCTCTTTTCCTTGAGGTTTCCTGCTACAAACCCACCCCGGAAGGCGAGTGGTACCGGTTTGGAAGTGGCAACGAGGGAAACGGGGCAGGGAACGCATTTCGAGTGCGGACGAGGTCGATGGAACGGCTTCATCGATCGACTCGAAGATCCTGGTGAGGTTCGCGCAAGTTTGATTGATGATGGTTTGGCCTACCCGCCCCTCACCTCACTGGCCGCAGCACTTCTTGTACTTCTTGCCGCTGCCGCAGGGGCA
>CAZAGH010000197.1:0-1626 GCA_964484755.1 uncultured Melioribacter sp. | reverse complement strand
AAGCTCAGTCTTACGGCGCGCGGACAGATTGGTCCAGTTGATTATCGTGTAGCGCTTTCTGATCCATTCCCGGTCACAACAAATGGTGCGCCACTGCAGCCCCTTGGCTCATCGGCCACGTTTGCTCAAGTTGGACACAGCTTGCAGCGTCAGGCATACGTGATCTACCAGTTTCGGGACCACGAGCCCCATCAAGTATCGAACATGGCGGGCACGTACTATGGTCAGCGGAACATCTTCAACATTGCCGCTGGCTTTATGCACCAACCACGTGCAATGTGGCGCACGCTTGGCGCAGACACACTCTACGAAGATCTGCTCCTGATGGCAGTTGAGTCGATGTATGATGCCCCCATCGCACGAGACGGAACATCGCTGAGCGCATACGTGGGGTTCTTCAATAACAACTACGGCCGCAATTACCTGCGATACAATGGCGTGATGAATCCTGGTACTGCGAATCAGACCGGACTTGATAGTACGCAGATCAAGCCTCTTACCGCATTTGGCCCTTCATTCGGCAATGCATTTCCGATGTTTGGTACCGGTCAGGTTGTGTACTCGCATGTAGGTGTGTACTTGCCCAAGGTTGTCGGTGATGCAGGCATTATGCCCTATGTAGCTACCACGTTATCATGGTACGACAGGCTTGACGGACGCCTGACCGACATCTACAATGTAGGGTGTTCGCTGCTACTTGATGGCATCAAAAGTCGCCTCACACTCGACATCCAGAGCCGGCCCACCTATGGGATCTCCACTCAAGAATCCTCCTACGGACAGCTTGTGCAGGGGGCTCGCAAAACCCAAGTGGTGATGCAGTATCAGGTTATCTGGTAACAGCACTTAGTGCTGAACAATCAACTTCTGCACCTGCGAACCCTTAACGACAAAGTAGAGTCCGGCTGGAAAGGTTGAAACGTCGATTGTCGATTCGTGTACGTCACGCAACATGCATGTGCCATGTTGCGAATACACACTGACGGGTCTGTCATTACTACCGATATTTACCATCGACGATGTTGGGTTTGGGTGTAGCTCCATCTCTGTTGCATCGTCGTTAACACCTGTGATGTTTTCGTACTCGTACGCACCGGCATCCTCTGTTCCTAGTCGGAGTCGTTCTTCGCATGGGTGGATGTAGTGGAGCAATGCGCCGAGTGGACGTTCCTGCGCAACTCCTGCAACATAGTATTGTGCAGAGCCAGGGTCTTGTGCTAGCCCCCTGACAGGAGAATCTGGGAGTGGACGGTAGTTGTAGGTGGCGGGATCTTGGAACTTAGCACTGTCAATTGTACCGATATAGTTCGCATTTACCTGCTGCCCGCGCGGAGATCCAACTTGAAGGACGATAGGACCAGCAATAATGTTATTTACGAGTCTATATGAAACGGTGTTGGTATCCATGCGCACAAGTGTTGCTGCGCCACGTTCGCTAACGAACGTGTTGTGCGAGAGGTACAACGAGTTGTCGACCGTGTCGCTCATACCCTCGAGTCCGTACCCAATAAAGTTTCCATTCTCAGCGTTTGCACCCTTATGAAATATGTTGCCAATCACAATCGATGAACCACCGTTGGGCAGATCAAGATTGCGCGAACCTGTTCCATTTTCATTCGTGATGCG
>CAZAGH010000196.1:0-1692 GCA_964484755.1 uncultured Melioribacter sp. | reverse complement strand
GAGATCTCAAAGCTGGTATTCGATATGTGGAATCTGTCGATGCGCATTGGCGACACGCTCGACCCGATCAACTTCTGCTCAGAGGCAACACTTGAGATTCCCGACAGGCGCGGCCCCGACGTGATGAACTTTGCTACGGCATTCGAGTTCACCATCGCTCAAGCATCTCAGCCGTTCATTGTGAAGGACTCCGTGATCAAGCGATTCTCGATTGAGAAGCTTGTAGACCTGCGCTACAGGTTTACACGAGCATGGGTCTCGTCGGGCAACGACTCCCTGCATGTGAATGACCTATTACGCTGGAGCATCTACCTTCAGAAGCAGGGCAGGCTCAAGGAATACCTCTGGTGGCTATACTCCTACGGCGATCCACGAGAGATGAACGCTTACTTCAAAAAGAATGAAGAACGCTACGACGTCTTCCTGGTCTGGTTCAGCGAAAACCAGCTGGGGTTTGATAAGCCCCTTTGCTTAGGGCTTGGTTGTCAGTAAGACGCCTGCGTGCTATATTTGCGGTCCTTGTTAAACCTTTACGACTCCTATGGATACGCTCTTTACAGTGCTCGCACTCATCGCTTCGGTTCTGCTCATCTTGGCCGTGATCATTCAGCCAGGTAAGTCGGACATGATCTCAGGCATGGCAGGTCTTGGTGGACAAATGACCAACCTCTTTGGTGTGCGTCAGTCACGCAACGTCCTGCAGAGCGCAACGATGATCCTGCTTGGTTCGATCGCGCTGATCGCCATCCTTGTCAATGCCTTCTTCCTCGAAGAAGCAGCAGTTGGTTCGACACGTCAGCCTACAACACAAGGCGCGCCAATGCCAGCAATGCCGGCTCCGGCACGTCAGGCAGCTCCAGCAGCGCAACCAGCACCAGCTCAACAATCGCCAGCACAACCAGCAGCTCCTGCTGGAAAGTAAGCTCTCCCTCGATACGCAAACCACAAGGCGCTTCCCGCAACGGAGCGCCTTTTTTGTAGACACTTGCGCAACACACTTCGTATGGCAACGATCATTGGTTCAGCACTTACGCACGATCTAAATTTCGAAGCAAATGCCGATGCGAATAAGCAGACGTATCGCATCATCGACGGCATCTCGCAGGCAGTGATGCTTGGCGGTGGCAAGAAGTCGATCGAGCGACACAAGGCAAAGGGGAAGCTCACAGCCCGTGAGCGCATTGCGCTTTTGATCGACGAGGACAGCGCGTTCCTCGAGGTCGGACTCCTTACAGCCCACGGGATGTATGAGGAGGAAGGGGGCTGTCCATCTGCTGGTGTCGTAACCGGCATCGGCATGATCCACGGACGCGAGTGCATGATCGTGGCTAATGATGCCACCGTCAAGGCCGGCGCGTGGTTTCCGATGACGGCAAAAAAGAACATGCGCGCCCAAGAGATCGCCATGGAAAATCGGATCCCGATCGTCTACTTGGTAGACTCAGCAGGGGTGTTCCTGCCGATGCAGGATGAGATCTTTCCCGATAAAGAACACTTCGGACGTCAGTTCCGCAATAACGCCATGATGAGCGCCATGGGTATCCCGCAGATCGCAGCGATCATGGGTCCATGCGTTGCCGGTGGCGCGTACCTGCCGATCATGTCCGACGAGGCCATCATCGTTAACGGTACTGGTAGCGTCTTCCTTGCCGGCCCAGCCCTTGTCGAGGCGGCCATTGGCGAGAAGACGGG
>CAZAGH010000195.1:0-1692 GCA_964484755.1 uncultured Melioribacter sp. | reverse complement strand
GTACCTTGTACCTAGTACCTATCCTATCTCTTTTTCAGCGCAAACTTTACCAAGGCCAGCATTACCGGCACTTCGATAAGTGGACCGATTACTGCGGCAAAGGCCTGGGGTGAGGCAACGCCGTACATGGCAATGGAGACGGCGATGGCAAGTTCGAAGTTGTTGGATGCCGCAGTGAAAGCAAGAGTTGCCGTGCGCGCGTAGTCGGCTCCGATGGCCTTGCTGGCGTACCAGCCAACGAAGAACATGATGAGGAAGAACGCCAAGAGTGGCGCCGCTACTTTGAGTACGTCGAGTGGCAATGCAACAATACTTTCGGCCTTGAGGCTAAACATGATGATGATCGTACCAAGCAGTGCTGTGAGGGTGAGACGTCCGATGCGTGAGGCAAACTCTTGCTCGTACCATTCAGCCCCTTTCATGGCGATGAGCACCTTACGCGTGACGTATCCTGCGATGAGTGGTATGCCAAGATAGATGAACACGCTCTGCGCAACATCACCCATGCCAATCGTGACGGTGCCAGCGGGCATGCCCACGCGCGGTGCGAGCCATGTGAGTAGGAACCATGCGTAGAGGCTGAAGAAGAGAACTTGGAACAAGGAGTTGAACGCAACCAGTCCAGCGGCGTATTCGCGGTGTCCATGGGCAAGATCGTTCCAGACAACAACCATGGCTATGCACGGCGCGATGCCGATGAGCATGAGTCCCTGAATGTACTCCGGGTTATTCGGCAGCATGAGCAGCGCAAGGATCGTCATCACGGATGGACCAACGATCCAGTTAAGAACAAACGATAGACCAAGTACACGCTTGTTATCGAACGCAGCACCGATGCTCTCATAGCGCACCTTGGCAAGGGGCGGGAACATCATCAGAATCAAGCCAACTGCCAGAGGGATATTGGTACTGCCGGTTTGCATTGATGAGAGCGCTTCAGGTACGGCTGGAACGAGCACACCAAGTGCAACGCCAACAAGCATTGCAAGGAGTATCCAGACTGTGAGATACCGATCAAGGATGTTCATTTACACGAGCTGCTGTATTGGCTTGAGATACTGTGGAAGTGCTGACACAAATTCGCGAATCTCATCGCGAACGCGACGATACACCTTGAGCGATTCTTCCTCGGTGAGCCCCTTGGCAAGAGCCGGCGGATCATCAAAACTGTGATGGATCGTAACTGCTACACCCGGCAAATATGGACACTGCTCACGGGCATTATCACAGACGGTTATCACCATGTCCCACGCGATCACTGGCAATTGCTCTATTGTCTGCGAGAGCTGCGTTGTGATATCCACGCCAACCTCCGACATCACCCTTGCAGCCATGGGATTGATGCCATGCGCAACAATCCCTGCTGAATAGGCTACGCAATTATCAGAGAGTAGCTTTCGCGCCCACCCCTCCGCCATCTGCGACCGACACGAGTTACCTGTGCATAGAAAGAGAACGTTGATCTTACGTGGCGTTTCGAACATGTTATATGAGTTTAGTGGTTGTCGATATTGTGCAAACATCACAATCGTCGCACCGGCTGCGAAATTACGATTGCGTTACATCGTGAACGTCGCACCCGCGGAAGCGGGTGCCCATCCTCGTCGCATTCGCGAAAGCGGGTGCCCAAATGAGATGCACCATTCACAAGGTCCCTCGTCGCTTCGCTTCTCGGGATGACGCTTGGCGCAT
>CAZAGH010000194.1:0-1698 GCA_964484755.1 uncultured Melioribacter sp. | reverse complement strand
TAGTTTCGCCCCTTGATGAACATCCCAGCTCTCACAGGCATCCGCGCAATTGCGGCAGGCATCGTCTTTCTTGGTCACATGATTGAGTCACACCGTCATGAGATTCCAGACACACTTGAGTATGGTTGGACTGGCGTGAGCATGTTCTTTGCACTGTCGGGATATCTGTTCACATGGCGCTACGCAGATGCGCTTCTTGATCGTTCTTTCAGTTGGGGACGTTACATCAAACGAAGGCTCGTGCGCATCTACCCCCTGACAACAGTCATCATTCTGATCTCGGTGCTAACGCAGTTTGGACGGTATCAGTGGACGGATATCGCTTTGCACCTGGCCCTTCTACATTCATGGGTACCCTCGTTTCGCTTTACAATCAATAGTCCGATGTGGACGCTTACACTTGAAGAGAACTACTACCTCCTAGCCCCTTTTCTGATAACGCTTTTTACGAAGCTGCAGATACGCTTAAAGGAGCTTCAGCCAGTCCTGCTGATGGTCGTTGGTGCATGGATTACGACGATGTTTGTCTCAACAACCTCAACAACATTCTACATCAATGCTCTTGAAATGCTGACGGGCATTCGAGACAACGAAGCCTGGACATTTACCGTTCTTGGCAGAGTCCCAGACTTTGCCAGTGGAATGTTTGCGGCAATTGTAGCTCGCACGTATCTGGCAAGGGGCAAGCACAGCGGCGACCTCGTCGTGCTTGGGGGAGTACTGCTGTACGTGATCTGCATCAACCTGATCATCGCACACGGTGGACCGCGCATCGCTGGCCACGAGCTTCTTGGCACACTAGGTTTTCGTGGAATAGCTATCGCCTCTGCGATCATCTTCTACGGTCTTCACGCTGGTGGCTATGTGGCACGCTTTCTCTCGACATCCACAATGCTACGCCTAGGCGAATGCTCGTTTGCTCTCTACCTCATCCAATTCCTCCCTGTTGGTGCGATCAAGAACATCGGCATGTTCACGCAGCGCACCCTCGAAGCACAAGGCATACATTTTGTCGTGGCAGCAGGAATCAGTTATGTGCTGTTCACATTGCTTGCCTATGGTGTATATCGCGTAGTCGAACAACCCATCTCGTCATACTTGCGTCGCTTTGCTGACTAGGGGGCGAACACATTCCTAACCCAGATAAGCCGAGTACATCCAGATAAGTTTCTCCTGAGCGCGAATGTAGTCGCTCATCAGCGCATTCGTACCTTCATCATCGGCATCAGAAGATAACGTAAGAAGACTCCGCTGGATCTGGATTACAACCTTGAGCGAATCAACGATGTTCATCACTGCCGAGCGTCCATCGGACACGTTAGCAACTGCATGAATCGTTGCATGTTCTGTAAATCCGGTGAATGTATGCAGTGGCATACCACCCAGTGTGAGGACACGCTCGGCGATCTCGTCGATCTTAAGCTGCAGATCAGTGTACAACTCCTCGAACTTGAGATGCAGTTCGAAGAACTTCTCACCGCGAATGTTCCAGTGAAACCCGCGAACGTTTTGATAGAACACCGCGTAGTTCGCAAGAAGAGTATTCAGTGAATATGCGAGCTCACCAGCACGAGCGGCATCGATCCCAATAGCATTGCGCGTAGTCATATGTACTCCTTGAGTTATGGTGTACACAGCTGACGAATAGATCAACAAACAAGTTCAGGCCTCACCACGGCATTTAGAATCTGCAACGCA
>CAZAGH010000193.1:0-1789 GCA_964484755.1 uncultured Melioribacter sp. | reverse complement strand
ATGTAGATCTTACAGACACGTTGTTGGCATCGATCGGACTGGGACATTATTCGGGAACCATCGACAAAGACATTCTCACCGGTGTCGTGGCAAGTGTTGCGCAGAAGCAGTGGATAAAGGTGATCTATGGCGAGCAGTCTACCTCGCAGCTGATGTTTCCGTACCGTGTGATTCCATACCTAGGCCGACTCTACATTGCTGCTTGGAGTGATAAGCATCAGAATTACAGCGTGTATGCGATCGATAAGATCAGGCTAATGTACGATGCACCTGTTAAGCCCCCTAAGACCCCAGTGTTTGATCTCGACAAGTTTATGTCCACACGATTTGGACTCTGGGAAGATCCACAACGCGAATGCGCTGACATTGAGATTGATATGGTGACGCCACAGCATGCCGACTTTTTTATGTCCAGCTACTGGCATCCATCTCAAAAAATCCGCAAACGTAAAGACGGCACACTTCGCATCGAGATGAAGGCCGGCGTAAGCCCCGAACTTGTCTCATGGGTTCTTCACTGGGCTCCACATCTCAAGGTTGTTAAACCTCAGCGCCTCATCGACGACGTACACTCCCGCGCCCAAAAACTCTTGAATCTCTAATCAGTACCCCCGTACCTTGTACCTTGTACCTAGTTATCGTCATGCTGCACCGGATACAGCGGATCGCCCCATTCCTGTGTTGGATCGTTCATCATGATGTAGATGGTGATCGGCACGAACTGTCGCAGCACGGCGGCTGCATCCTGAATCTGTTGTCTGTTCTTACCCCCGCTCCACGTTGATGCTCCGTGCATAACCTGGTTACGCAGGACTTGAATTCTCGACAAGATGGTCAACAGAAATTTCTCTGTCTTTCGCTCGCGGACGGCATAGCTGGCGCTGTTGATCGAAGCATTCAGCTTTTGTTCCCAGTCGATGTTGTTCTCGGGGTAGAGCAGTCGTTGCCAATAATCATGAAAGACATAGCGGTTCTCAACGAGTGACGTCATTGAATCTGAGAACTGATTGAAAAGCAGATCGTCAATGCGCTTTTCGTAGTCACTGATGAGCAGCTGCCTGATGAACAGTGCATACTTCTCGCGTTCTGTTGCCGAGGAATCCTCTTCGATGATACGCGCGTAGAGTGCGTTAAACGACATCCACAGAAACACAAATGCTGCGTCTGGATCTGCAGTTTCTTGCTCTGCTCTGTTTAGCCAGCTGAGAGCGCGGTGCGTGCGAACGGAGGTTGCATTAGGCCAGGAGTCGCGCTCTTGGCGCTGGTAGGCTTTCAGCTCTGCGTAGGTAAGAACATTCTGCATGGACCGAAGATACAATCACGTAGTATACAATCAATGGCGACACTATGTGTCGTTCTTCAAAAAATCGCGATTGCGAACGGCGACAAATTACGTCGCCATAGCCAGGACTTTTGCTTCTGTGAGAGATGACGTTTTTCTTCATGTATCGTCTGGAGGCAGAACGATGTTTGAGTATAAAGATGAGAAGGGCAAAGTGATTGCCCGCTCAAAGGAAGAGGGAAGCCGCACGGTTCTCTTCGATTCAAAGGGCCACAAGGTTGGCCAGTATGACAAGAAGCTCGACGAGACCCGCGATGCCAAGGGGCACAAGGTCGGCTCAAAGGGCAATTCACTCTTTTCGCTTCTACGCGACTAAGGGCAGCCCGATGATATCAACCATCTCCATCAACGATCTTTCGATCGTACCAGTCGACGGGGGCTTTGCTCTCGTCGCTGGTGGGGAGGTTCTCAAGACCTCCTTCGGCAATCCACTCTGGCACACGTCAG
>CAZAGH010000192.1:0-1797 GCA_964484755.1 uncultured Melioribacter sp. | reverse complement strand
ACTGATTTAGTCCGAAATTAATCTTTATTTGGATTAAGTCCAAATAAGGATTGCAGAGGAAGTGTCACGTTTGGCCACCCCAACGGAACAGAGAATAGCAGGCCACGTTACACTCAATCACATACAAGGACTTCCACCATGACAAACGACCTAACAGCAGGTATGCACCTGATTCTGATTCCCTCAGGAGAGTTTCGCCTATCAAAGGATCTATTGGACTCTCTATCGAAGGTAGCCGAGCACACACTTAAGGGGCGGAATGCCACCTTGCATGCAACTGCGGTGCAGCACGACCACGTGCATATCCTTGTTTCGGTAGCCACTGTTAAGAACCTTCACGAGCTCATCGATGCCTTGGTCTCAAACCTGCAGCAGACGGTGATCACAAGCGATGCTGCGATGAAACGGTTCACGTGGGAGAATGGCGTGCATGTAACGCTATTGCCACCATGGCATATCGAGATCATGGCAAGCTTCGTTCGCGACCAAGACCGCTATCATGGATCACGCACACTTGAGCAGGAGTTGGAGCAAGTGTTTCGCCCCAACGCAGTATCACTCGACGAAGACGATGAAGAGTTCGAGGAAGAATCAGCCCTTTGCGTCAACTAGCACGGCCAAACCCGCTTCGCCACGGGCGATGATGGACATTGCTTGCGCAAATCGCTCCATCTCGGCTACAGTAGTGTATACGGAGGGGGCTACACGGAGCCCCTTGAAGTCTTCGTGTCCGATAGAAACAGTGAAGATCCTGTGCTTGTCGAGTAGGTAGGACGACACTTTACCGGGATCTGTTCCCTCTATATGCACGAGTCGAAGTCCGCATTGGTTTTCGTCATCCTTGATATTCGTCAAGAACTTCACGTTCTCGTACCGCTCAAGCTGATCCGTCCACACCGTATGCAGATAACGCAAGCGCGCGGCCTTGCGCTCGCTACCAAGTGCACGGTGAAAGTGTACCGATTCCATGAGCGCATTGTGCATTGCAGCAGGATGGGTTCCAATCTCTTCAAACTTGCGGATGTTGGAATCCATCTCCTTCGGTGCTGCCATGAGCGGCCAGATATCGGCGATGCGGTCTTTCTTGACGTATAACATGCCTGTGCCAATTGGGCCCAGGAACCACTTGTGCAGGGCTGTGCCGTAGTACTCACACTCGAGATCTTTCTGCGTATGCGGAAAGTGCGAGAACGCATGTGCACCGTCGACAAAGCACCGAATGCCTCGTGATGCGGCCAGACGACATATCTCACGTACCGGAAGAATCTGTCCGGTCAGAAAGACAACATGGGATATGTGGATCACCTTTGTTCGTGGTGTAATCGCGCGCTCGATTGCGTCGACCACATCGCGTCTATTCATCAGGGGCGTTGGAATAGGCACCTTCTTGAGTACGATGCCATCGCGCCGTACGCGCTGATCCCACGTGGTTAGCATGCGCGGGTAATCGTGCGTGGTGGTGAGCACTTCATCGCCCTTTTCAAGGGGCACCCCAAGCTGCAACGTCTGCAACGCCTCACTGGCATTGCGGGTGATCGCGATCTCCTCTGGGCTTACAGCAAAGATCTCTGCCAGACCTTCGCGAATTGTCTCAACCTGAGGCTCTTGGTGACGCCACATCTCATAGGCAGGCATATTGTTAGCCTGCTCGGTATAGCGCCTAAACGCCTGCTGAACGGTACGGGGCGAGGGGGACACGCCGCCGTTATTCAGATTGATGATCGAGCGGTCAACATCGAATGCCTGCTGCACCGTCATCCAGAAGTCCTCGTCCCGCGCAACATCGGACGCCGGCGC
>CAZAGH010000191.1:255-1813 GCA_964484755.1 uncultured Melioribacter sp. | reverse complement strand
CCGCCGCAACGATCCAGATCGTATGGAACTCAAGAAGTTCTGCCCACGTTGCAAGGCTTCAACTCTTCACCGCGAAACCCGTTAATTAAGGGCCAGCTATGGCTGGATCAATTCGCATCTGTTTAATTGCAGATAATTTCTTAGAAGATTTTGCGCAATGCGTCGCGTCTATCCGCGCGCATACTCAAACTCCAATTTCAATCTTTGCTTCAGGTAAAGAAAACCAAGCGATGCAGGAAATGTTTCCTGCAGAGAGTGTTACCTGGCAGAAAAACAAATTGGGTTGGGGCCATTCGGTAAATCATTTCCTAAATACAGTCACTGAAAAGTATGTAGTGATTATGGATCCATCAACCAATTTCACCGGCGATGCGATTGCACCAGTGGTTGAGAAATTAGATGAGGGATATCAAGGTGTTGGTTGGCGCGGTGGATTGATGAACATTGAAGATGAGTGGCGCAGCGTTGATGACCGCGGCGAAGGTGAAGTGGATGTTTTGTTTAGTTATTTCTTTGCCATGGATCGCGAGTTTGCTTTAAAAGCAGGCGGTGCTAATTCATCTGCGACTTACTATCGAAACGCGGATATCGAGATGTCACTTGCGATTCGTGCGGCGGGCGGAAAGTTATGGCAGATGGAGTTGCCGCTAATTCAGGGGCGTCATCACGGATATCACGATGCTGATTCGGATTATCGTGAGAAGAATTCCAAGAAGAATTACGGGCGAATTTTGGAGAAATATCGCGGGCGTACAGACATCCTGAGCGCTCGGAGATGATTGCTTAATTTCGGCATTAATCGGAGAATTAGAGAGTGTTCAGAAGACTTGTCTTAGTTGGAATGTTTGGGTTAATCCTGTCTTTGGTTTCTCCATTCAGTAATGCGGCCATCAAGGTCGGAGATTCTTGTCCCACTCTTGGAAAGACAAAGAAGGTTGGCAGCCAGACTCTGATTTGTAAAAAGCAAGGTAAGAAATCGGTCTGGATGAAGAACAAGACTTCATCAAATTCAGCTTCAGGCAAAAGTGATAATCCGGCTCCTAATCCATCACCAATTCAAACCCAGTCTCCTACACCGAACCCAACACCAACTCCATCTCCAACCCCAACTCAAGAAACAATTCCACAATTTTTAACAATGAATGATGCCAACAACGAATTAGCTCTAAAGGTGGCATGGCAATCCTTCAATAAGCGCATGTTGGAAGCAACTACTCCGAAGGCGAAGATTGAGCTACGCACAGGAGATAAAACGGACAAGTCTCGGGCAAATGAAT
The DNA here is from genome assembly GCA_964484755.1 of uncultured Melioribacter sp. Lineage (GTDB taxonomy): Bacteria > Bacteroidota > Ignavibacteria > Kapaibacteriales > Kapaibacteriaceae > UBA10438. The sequence continues at coordinate 536 of CAZAGH010000191.1, read as the reverse complement.
ACATACAATCTCTAACTCGTTCTGTCGCTTTTTGGGATGACATTTATTCACCATCAAAGCCCATAGTTGCTGCCCTCTCTTATTCAGATGAATATGCGTGGATGGAAAACCAATGGAAACAATTTGGTTTAAATCCAAAAGATATGGGAGGGGAGTCTGGGTATAAAGCAAATGGCGCAGATTGCAATCAAGGTGCCGCAACTCTTCATAATGGAACTGATCCCTTCTTTTGGGGATGCCTTGCAAGCAGGGGGTCCATCGATTTCATTGGAGTGCAAAAG
>CAZAGH010000191.1:0-245 GCA_964484755.1 uncultured Melioribacter sp. | reverse complement strand
CTGGACATGAATACACACACGTGGTGCAATCATTTTTGATCGAATGGAAATCAGGTAGCTATAAGAGAAGTGCGCTTCCATTCTTGTTTACCGAGGGATCGGCAGATTTTTACGGAATAGCTTCTTCATCAAATAATCAAGAAGAGTTTCTAAAGAACTGGTCGGAGTCCCGAGTAAGAGGGTTTTTTGGAGGCACAAAAGATAAATCAGAAATTAAAACCTGGGATGCTGATAAGTGGGTTTGG
>CAZAGH010000190.1:0-1814 GCA_964484755.1 uncultured Melioribacter sp. | reverse complement strand
GCTGTAGCATCTCTCCGAATCCGGTGCGTGATAGAACAACGATCAAGATCGATCTACGTGATATGCAGGGTAAGCATGTACGTGTTGAGATCGTTGACATCAATGGGGCCCTCGTAAAGGTTCTCTACGATGAGGATGCGACACTGGAGCTACTAGAGTTGAACTGGGCTAGTACGGATGATGTCGGCACGGCTGTCGCATCTGGCGTGTATCAACTCGTCGTTGATATCGACGGCCTGCGGTCGGTAACAACCATCAACGTGGTGAGGTAATGTCATGAGGATGCTACCGACGGTTCTAGCATTGGCACTCATCGTCATGGGGTGCAGTACCGACAGTATGATCGGCCCTTCATTGGGAATGATCCAGGGTGTGGTGAAGGACCCGCGAACAATGAGCCCCCTTCCGAATGTCCAAGTATATTCAATCCCGGGCACGGGGCTGGCAGTAACAGGTGGCGGTGGAGTGTACCTGATTGACAATGTTGTACCTGGTGAATACATCTTGAAGGCGCACTACAGTGACAGTGTGTTTGTAGGATATGCAACGATGCCTCTGCGGGTGCACTCGAGTACGACAACAACTGCGGATATGGTTTTACGTTCCGGATCAGCGGGTAAAGGTGTGATTTCTGGACGTGTCGTCGATGAGCGCGGCAATCCAGTTGCTGGCGCTGAGGTTACCACGGTTCCAAAGACAACTACCGAAGTAACGACTCAAGACGGCTACTTCTTGCTGACGGATGTTATCTATGACTCCTTGTTGATTAGTGTATCAAACGACGTGCTCTATGGAAAGAGTCGTGTGCATGCTGAGTTAGATGTGATAACCAAGGTGACGATCACCACATATCCGCAAGATCCATCAAAGGGCTCTATAACGGGCAAGGTCACGTCGAAAGGTGAGCCAGTGTCTGAAGCCATTGTGCATATAGATGCATTAGGCCTTATCGACACCACAGATGAGCGAGGCGTGTATCTGCTGCGAAACGTACCTGAGGGGCAACATCGAATGAGCGTTGACAGAACTGGCCTTCAATCGCGGACGTTCATAGTAGATGCAATACCGGATGTACTAACGGTGAAGGATGTTTCCTTAGGTCTTTCGTCGCTGCTTCCTTTAGCGAACCTTGAAATTTACCTGCCACTGGATGGTAGTATTGAGGATCGATCACCGAATTACCGTCCAACGCGTGAAACTGGGAAGGACCTGCGATTTGTACCTGACAGATTCGGCAGACCGAATGAGGCAGTGCAGCTAACCGGGTGGGATGGTATCAGCACAGTCGATGGCGCGAAGATGAATTACAAGCCCGTCACGATGGGGATGTGGTTGAAGATACCGGCAACGAATACCTCGGTGAACCTTGTATTTGGCAAAACACCCCACCCCACGGGCGATGGATACTATGTAGTTCTCGAGAACAACAGGCTCGTATTCATATGGGTAACGAACTCGTGGGGTCAGATAAGTAGAACAGAGATAGCGGCCGGTGCTATTCCCCGGGACCGATGGTTCTGGATTGGATTCGCCGTTGGGAACGACGGTACGGGATATGCGACAATGAATGGTGTAACTACAATGAGTATTCCAGTAGCATCCAATCCAATCACAAATCAGGAACAGTTCACGTTTGGCAATCTGCCTTCAACGACAATTCACCCCGGCCTGATAGGACAGATGGATCAGGTTGTTGTGTATAGCACCTACAAAACTGTAGATGAACTGAAACGTATTATGGAAACAAAAGACTAACGAGGTTCACTGCAAGATCCAGGTCTTCGAGATCGCCTCGTACGTTGTAACTGGTTCAC
>CAZAGH010000189.1:0-1833 GCA_964484755.1 uncultured Melioribacter sp. | reverse complement strand
CTGGCTACTGTCGGAATCAACGACCTGACTGAGTTTGTCGGGTGCGGTGTACTTGTCAAGGTACTCATCTTCGGAGATCGTTGGCAGGTTATCGCGGAATCCATTGACCAGCAGTCCTGAAATCAGTGGTGAGCCTTCTGGGTTTTCTTGGGTACACCAATTCTCAGGCTGCAGGTCTCGATACATAAACGTATTGGAGAACGAAAAGAGGCTGAGCGCTAGTTCGCTGCTGTTTACTGACCAACGCGACTGATCTCGAACGGCCGCATGAATCTCCTCGAAATAGGCGTCGATATCAAGCTCATCAGCAGTAGGCATCTGCGGAAGGTGAATGCCGAATTCCTGCAGGCGCGTTGCGAGTGCAAGATTCTGTTCAATCTCTTCATTGGAATATGTGATCGTGTAAGTCTCAGTCTTGGGTGTTCGTGATAGTACGACCGGAATTAAGATGAGAGGTGCACGTAACTCCACATCGCTAGTTTTCGACTCAAACCAATGGAGCATACCGACGGCGATGTACAACACATTGATCCCTCGTTCCTCGAGGTAGGTTCGGGCATCGTATTGTGTCTTGAACAATCGCTTCTGTAAGATCGATTCCTCGTAAGGTGTGCGTAATACAAGTCTGCTCCCACGGTAGCCCTCCGGCACGATTGGTATTGACTTTTCTTCGCCCACCAACGCCGTGAACACATCAGATGCATTAATGTCCGTGATGATAACGCCCTTGGCAGCGGGTATCTTAAAATGAAGCAGCGGGTTGTGTCGTAGGCCGGTGTCAATAAGCGCCTTACGCTCGATATCTAGCTTTTGCTTAACGTTCATTGTCGTGGCCTTGCCTAGAGCGAGTCGGTTGTTACGTTGTTGTGTTGCGGTACATACCAAATGCTGATGCTCACATCACAACTCCACCATGCGATAGTTTGTGTCGTGAGCGCATCGTCTGTACGGAAGTGACGAGAAGTCGTATCCCTTGCCTGGCTGATAGCGGTGTATGGTTATCCGCTGATTGCTGTCGATACCGGAAAAGTTGTGGTACCAAATGATGGCAAGATCGGACACCGTTGGGTGCTGGTCGTCGAGTGGGTAGACCGTCGAGTAGTAGCTGTGAAACACACTACCAGGGCCACCATCATACGCGCCACTGTTGTCTTCGGCTGCTTGGTACACACCGAGATGCTGGATTTTACTACCGATGAGGGCATAGATCGTGTTGCTGTTCAGACTGAAGCCCTGGCCGCTCCATGGACTAGATAAGATCCAGCCCCATGTGTCCCGGCCAAAACGACGAAACCCAGTACCAACAGGCTCGCCATACATCGGTGCCTCAGCTGATTGGTTAATACGGAAATCACCTACAGCAGGGAGCTTGCCCCATTCACCAAGTGATATGTTGTTCTTCCGATCGATGATGCGAAACTTCCCATTCTTCAGTGATGCGGCAACGAGGTCCATGTATGCAGGACTTGCATGCACGTCCATCTCGTAGTCTCTCTCGAATGTGGCTAACACAAGCGTGTCGTTCCTACGTTTGACGAGATGAATGTTGTCGGGCCACCATGTGATGATGGTCCCTTTACCCCCGATACCAGTATTGTCTGGAATCGTGTCAACCGGATAAACGAAGTTGTAAAGCTCCCCGTGGATAGAATCTAGGATCTCGCGATTACGAAGTCGTAGGCTGTCCTCTTTACTGAGCGTCTCAGTAGCAGTCTCGCTGCCGGAAACAGGTTGTGGACTATAGCTGTAGCCCGCCGCTGGCGTAACTGCACTATCGGCGGTATCTACAGGTTTCTCGGCCTCCTTCGCACACGCGACAAGGATGACCGCAAG
>CAZAGH010000188.1:0-1846 GCA_964484755.1 uncultured Melioribacter sp. | reverse complement strand
GTGTGATGTCCACAACGTTGGTTGTCAGTAGGTAGGGGGCGAGGGTAGCTCGCCCTGGTTCATCGCAATGATCACAAGGTCCCTCGTCGCTGCGCGACTCGGGATGACGCAGCGCATATAAAGTGGAGAGTGGAGAGTGGAGAGTTGAGAGTGGGGAGTGGAGAGTGGAGAGTGGGCAAGACCATCGGCTCACCACTCGCTGTTCTCCACTCACAACTCTACTTGCGTCATCCCGAGCACCGAAGGTGCGAGGGACCTCACGTTTCAGGACTTACACCGAGTGACTAGCGGTCACGCCCCTTTCCGTAATTTTGACGCGCCAAGCATATTCACCACATTCACGGAACATATCACATGAAGAACCTTCTTCTTTTCGTCGCTGCGGCACTTGTTATTGCCTCATGCTCGAACACAACCGAGCCTACCCCAGAAGCGCCATCGATGAAGGTGCCGGGTGTTGGAAGCACCTTTACGTTTGATGCCTACGATACAGATGATAAGGATGCCAAGATTCCCGGAACTGACAGTGCGTTTACCGAGAGTGTTGTTGCATCGAATGTCTCATACGAAGGAAAGACAGGCGTTTGGGCAGTCGTAGGGGAGACCTCAGATACAACGTTCTACTGCTACGATACAAACAAGGATCTTTTGATTGGTGGTGGTGCTGCTGCAGATGAGTTGCTCGGAGATTTGAAGTGGCTGCGTTTGCCAATCACAACTGGTTCTGCATTGACAGATACTGTTATGTCGACGCAGGATTTTAACGGCATTCCTGTTGAACTTGTTGTGGTCATCACACGAAATCGTGTCGGCGACGATCAGGCCACGGTTGGAACAGAGTCTATCAAGACAGTAAAGCTCACAATGAACATCAATATCACGATCAAGGCATTGGGTCAGGTTGTAGATCAATCAGCGACGTCATCAACGCTGTGGTATGCCCCTTCTCTGGGTGCCATGATTCGTCGTGTTACATCAGCAAATACACGTGATGGTGAGGTGGAACCTGGCACAGTTGAAATGCTCAAGAGCTATTCACTAAAGTAAGCTAACCTTCGCAAGGGCGACCCCGCGGGTCGCCCTTCATTTTTCACTATTTACCATACCCTATGAAACACCTTCTCCTAATCCTCGCTGTTGCATTGTTTGTCTCATCGTGCTCGGATCCATCAGAGCCAGACCCTACCCCTGTATCCTATAAGATTCCGGGAACCGGCAGCACCTACGCTTACAACACTTATGATGTTGATGAACAGGGGGCAAAGAAAGCTGGTTCTGAAAAGCAACTCATCGAGAACGTCGTAGCCTCAAACATTACCTTTGACGATGAGTCTGGTGTGTGGGTGGTGCAAGGGGCTAGTACAGCACATTATCACATCGACCAAAACAACGATGTGCAAATGCGCAAGGGCGGTATGAATGATGCCTACTTTGACTCTGTATGGATCCGATTGCCGTATTCGACCAACAGACCGAGTTCGTTGTCTTCAAGTGACAAGGTAAACAATAACGGCGTGGTAAACGAGGTAGTTAAGACCATGACAGCCGAACGTATGACGTCCCAGAGCTTTACGATCAACGGTACAACCGTTAGTGCATATGAATTCAAAATCACGTATTCGATCGTCGTTAAGGGTAACGAGTCCGTTGACCCCGATCAACGCGCTGTTACATACGTCTGGTTCGCACCGTCACTTGGAACCGTCGTCCGCAGAGCAACTCCTGCACAAGAGTGGTTCGGCACTAAGCGCGATGGACATGTGGAAGAGATGGTGGCGTATACCTTGAAGTAGGTACAAGGTACAAGGTACAAGGTACAAGGTACAAGGTACAAGGTACACTTTGT
>CAZAGH010000187.1:0-1870 GCA_964484755.1 uncultured Melioribacter sp. | reverse complement strand
GTATCGTCGAGTCTGCGCGTCATGTACAAGTCTGCCTTGCCTCGACGGTCCTCACGTCCAGCAGAGGCAAAGTACATTGTGCGGTTATCGCACGCGATCCACGGAGCCCCCTCAAAAGCAGGCGTGTTGATGCCGCTTCCGAGCGGCTTGAGCTCTGATGGTCCGTTGCACTCGTCGAGGGTTATGACGTAGAGGTCAAGATCGCCCTTTCCCTCGGCTAGCTCGAGTGCAACGATCACGGCTCCAATGTCTTCCGAAAACGTCGCAAAGAAGTTCTTGCTCAGACTTGGCACAACAACACCAACCTCGGTGAAGGGGGCTTTGATCGACGTGCGATTAAGAAATGCCAACGAGAGCTTCAAGGAGTTCTTCATGAAGCGTCCAGCTACAAGAGCATGGAGTCCGTCCTTGGTCATCCCGAAGACCACCTCGGCATTGGCGTAGGCCTTCATCACGGTATCAAAGATGCGGATATCGGCAAGCTGCGCATTGGTCCACTGACCCTGCTTGTTGTAGGACACCCAAACATCGTCGGGATCGTTTGCACCACCAAGATTATCGGGATGATACTTGCGGTCGAGGTAGAGCTCGCCTTCCGGACCCAGCACGGGCTGTGTTGTAGGCTGGAACTTGTTGATGGCATCTGAGAGGCGCACCTTATTGCAAGACGTGTCGACTTGTGCCGACAGACCAACAGATCCCATCACAACAAGCAGCGCGATCAGCATGAGCGTTCCTTGGTGCAGTTCCTGACGTAGTTGCTTGATCACATCCCACCCATATCCACGGTATTGAAGAAATCGCACAAGCTTTTCCTCTTGCTGCTTGGGCGAGGTAGACGCGAGCATACGGAGTTTTTTGCGAGCAACAACACGCGCTCCCTCGAGGGCGTCATTCTCTTGGTAGTGCTCTTCAATGGCACGGTCTACAATATCCTGCGGCACGCCCTTGGTGAGCAGTGTCCTGCGTGCCATGACGCGTGAAAGGGGCTTTCGCTCGCGTGATGCCTCGAGAAACCTTGCAGCATAAGCGTTATCGTCGATCAGACGAAACTCGCGCAGCCACTCCATCACGTTCTGAATTTCTTCGGGCGTTGCCTCGGCCTTGGTCAAGAAGTCGAGGATATTCTTTTCGGTACGGGGCTTATACGTCGCAAAGCGGTAGGACTTTTGACGTAGCACAATTCGGCGGTCCTCCTTGCGAAGTTTCCGCTCCAGCTCATCTGTCATGACAAGCCCCTTGCGGAGTCCAAGTGCTAGAGCAACATCAATTGGACATGCCGCAAGGAACTCATCATCAACGAATACAGAGCACCTGCCGCCATCCGAGCGGTTACGTCGGATAGTGGTGATCGTACCCATCGTTATTTCTTCGAGCTCGATCCAGTAGCTGGGATGTTGAGAGCTTCGCGCACGGCAACGTCGAGCGCTGCATACAGCGGAGCGTTTTCCGAGAGCAGCTTGCGCATGCCGTCACGACCCTGAACGCGTTCTTCGTTGAACGAGAACCACGAGCCGGACTTGGTGATGATGCCTGTTTCAACGGCCACATCGATCATGTCGCCCAGACGCGAGATGCCTTCGTTATACATGATGTCGAACTCTGCTTCACGGAACGGAGGAGCCACCTTGTTCTTCACGATCTTGGCGCGTACGCGGTTGCCCACGATGTCCTGTCCGTCCTTGATCACGTCTTTACGGCGCACATCAATACGAAGTGACGCATAGTATTTGAGGGCGTTACCGCCCGTTGTTGTTTCTGGGTTGCCATACATCACGCCGATCTTCGAACGAAGCTGGTTCGTGAAGATCACCGTTGTGTTGCTGCGTCCGATAGCAGCGTTGAGCTTACGCATGGCCTGACTCATCAG
>CAZAGH010000186.1:0-1871 GCA_964484755.1 uncultured Melioribacter sp. | reverse complement strand
GCCTTGCGGAGACCACCAGCCGGTTCGCATGCTGGTGGAATCGCCGCGATCGGTGAGGTTGTACATGACCATTGATCAGTATCTTGAGAAGGAATGGACGGCACACGGGATTGCCCGGGGACGTATACCAGCACTACTAGGTTTCTCGAATCCCAACAAGGCGCTGCGACGTTACGATGCATTCCTTGCAGGTGCATTCGACGATGCAGATATGCTCTCAAGGCTACGGTCCTGCAGTCTGTTGGCTGGCGATGGGTTTGATCAGGCGCTTGCAGAATCTATCGCTAAGCAGGAACTGGAGCGACGGGAACGCGCATTAGAACAGGAGCTGAAAGACCGACGGAGCTTTGTCCCCCATCTGTATGCTGAGCACGAAAAGCGGATTCCTGAACACCCTTTCTTTGCAATAGCTTTTCTGGGCATCAACCACTTCAAGAGAATCGATGTGCCCGAAGAGATCATGAATATCGAAGATACAGGACAGCGACTCTTGGCTGTGAAGGAGTTCATCGACAACCTCGTGGATGCATATATGGAACTTCGAGTTCTTGGTGGTCCGTTCGGAAAGGTACTCCGCTTCCTGTTTCGCGATACGTTTGATGTCGCATATGTCTATGACATCAACGAGCGTGCATATACAGACGTTCGCACGAGCGCACCACCCGAGCAGCGAGTATCCTTGACGATAAACAAAACGCCATTACCGAAGTGGCCACTATGAGCCCAGTACGCCGATTGTGTGTCACTTACTTGCTTGACGACCTGCTAGTACCCAGTTCTAAATAGCCCCTCCACCATCTCCATCCATGTTTCTTTATCCGGCGTGCCGCCGCTCTCGGCGCACATTGAAACAAATCGTACCCCAAGAATCTCATAGAACTTCTGTAACTCCGGATACATCTCACTCGATACTTCAACGCTTTTCACCGCATCGGCCGGCTCTGCACGATCTTCCAATGACTCGAACCAGTACAGTGAGAATGGGGAGTGATACCAGCAGTATTCATCCCTTATTGGAGTTTCGATCAACAAAAGAAGCTCCCCCAACGTCAGCGGCACGTCGCTTTCCTCGGCAACTTCTCCATCAGGGAACTCATCAAGGTCTAGATCGTCGGAGTAGATAACATATCTGTAGCCGTTGTCGCTAACATCTACATCGACAGAGATTCCATCCCAGTGCAGGGAGCTGTTCAGCGAGCAGTACGCAACGTCCTGAAACCGAGACATTGGATCGTCTTCATCGATCTCTTCAGGGGGCTTGGGAGCAATGACAGGGCGAAAGGAGAAGTCGATCTGTTTCAAATCATCAATCAGCTTTGTCATTACATATCTCCCGTTGCGACTACAATGAACTGCTAAACTATCTCTCAATAAACACAAACGTACTCACATCAAACCCAAGTGATTGCATGAATGCAATCTCGTCCTTTTGTTCTCGTGAGAGGCGCTCCTTGGGCTTCTTAACCTCGACAAAGTGACATCTGCTGTATCCCCCATCAGCTTTGCGCTTTGCATATAGAAAGAGGTCTGGCACTCCGAACTGGACCTCCGCAGCACTGTTACAGTGCCGCTCTACTATGCGTTGCAATCGTTCAACCCCGCACATATGTATAAGGGCATGCATGTTTAAGGGCTGTGGCAGAGTAGATTTTACCTGGGCGTCGCGCAAGTGTTTAAGCTCGTCTAGCGTGTATGTGAGCCACTTCGCTACATCGGGACCCAATGCCACAGCCATGTGACGCCAGACATGTGGATTGAGCCGATCACCATAAAATGAAAGGTACTTATGCTTTCTCGTTTTCCACCGATATAGCACAACCTCTTCAGGGATCCTGCGATCTGTGCCCTGCCCCTTGGGGTCGACGAGGTAA
>CAZAGH010000185.1:0-1925 GCA_964484755.1 uncultured Melioribacter sp. | reverse complement strand
CGGGAAAGACGAACTGGTTTCCCGCTTTCGCGGGAAAGACGGAATGGTTTCCCGCCTTCGCGGGAAAGACAAACCGTCCCTCCAGTCCCTTCTGTCCCTCTCCTCTAAGGTCTAAACCTTACACACAGGCCGGTAAACGACGTTTGCCGGGGGAGAGCATAGGCCACTTCGTCGAACATACGTTCGGCGGCAAAGGCTAGGTCGATTTGTGAGGCAGATCCACGTGCAGTGAGACAGAGCTCCGCTCGGGCTTCATAGGGAAGGGGGCCATCAGACGCATTACGTGCGGACCACCATGGCATTGCGACGTATGCAGTGGCTGTGAGCGCGAGCACGCCCGTAAGACCATAGGTATGCTGTGCGCGAATCCACCCAGCCCCTTGCATGGTGTTCCATGATGCTGTGTAGGATCGTGGCGTCCGATTGTCAGAGGAATTCAAGAAGTACTCAAATCCGCCAGCCAGTGTAAACGTACCAGCAGACCCCGAAATGGGCGCGATCGAGGCCGCAATTGTTGGTCCTGTTAGGATTATCGTCCGTTGCTCAGCAAGTAAGGGGCTTGTTGGGTTATACTCATCGGCCCCGCCAAGATTGTCGATGTCGTGTTTGCATCGATGCACAAACCCTGCACGCAGGGAGACGTCTGGCAGTCCAATATGGAACCAGAAGAACTCCTCCCATCGCATCGCTCGTGGATTAAACGAGATGTCGTTAAGCGGATTGGCTGTGAGCTCCTGATGAGCCTCGATCGAGGTTGTAAGCTGGACGTCCCGCGTGCTATCCGTGAACCGATAGACTTCTGCCTGAACATGCGTGCGAAACTGCCACGCCTGCTCGCCCCCTAACGAACCGGATGATCGCTGGATCTCAGCGCCACCGAGGAGAGAAGGTGATACTCCAGCCACATGTTGTGACCGCACAACGTCGTTATACCACGTGCGTGAAGGACGTATCTGAGCGGAGACGGAACCAGGTACGAGGCTAAGGCTTGTCGCGAGCAAACAAAGCAGAAATGCTTGACTTTTCATCATCGGTTAACACATCTGAACTGATAATATCAATCGACACAAGTTGCCGCTTACCTTCACGAAACTCCTCTATTTCCTTGAGCACGTCTACAAATCGATCGTAGACGTTCTTCGTGGTAGTGTTCGTCGCGGGCGTTACATCCATACATCACCTGGGAATTTCTCGGAGTAATCATCAAAAAACAATGCCCGCTGATGCGGGAGAATATCCGTTTGATCACTTTTTCTATAGGCAAGATACAACACGATCATATCTTCTTTCGGGATATGACGGTAGATAATGCGCAAGCCGTATCGTGATCCGATCCTGCGTAGCGAATCGGGTGCTCTGAGTTTCCTGATTCCGCTGTAGCCGGGAATCACTGTGCCGGCAGTCGGCATCTTTTTTAGGCGCAACAATAGCTCGGAGAAAGAACCCTCTGTAAAGTAGTTGTCGAGTTGTTCAACGAAGTCTTGTGACAATCTAAATCTCATCCATGAGCAGAACAGAAGTGATAGGTACCTTCTGTTCATAGTGCCGCCAGAACTGCCTGGCGTGACATCGTACATAGACCAAACACGTTGAACTATTTATCTTTAGCCCAGCGAAACACCCTCCTTCTTCTCGCAGCAGTCACAGCACTGCTCATCGGATGCACTGATAGTCAAAGTCTGGAGCCCGCCTACCTATATGCTTGGGTGGTAGGCAACATCCTGCGGCGAAACCAGCAACTTCCCACAACTCGGCCATATCGTCTATACTACCGACGGTGGCACTTCGTGGACGCGCTCACTGACCAAGACAGGCCCGTTCCGCAAAGTCTCCGCTGTCCGCTAATTTGCCTGTACTTCTTCCTCGTACCCCCGTACCTAGTACCTAGTACCTAGTACCTAGTACCTAGTACCTAGTACCTAGTA
>CAZAGH010000184.1:0-1937 GCA_964484755.1 uncultured Melioribacter sp. | reverse complement strand
ACAAGGTACAAGGTACAAGGTACAAGGTACAAGGTACAAGGTACAAGGCACAAGGCACTGATCGTCTTTTCCGCGGTGGCGGGAAACCAGATAGAACGCATTGCCACAGGGCTCCTAGTGCCCTCAGCGCTCGGGAGCTAGATTCCCGCTTCCGCGGGAATGACACATTCGTACCTAGTACCTCGTACCCCGTACCTTGTACCTTGTACCTATCGAATCACCGCTTCACCATCATCGTCACAACGCTCTGCGTTCCGCGCTGAGCATTGACAACATACGTCCCAGCAGCAAGCGTTGATACATCGAACGTTGCCGTGCCGCGAAGCTCCGCAACACGTGCTCCGAGCATGTTGGTAATTGTGATGGTCTCGAATGGGATGGCCGAGCTGAATGTCACGACATCTGTGGCTGGGTTAGGATACACAGCCAGTTCCGATGATGCGGCAACCCCTTCATCCACGTTTGTGGTTGAGAGCAATACAACGGTAGATGCGATAGGATTGCGTTCGGACGTGTGATTGCGCGCCATGATGCGTATCGGGCTTCCTGGCAGCATGCTTTCTGCTCCGAGCGTGTTGCGCTGCTCATCCATCATCTGTGTGGCAGGAGTGATCGCAAACTTCATATCGCCCATGGCCGTTGCAACTTCGAGCATGCCGTTGGCAACGCGAGTAAGCTGACCAAGAACCATGGTTGGGTTGTTGTCTGGTCCTGCATGGCTGTTACATGCAACATCAACGATGCCGCGCAGAAGCTGCTGCGTCGATGCATCTATTACCAAACACACGATGCGGCCGTTAAACAGAGCTGACCACTCGATTAGCATACCACTGTCATCGGCGAGGATGCTGAACGGGGCACGCAGCACATCGCGAGGTCCATCTGGTGTAGTGATTGTTACGACAGAGTCATTGCTGCTCTGCACAGGACCAGAGACGAGTGCTGTCTGCAAGCAATTGACAAGGATCGTTGCGCCGACGATTGTGCCGCCATCATTACTGCTTGTTACCATGCCTTCAATACGCTGTTCAATGTTGGCCTCACTGATTGCTATTGGCTGACCTTGGCAGTCTGTGAATGCCGAAGAGCTGTCTACAGCGTAGCTGCGTAACTCTCCCTTGTCGATAAGGACTGTAACCTTACCATCGGAGACCTGCTTAATAAATCCACCGATGACCTTTGGATCGCAAGGATCTTGTACAATCAGCATGTCGGCTGTCTTCGCCCCCTTACTTGTGCGGTAAAAGGCAATCACCGTGTTGCCGACTTCGATGTTATTCGCTGAAAGGGGCATTGATGAACAGTCGAGGATTTGCGTTGCTTGATCGACGTTGAGTTCGATACCGATGTACTCGCCCGTAGGTGGATCTATCGCTTCGATAGTTACAGCGTCTTGATTGGTAGCGAGAACACGGCCACCAACTGTAAATGAGAACGGGCAGTCGTCCAAGACGGTGAGACGCAATGCCTTGTACTGACCATCGTCGGTCATCAATGCATAAGCATCGACGGCTTGGCCCACCGTTAGATCATCAGCAGTGATGATGTTACGTTGACAATTCTGTAGGTCTGTCTCGGCAGTAACAACTAGGTCAATAGGCTGACCATACGAAACGACCGTTACGACATTGCCATTCTTGTTGGTGATTGTTCCATTGACCGAGATCGGGCAGTTCTCTTTGATGAAGGCATACTGCAGAAAGAGTCCACGTCGTGGAGAACTGAGATACGTCACGGACATCTGCATGCCCGGTTCAAGGTCTTCAAGTTTGACTATACTCCCGTCGCAGCTGTAAAGTGGCAACGCACTGTCACCGGGGACGCCGATTCCACGCATGATATCTGCTGACAACGTAAGAGCCAGTGTGTCGTTGGTGCCCTCTACGAGCAGGTACATCGTGGAGTCAGCCACCGAGATGAATAAGCATTCGGCTACG
>CAZAGH010000183.1:0-1976 GCA_964484755.1 uncultured Melioribacter sp. | reverse complement strand
AACACGGTTATGGCCACGAGCAGAAGGGACTTCATGCTAGGCATTTCCGTTATGGCGCAGAGCAAGGATCGACTGAATGAGGTCTTGCTCGTTATCGTACAGGGCAGGCAAGATCCGCAGTGGACGTCTCCGACCTTTGATGTAGATGCGTATGGTAAGTGTTAGCGCACTTGCGCGCCGACGTCTGTCTTTGCCGATGATGATCTTCTCTATCTCATCAAGCTCGAAGGTGCGCTGGCGCAGACTATTGAGGAATGTTATGCTGTTGCCAGAAACCTGAATTGTCCGCTTGCTAACACTGTTTATGATCAGTGATGCTACGCTAAGAACAACAAACAGTCCCAGTACCACCACCACAGGATCGGTAAGCACAACGTTCACAAGCCCCGTCTGAATGGTCTTATCGTAGAGCGCCTTGACCATGACATATACAATCAGCGTTACAGCGTAGAACGCCACCGACTGCCAAAAGAAGTCGAGTTGCATCCGGAATGTTTTCATGGTGTGCCCCCTTTCCACCCACCAAGCGAGAGAATCAGTTGTGCTGCATCGGCCGCTGCTGTTGGACGTCCCAGTTGATGCATCTTGGCAGACATAGCATCACGCAGTGATTCGTCTGCCATGCAGCGTTGTATCTCGGGCAGAAGACCCGTGCCGACAGCGTCGTTGTGGACGATGCGCCCAGCACCGCGATCGGCCACAACTTGTGCGTTTAATGCTTGCTCATTGGTCGAAGCAGACGGCAACGGAATCAGTATGGCAGGCTTGCCAACGATGCCAAGCTCAGCAATTGTTGTTGCACCACTTCGTGATACCACGAGATCCGCCGCAGCATAGGCCGCGCCCATGTTGTCGATGAACTCCACAACGCGAATATTCTCGGGCACATCTGCTTTCACAGCATGACCCTTGCCCGTTTGCCAAAGAAGTTGCCAGGGGGCTTGCGCTATCGACGGTAAGGCCGACTCGATAGCTTCATTGATTGCGCGTGCACCGAGACTGCCACCAAACACCAGAACCGTTGGACGGAACGCGTCGAGTCCCCAATACAAGCGCGCATCATGAGCCGACATAGCCTCATCGATCTGCGTCCGCACGGGATTACCCAATACATGTAGCTTGCTCTTCACATCTGACGCATAATGCTTCAGGCTCTCTTCAAACGCCAGCACCACGGCAGTGGCCTTTGGCACAAGACGTGCGTTGCTCTTGCCGGGATTTAGGTTGGACTCCAGCACGATGAGCGGGATTCCCAATTGCGCGGCAGCAACACCCACTGGGTAGCTGATGTAGGCACCCGTGCAGATGACGGCATGGGGCTTGTGTTTCCGCAGCGTGTGTTTTGCGATACGTACGGACTGCCAGATCTTGAACGGGAGCAGAAGCGTGCGCAGGGAAAGCCCCTTAAACCCCTCAATGGGCATAGGCACATAGTCGTACCCCAACTCTGGAATGAGTCGCGTTTCCATGCGGTCTCGGCTACCCATAAACACCGCTTTGAAGCGTCCGTTTGTGAGCATCGTTAGCTGTTCAACCACAGCAACGGCCGGAAAGATGTGTCCGCCAGTGCCACCGGCAGCGACAACAACGCGAAAGTCCTGATCTACAGAAGGGGCTGACATGAACATCACATTCGTGGATTTGGTCACCAAAATAGGTGCACTTGCGTAATTTATAGACATGCAACGACTTACCCTCTTCGTCATCCTTGCCATCGCCTGCATTGGCGCATCTGCCCAAGGCGTTGGTGTCAAGAACTATATCCAACAAGTGGCAGCCGGGTGGACTACCGATGCAAAGAAGGCGTTGCCTGATCTTCTGATCGATGCACCCGATGATCCAGGCGTGATGTTTCTTCATGCATCACTGATCGATGACGCGAAGAAGGCCGCACCAATGCTCGAGCGCATCGTGGAAGCCTATCCCAAGAGCGAGTGGGCCGATGATGCGTTAGCACGCCTCGTTGTTATGTCGGC
>CAZAGH010000182.1:0-1979 GCA_964484755.1 uncultured Melioribacter sp. | reverse complement strand
GGGGAATGGGCCGCCCGTTTCGACCTCGTCCTGGGCGTCACGCCCGAGGCCTGAGTGGCCGGTGGCCCGGAGAGGGCGGTGTGGGGCTTCACCGCACCAGCAGGTGTTGTAGCGCGTCGAGTTTTTGGGTCACCTCTCCGTTCAGCTCGGTCGGGTCACAGACGGCCACCAACTCGTGGAAGCCGCCTTTGCGGATCAGCACGCGGGAGCCGGTGGCCTCGGCCAACCGCTCAAAAAACGCCTCGGCGAAGCTGCTCAACTTGCGGCCCTGCGTCTGCGCTCGCCAGAGGGTCTTGCGGGTGGAGGCATCACTCTTCCGATAAATCTCAAAGTCAGCCTGCTCGTTGTCGAACACTCGATCCAGAATCAGAGCCTCCATGATTTCCTGGCGCTGCCGGGCGAACAGGTCTTGATCCGGCGACTTGCTGAGAACGAAGCCCAGCAGCAGTTCTGGAGTGATGAAGTAATTCTCAGGTTCGTATCGTTTCCACACGAGCCGCTGTAGGCCGTTTCGGCCACCGTCGGAGCGATGCTTTCCGTCGTTGTCCCTGATCTCGAGGCCACGCAGGTCGGGAAGGATGCTTTTCAGCCCCAGGAAGTGTTTTTCTGCGCTTAGGCCGAAGCCGCCCTCCACCCGCTCAAGTTCTCGGTCGTTGGTCGTTTCAGACTCGGGGTAGTTGTCTTGCAGATAATAGACGTTCAACCGCGCTCCATCGTCCAGCGCCGCAGCCACGGGATGGTCCAACCGGTCGGCGAAGGCGCGCAACATGTCCACATCCGTGCTCCCCTCGACATACAGCACATGCCCGGTCTCCCGGGCTTTCACGTAGTGCTCCGTGCCGAAGTGTTTCAAGGCGTTGGTGATGTCGGTCTTCTTGGCCAGGTTTTCTGCCTCGCCACCAAGGATCAGCGTCAGATTGGTGTCCAACGCCTCGCGAAGGACGACTTCCGAATGCGTCACCATCACCACCTGGCACCTGTTCCGGTGCGCGATGTCGCGCAGCAACACATACACCTGTTGCTGCCGCAGGATTTCCAGGTGCGCGTCCGGCTCGTCGATCAACAGCACGCTGCCCTTGTGGGAGTACAGGTGGGCGAAGATTAGCAGCATTTGCTGAAATCCGCGCCCGGCCAGTGATAGATCCAAGGCCCCGCCCACGCCTTCTTGTTCATAAGCCAGATCCACCGAGCCGATTTCGTTCTCCACCGGTGCCGTGAGGCGTACCCGGAACAGCCGCTCCATCAACCCCGTGATCTCCTCCCAGTCTTGGACGCTCTGCCGGTGCACCAATAGACACAGGTTGCGCACCACCTCCGCTGTCCGGCCCAGTCCGAGGTTGTAGTTGATCCGGTTGGGCTGGATCACCGGTTCATCCGCCGCGGTTCCCGACATCGGATACAGAAGCGAAACATCCAGCTTGGCCGCCTCGTCCACCGCCCGCTCATGGGTCAGCGTCTCCGCCGAAGGCTGGCAATAGACGATCTCATCGCTTGAGTGGTACCTGAACGTCATCGTCACCGGCACCGGCTGCCCTCCGACATCCACCGCCACGGTGATGCTCAGGTGATTCCCTGACTTCAAGTCGTGCCAGAAATGCCGGGTCTTCGGCACGGGCACCGCCACGATTCCCAGCCGGTTCAGCGCCTTGCCCTTCCGCTTCTCTGCTGTCGAGTTCTCGGACTCCGCGCGCCACGTCCGCAATCCGATGCTCCACAGCGCAATGGCCTGCAGCGTGCTGGTCTTCCCGCAATTGTTCGGGCCGATGAGTACCGCGGGATGATCCAACTCAATGCGCTGGGTGTTTCCAAAGCGCTTGAAGTTCGTGATCTCGACGTAGTGGAGGAGCTTCATGGATGGATGTGTAACCTTGGGCCGGAGATGGACGGCGGTGTTTCACCCGGGGACCGTCTCCGCAGCCTTCCCGTTCATGGCGATGGGAGCAAGGGAAGCCCGAGTTCCCTCAGAAAGGCATTGTGCG
>CAZAGH010000181.1:0-2052 GCA_964484755.1 uncultured Melioribacter sp. | reverse complement strand
CTTACAAACTGATCATGTATGACAATGCAGATCACGTTCTTGCTGGACGCAGAACAGAGTCGAATGCCGATATTCGTTGGTGGCTCGACAACTACGTCATTAACAAAGCACCGTTACCACGCACCGGTCCACACGGGGCGTAACATGAAAGCTCGCATATGAAACACCTCCTCCTTCTGTTTGTGCTAATATCTGCTTTGACGACTGCAACAGCACAGCATGAGTTCGACGGACATGAGAACAAAGAGTCATTCCTACATTGGATGATTCAGGACGATAAGCTGCTGGAGGTTATGCAGCCGAAGCACCCGATGCCAATGCTCGTAAACACCTTCCCATCCTACGAGCTCGATACAGCAATCGATGTTGAGTGGTATCAGATATCGATCGACTGGTATCGTTCACTTCTTACACGCAAGGACTTTCGGGGACCGCGCAAAGCCGAGTGCCATGTAGTCATGTGTATCCGCGGACGCGACAGCGTGGCAAACGAGGTAGTGCTTGATGCCGTGAACCTTACCATCGATAGCGTGTTTGTGTCGGTGCTAGAGAATACGCCTGGAAGGGCGGCAGCTTTTACACACCTCAACGGCAAGCTAAGGGTCAAGGTAGGTCCGCTTTGGCGCGGCAACGTCGTTTATGTCCGGGTGCATTATGCTGTGCAGCGTGATGACGATGCGATGAACATCTGGAATAAGGAAGATGCTGCTGTTAATGAGATACCCGGTGGTAGTGCCTTTACGTTCTTCCAGCCTCAGGGGGCTCGCAGGGTTTTCCCATGTCACGACGTTCCCCATGATAAGGCAACGTTCACAACCCTTGTACGCGTGCCTAAGGGGTATGCAGTTGTATCGAATGGTATAGAGCTCGAAGTCTTCCCCGATGGCGACACCGCCACAAGGCACATCTGGGGTGAGGGCGAGATCATGCCAACCTACCTCTTCACGGTTAATGCTGGAGAGTTCATCAATTACAAGCAGACGTATACACGCAAAGACGGAAGTACTGTTCCAGTTGCGAACTATCATTTTGCGGTAGACCAAGATGGTGCGGTCTACAACGCAACAAATGCGCTGAAGAACGTCCAGCTTTGGTTTGAATCACTCGAAGAGAAGCTCGGCCGCTACCCATTCAGAACGTATGGTCATGTTACGGTGTCGCCGATTCCGTTTGGTGGTATGGAACATCAGACGATGTCAACGATCAATCGTTTCTGGCTCCGTGGAACAGCAGAACTCGGCTATATCCACGAGCTTGGACATCAATGGCTTGGTGATCTTGTGACGTGTGCAACGTGGGCCGACATCTGGCTCAACGAAGGTGGAGCATCCTTTACAGAGGCCCTCTACGCAGAGTATGTTAAGGGACGTTCCAGCTATGCTTCGGTGCTGCGTAACAAGCGCGACCGTTATATGCGCCGTGGACAAGCAGAACCGCCGGTCTATGATATTCCCATTGCGCAGATTTTCAACGAAGCCACGACCTACAACAAGTCCAGCTGGGTGTATCACATGATGCGGCGCATGTTGGGTGACAGTGTGTTCTTTCCGGTTCTTCGGTCATACATAGAAAAGTACAAGTACGGTTCTGCGCAGACGTATCAGTTCAAACAGCACTTCGCAGAAAACGTACCGAATCCTCCGGTATCGTGGGATGTGTTCTTCGACCAATGGCTCGTCAAGCAGGGGCATCCTGAGTTTGCGGCTGTTGTCAACATGCCTGAAACCCCGAGTGGTGCCACTGTTCCAGTGCGCATTACGGTCGCTCAGATTCAAAAGGCTGCGAACGTTCCCGTCAACTTTCATGTACCACTAACGCTGCGAGTGAAGTGGGGCGCCACATGGTATGATACGACGATAGTGATGACGACACCGTCGATTGATGTGACGTATCAGTTCCCGAACGACGGCTCAACGCTGAGCTTCCCTGATCCAGCTGCTCCGGCAAGTATCATTGATCCGGACGAGAGCATCCTTTGTACACGATTTGGAGAAGTAATAACTGGCGTTGACGATGAATCCCACACGAGTGACATCAGGTTCATCGGTCCAA
>CAZAGH010000180.1:0-2056 GCA_964484755.1 uncultured Melioribacter sp. | reverse complement strand
GGGTCGAGTGGACGGTTCTGATCGATGTAGCCCAGCTTGACAGTTTCGCCGACAGAGAACGTGCCGGCATCTGGCTGCAGCTCGCCGGTGATCATCTTGAACAGCGTTGTCTTACCAGCCCCGTTCGCGCCGATCACACCGATGATGCCGCCAGGTGGAAGAGAGAAGCTGAGATCTTCATACAACAACTTGTCGCCAAAGCCCTTTGTGATTCCTTGGGCATCAATCACCTTGTCGCCAAGACGCGGGCCAACAGGGATGAAGATCTCCATCTCCTCGTTGCGCTTAACTGTTTCTTCGCCGAGGAGCTTTTCGTAGGCCGAGATACGCGCCTTGCTTTTGGCATGACGTCCCTTCGGATTCATGCGCACCCACTCGAGTTCTTCCTTCAGAGCCTTTTGACGTTTGGACTCCTGCTTTTCTTCGAGTGCAAGGCGGGCAGACTTCTGCTCGAGCCAGCTTGTGTAATTGCCCTCGAACGGAATGCCGTGTCCGTTATCGAGTTCAAGAATCCAGCCGGCGACATTGTCGAGGAAATAGCGGTCGTGCGTAACCGCGATGACCGTTCCTTCGTAATCATGCAGGTGACGCTCAAGCCAGGAGATTGACTCGGCATCAAGGTGGTTCGTAGGCTCATCAAGGAGCAACACGTCTGGACGCTGCAGGAGCAAGCGCACAAGGGCAACGCGACGGCGTTCACCACCCGAGATCACACTGATGAGTGTGTCAGGGGGCGGACAGCGCAGCGCATCCATTGCCATTTCGAGCTTCGAGTCGATATCCCATGCGCCGATGGCATCAATGCGCTCCTGTAGCTTTGCCTGCTGGTCCATGAGCTTCTCAAAGTCGGCATCAGGGTCGGCAAACTTCTCGCTGATAGCGTTGTAATCGCGAAGAAGTGTAACGGCTTCAACAGCCCCTTCTTCAACAACCTCGCGAACGGTCTTGTTGGGGTCGAGCTCCGGCTCCTGAGACAGATACCCGAAGGTTACGTCCTTGTTCTTCGTGATCTGCCCTACGTACTCGTCGTCGAGTCCGGCAATGATCTTAAGGAGCGTGGACTTACCAGCGCCGTTCAAACCGAGGACGCCGATCTTCGCGCCGTAGAAGAAGCTCAGATAGATATCGCGTAATACCTGGCGGTTCGGCTTATAGATCTTGCCGACACCTACCATGCTAAAAATGATCTTTTGGGGTTCGTTTGCTGCCATAGACGGCAAATTTACGACGCATCTCGCTGCTTATTGCAGAAGCCCCGTAAGTCCGGCTATTACCTCATAGGTAAGCGTGGCTGCTAGCTTGGCCGTTCGATTGTCCAGGTCATAGCTTGGATTGAGCTCTACCACGTCAAAAGCTCGCAGTTTACCGGTTGCCGCGGCATGCCGCAGGAACATCGAAACTTCGTGCGGGAACAATCCGTCGGCAGCCGGAGCACTCACGCCCGGAGCAAAGGCAGACGCGATAGCATCGAGGTCTAGTGAAACGTAGACACCATCGGCTCCAGTTACATGTTCTAGCGCCTGATTCCAAGCTACCTCCGGACCAACCCTACGGATCTCGTCAAGCATCCAAACGTTCATTCCCGCTCGCGTAACGAAGTCAACGTGCGAGGCTGCAACACTATGCGTCTGCAGCCCGAACTCTACAAAGCCCCCTGGCAAGAGATGCGAGGATTGCTGTGTGAGCATTTGGTAGAACGGCGATCCCGAGTGCGCTCTGCCGCCATCTTTCAGTGGGCGAACATCGGCGTGTGCATCGATGTTCACAACGCCGTATGGCCTGGCGAGTGACTCCAGCGCGCGTATCGTTGGCCACGCCGTGTCGTGTCCGCCACCGATAACGATTGGTACGTAGCCATGGGCGAGAATCTCTGCCACAACATCGTACTGCTCATCGTGGATCTGCTCGAGCGTCTTGCCCTCGGTGTCGATGTCTCCAGCATCAGCTACGACGAGTTTGCCAGAGTTGATCTGTTGCTCGAAGGCCGAGATCGTAAGTTTCGAGAAGGCTTTGCGGAAGGCTGTCGGGCCCTCAGCAGCACCGGGACGTCCACCAT
>CAZAGH010000179.1:0-2073 GCA_964484755.1 uncultured Melioribacter sp. | reverse complement strand
CCTGGGCCAACACAGCGAGTTCGGCATCATAGATCTGCTTCAGCGTTGCCTCGTCAGCCACGCCTTCACCGATCAGCTGCTGCTCATACTTCTTACGAACCGGCATCATGTTGCGGATCTTCTTGTACTGCAGCGGCTGCGTTGCTGTCGGATCGTCCTGTTCGTTATGTCCGTACTTACGGTAGCAAAGCATGTCGATCACCACGTCGTCCTTGAAGCGCTCGCGGTAGGCCGAGGCAAAATTGGCCGCCACGCGACATGCCTCTGGGTTATCACCATCAACATGCAGGATCGGTACCTGCAGGAGCTTGGCAACACCTGTGCAATACGGCGAGGAGCGCGAATCTTCTGGAGAGGTCGTAAATCCAATCTGGTTGTTGATCACGATATGCATCGTGCCACCAGTTGAATAGCCGCGCAGACGTGCCATGTTCAGGGTCTCGGGCACAACGCCCTGACCTGCAAATGCAGCATCGCCGTGGATCAAAATCGGCATCACAGAACTATACGTCGTGTCGCCCGATTCATCATCAAGGGCACGAGCCATACCTTCCACAACAGGGTTTACGGCCTCGAGGTGACTCGGATTGGGGGCAAGGAGCATTGGGAGTTGCTTGCCATCGTCAGTCACGTATGTGCCTTTTGCACCAAGGTGATACTTTACGTCACCTGAACCTTGGTACGAGTCCGGATCGATCTTTCCTTCGAACTCCTTAAAGAGTTTCTCAAGGGGCTTGCCCATCATATTGACAAGCACGTTGAGGCGTCCGCGGTGCGCCATGCCAAGCACTGCTGCACCCGAACCGTTGCGCGCTGCATTCTCAAGCATTTGGTCGAGAATGATCAGCGTGCTCTCGCCCCCTTCCAGAGAGAAGCGCTTTGCACCCAGGAACTTCGTGTGAAGGAAGTTCTCGAGGGTTTCAGCACGAGAGAGCTTGCGGTAGGTGTTGAGCTTTTGCTCGACACCGAACTTGCCCTTAAGATGTGTGTTTTCAACGTATTCGCGAATCCAGTTCTTCTTCTCCGGATCCTGGATGTACATGTATTCGATGCCGATATGGTCACAATAGGTATCGCGAAGCATATCGATAATGTCGCGCAATGTGGCGCGCTTGACGCCCCCTAGGCCTCCGGTGTCGAATTCTCGGTCAAGATCCCAGATCGTAAAGTCGTAATGTCCCGGGTCAAGCTCAGGATAGTAATACGCCTCGAGTCCGAGCGGGTTGACGTCGGCTAGGAGGTGACCTCTAACGCGGTAAGCGTTGATCATCTGAACAACACGGCCTTCTTTGTCGATCTGCTCGCGCTGATCTTGCAGGTGGAATGGGCTAATGCCCTTTTCCGTCGTCCAGCGAAGGGGCTCAAATGGAATGCCGATGGCGGCAAAGATCTGATCGTAGAAACGGTTCTCGCCTAGAAGCAGCTTGTGGACGTATTGCAGGAACTCGCCCGACTCTGCGCCCTGGATAACGCGGTGGTCATACGTCGAGGTGATCGTGACGACCTTGGAGATGGCAAGCGTCGAGAGCACATCAGGCATCATGGCCTGAAACTCTGCCGGATACTCGATGGCACCAGCTGCAACGATCGTGCCCTGACCCTCCATCAGACGCGGAACAGACATCACCGTTCCGATACCGCCGGGATTAGTCAGCGTGATATTGGCACCTGAGAGTTCCTCAGGTGTGAGCTTGTTGGTGCGAGCGCGCTTGATTACATCGTCGTAGGCATCAGCAAACTGATCAAAGGTCAAACGCTCGACGTTCTTGATGCTCGGCACAAGCAGGATGCGCGATCCGTCCTTGCGCGTTGTGTCAACAGCAAGACCAAGATTCACGCCACCGCGCTCGATCTTGACTGGCGCGCCGTTCTGCACGCCGTAGCTGTTCTTCATGTTCGGATACTTTTCGGCAGCCTTGACAACAGCCCATGCCAGGATGTGCGTAAACGACAGCTTGTTGCGACGCTTACGGGCAAGGTAGATGTTGGCAATGCGACGATTTTCTTCCAGAGCCTTTACGGGCACGCTGCGCACGCTCGTGGCCGTTGGCACATTGAGCGAGGCCTCCATGT
>CAZAGH010000178.1:0-2095 GCA_964484755.1 uncultured Melioribacter sp. | reverse complement strand
ATACCGAGGATAGTATTAAGGTCCTCGAAGGACTCGAAGCCGTCCGCAAACGTCCAGCCATGTACATCGGCGACGTTGGCGAACGTGGTCTGCACCACCTTATCCAGGAAGTTGTCGACAACTCGATCGACGAAGCGCTTGCCGGACATTGTAAGAACATCACGATCACGCTACATTCCGATGGATCGTGCTCGGTGCAGGACGATGGCCGTGGTATCCCGGTTGGACCTCACCCGGTGAAGAAGATCTCGACGCTTGAAGTTGTCATGTGTACGCTGCACGCCGGTGGTAAGTTCGACAAGAACACGTATAAGGTTTCTGGTGGTCTGCACGGTGTAGGTGTGAGCTGCGTGAACGCGCTCTCAACCGATCTTACGGTAACGGTTGAGCGCGAAGGAAAGATGTACGAACAGAAGTACAAGATCGGTGCCCCACAGGGACCGGTGCAGGAAATCGGCACGTCGTCGCGTACAGGTACAACAGTTCGCTTTTGGCCTGATGCCACGATCTTCCGTACAGTTGAGTTTCGCTACGAAAAGGTCTCTGAGCGTCTGCGTGAGCTGGCATTCTTGAATCCGGACGTCACGATCATCCTCCAAGATGAGCGTGATGGTAAGAAGGACGTCTTTGCCTACCGTGGCGGTCTGGTAGACTTTGCACGTCACCTTGATGCCAACGCAACGGTGATCACTAAGCCAATCCTGATGTCTGGTACATTCACCAATGAGTCGGGCATTGAAACGGTTGTTGAGATCTGCTTCGAATACAACAGCGGATACAGCGAGACATTGCTGTCATACGTGAACAACATCAATACGGTTGAAGGGGGCACACACGTCTCAGGCTTCCGTAGTGCGCTTACGCGTACGCTCAATGCGTATGCGTCGGCAAACAACATGACCAAGAAGGACATCAACCTTACGGGTGAAGACTTCCGTGAAGGTCTTACGGCCATCGTCGCCGTCAAGGTTGCCGAGCCCCAGTTTGAAGGTCAGACAAAGACGAAACTTGGTAATGGTGAGACCGAAGGTATTGTCCGCTCTATCGTTAACGAAGAGCTGAGCAAGTATCTTGACGCAACCCCAAGTGCGGCAAAGACAATCATCGAAAAGGCTACGCAGTCGGCCGAAGCTCGCGCTGCAGCCCGCAAGGCAAAGGACCTGATCCGACGCAAGGGTGCCCTTGAGAGCGGCTCGCTCCCAGGTAAGCTTGCTGATTGTCAGCTCCGCACACCAGAAGACACTGAGATCTTCCTCGTCGAGGGTGATTCGGCCGGTGGTTCTGCCAAGCAGGGTCGTGACCGACGTTTCCAGGCCATTCTGCCTCTGAAGGGCAAGATCCTAAACGTTCACAAGGCTCGCCTCACCAAGGTGCTGGAGAACGAAGAAGTCCGCACGATCTTTACGGCCATCGGTGCTGGGTTCGGCGACGACTTTGACGTGGCACGGGCGCGCTATGGTAAGATCATCCTCATGGCTGATGCCGACGTTGATGGCTCACACATCCGCACATTGCTTTTGACGTTGTTCTGGAAGCACATGCCGCAGCTTATCAACGATGGGCGCCTCTACATTGCTCAGCCCCCTCTTTATAAGTTGAAGAAGGGCAAGCAGGAACACTATGCATACAACGATGCCGAGCGCGATGAGATCATCGGCCGCATCCGCAAAGAGAAGGCAGAACGCAAGGCGGCCAAGGCTACAGAAAAGGGTGCGCCCGTGGAGGAAGAGGCAGCAGTTGAGGAAGGGGCTACAGCAGACGGCATCGTGATCAGCCGATTTAAGGGTCTTGGCGAAATGAACCCTGAGCAGCTCTGGGCAACCACCATGAACCCTGAAACGCGCACGCTACTTCGCGTAAGCATCGAGAATGCCGCCGAAGCAATGCACGTCTTCGAGACGCTCATGGGCGAAGCCGTAGAGCCACGACGCGACTTTATCGAGCGCAACGCTCAATACGTGCGAAACTTGGACATCTAAAAACAAGAAGACCCCGCATGTCTGCACTCATGCGGGGTCGGAATGAAGGGGCATCCCCGAAAGGATTACCCCGACCATTGAACGTGGAAATGCACAAGAACCACAGATAGTTCCCG
>CAZAGH010000177.1:0-2117 GCA_964484755.1 uncultured Melioribacter sp. | reverse complement strand
TGGAAATCCAGACCATGGCAACGTGCTCAAGGCTGACGAAGCGGTTTGATCCGCCGACGTCGTGGCATGCACCAAAACCAATGTCGCTTGCTAGTTGATGGGCGATCTGTTTTGCGTCAGCATCATCACCGGCCATGAACATATCGGCCCGCTGCGATCCAAACGCGGGGTTGGCCATCACTTCATAGCCAACGGTGTTAAAGCACTTTACAATACGAAGGTGAGGAAGTCTATCCTGCATAGCATGCGTCGTGGTGGGATAGCCTTCAGGTGCCTTTGCCACACTGTTCATGGCATCGATAACAACAGTGTTACGCGGCAGTGCCTTGAGCGCGTCAATGATATCAAAGACCGCCACCGGCACGGCCGCCACGATCACAACATCGGCACCTCGGAGTGCCTCGGCCGTATTCTCGCGATCGCCATAGCGTACATGGTGTCCGGCGGCTGCAAGCCCCGTACCTAATGCAGTTCCAACCTTGCCTTGTCCAACAACACAGATGTTCATACGAGTCGTATCCGAGAGTTTGTAAAGAGTGTTATTAAGCGCCGAGTGCTTGAATCACGAGATCTGCCACAGCCTTTCCAGAGTTTTGTTGCTGACCCGTGATAAGACGACCATCGCGAATGGCAAATGGCTTGAATGGGGAATTTGCAATAAAGTTCGTACCCTCAAGCTTTCTCGCTTCTGTTTCTATCCAGAACGGTTGCAGACGCTGACCTACATATGCATCAACATATGCTTCCTCGGCATCAGAGAATCCCGTCCATGTTTTACCGCTAACCAGCAATGAACCATCAGCAAGTGTCGTCTCAAGCAGCAGGCATGTTGCATGACAGAGAACACCGATGATCTTGCCAGCATCCCAAGCTGTCCGGAGTACGTTCTGTAGCGAGGCATTGCCGCGGAAGGTAACCATGGGTGCTTGTCCGCCAACGACCATGATCGCATCGTAGGTGTTTAGATCAACCGTTGACAGCGACAATGTATTCTTGATCAGGGCAGAGTGTGTTGGACTCGTCAGGAAACCAAGCGAAACGATATCGTGAGCCGAGTATCCGCTCTCATGTCGTGGATCGCTGAAACCATCGAGTTGAAGCTCGCCCCCTTCAGGACTTGCAATGTCGATGTGATAACCTTGCTCCGTAAATGCCAACCACGTATGTGAGATTTCAGCCATCCAGACCCCAACAGGCCACCCTGTAACAGGTGATGCGACACCATTCGAGGCCACCATGAGAATACGCTTTTGACGTGATGAATCGGTAAGGTTTGCAGCTGCTGACATTCGACAACTCCGTAAAGAAAACATAGACTAGTAGGCGAACATCGTCTATATTGTCGGTCAAGGCAAGTATGTACGATAATGTACAATACGCACTAAAAAGTGCACTAGCATTGTAAATAGATTACTTACATCAAGTAAGAAAATGCCAAGTTTCGAGTACAACAACCACACCTACCACAACCCCGTCGAGTTCGTACTCGACATGATTGGCGGGAAATGGAAGATGCCCATCCTGTGGCGTCTACGAGAGGGAACATTGCGCTATGGCGAGCTGCGCTCCGACATACCAGATATCACAACGAAGATGCTTACACAGCAACTACGAGAGTTAGAACGAGATGGCTTCATCACGCGAACAGTCTATCCGGTTGTTCCGCCAAAGGTTGAATACAACCTCACAGAGCGCGGACGTCGTACGATTCCCATTATCGAGTCACTTCGGTTATGGGGCTCGGAGCTGATGAAAGAAGTGGGAGTAGAAGAGAAGTGATGATTTGCCAATGACCAATGACGAATGACCAATGATGCCTGCCGCATGGTAGCACTGTGACATTCGTGAAGCAGTCGCTCAAGACAGGCGCATATCGAAATTGGCACGAGGCCCGCAGGCTCGTCCAGCCGGATTAAACCGCGCAGGATGATTGCACGTCTTTTCGCCCATGATAAATGCCATTAGCCTCGTTGCGCTGCTTGTATCGATCGCAGCGACCAATGCTCAGAACATCTACGACAGTGTGCTGGTGGGTACAACCCAGCGCACGTAAATGACGCACCTGCCGACGGGGTACGACGCGCAGAAACGGTATGCCGTGCTGCTGGCGTTTCATG
>CAZAGH010000176.1:0-2194 GCA_964484755.1 uncultured Melioribacter sp. | reverse complement strand
CCAGCAGGCTCGGGTCGACCGTCTGCGGCGCATGCAGACGCATCATATTGCGCCGCTGGCGGTGTAGTTGGCGAGCGCGGCAGTGTACATAGGTTTGGAGCGAGAGGAGTTGAACGGACTGTCCGGAGTTGTTCGTGATCTGAAGATCTCCACCGGCCGTGACCGTTAAACTCAAACGGCTGCTGAGGAAGAGGTCGCGACCTCGTAAAGTCACGTTATTTGGGTTATAACTCATGAAAACTAGTTTTTGTTGGAACTTTTTTTTATTAATAAACCTCTGGAGAATTTTTATTTGTTTCTTTCGAAGTCCGTACGGACGGGCTTCGAAAAAAAATTTTGTATTCGTTGTATTTTTTTTTCATCGATGATTTAAAACTCGTACCAGATCAAGTCCCGGCCCTCACGGATGCGTTCGAGTAATTGAATGAGCCCGCAATTCTTTACGATCAACACTTTTGTCTTCTCCGCCGGCGGCTCGAACGACTCGACCGCATTCATCAAAAACTTTTGGTGGATAAACGCCTCGATCACCCGGTCACTGTTTGTATGGATCACATACGCCGCCTTGTTATGGTTTTGGACAATCACTTTCGTCACCTCACGTTCCAAGTCGGACGAATACTCCGGGTTCACCAGAAGCACGCGACGCAATCCAATGAGTTTTTGAACTTCAGGATGGAACCCCTGCAGGTTCGAAAGGGTGTCGTTGCACGTCTGCACGAGTCTGCGATCTTGACGGAGTTGCTCGGCCTTGGTGAACACCTGCGATTCCCAACGAGACGCCACCGACTCCCACGTAAAATGTTCGAGGACAAAGTCGCGCATGGCCTGTCGATCGAGATCCGTCACGGCCTGAGCGGATTCCGACTGGATCCACGCGAGCGCACGCGCGTCCACCAACCCACTCGACGCGTCGTTCGGGTGAGGGTCGGGACCGTACCCACCCGGCATCAGTCGGTCAGGCGGAACCTCGTACACCCTCGGACGGCGTGCGGTTGAGAACCGTTCAGCTTGTTCGGGCGCGTTCAGCCAGTCCAGGTACTTTTGAATTTTCTCGCCGACCGCTCGGACGGGGTAGGTCGGAAGAGCGTCGTGCTTGTTAAGGGGGTAGCTGTCGGTGGAGGCCGTATCATTATAACTCGCCGACCGCGCCGACTTTGGTGACGAGCGGGAAACTTCCGTGGTACATCGCTTTCGTTAACGAAATGCAATCCGTCTCGATGAAGCGTGAGAAATAGAAAAAGAACCGACCGTTTGCGTATAGTCGTGCCACGTCTACTTCCGAAATCTTCTCCAGGATATCCAAACGGTCCGAAAGCTTCGGGAAGCGCGCCTTCCACTTGCGCACGAGGTCTTCCGGCATGTCCGGGAACCCGTACGCCCACGCGGACTTCATTGCGGGCTTCTTTTTGGTTCCAGCTGGGATTGTGTCTGCAAGCTCGAGAAGAGCAGACATGCCGCGGTCGGGGCGCGATGTGTTGATAAACATGTACTTTCGTGCGTCCGAATCCGGCGCGGGCTCGTCCGGGTTCCCGAGCGTTGCCGGGTTGAATCCGTTCGGGATCACAATGCACTTCGGATGGTGCTCGGACGGGATGCACGTGTCACGATGGTACTCCGATTTGACCATGATGTAATCCACCGGAGCCAAAGCGCCCGACACGAAAATCTGGAGTTGGTCGTGAACATCCAGACAGGTCTTCCCCGATTTGTGTGCAGGGTCGCGGAAGCCTTCGAGCAGGCCAGGGTCACGCCAACAAATCGTCAGATCAGCCTCGTCCATCGAGTTCCACAGCTCGAACGGCTTCCACACGACGCCCGTTTCAGGGTCCGTACGACCGTTCGTGCGGATGTCCGTGATGGATCCGGAATTTTCAATTAATTCCTTCGACCACGGACTGAACACGACGACTTTCGCACCGAGTTGGTTGACGAAATAAGATGTGATATGTTTCACAGCCTCTTCCGACCCGCCCCAGTTCGCGCACTTCTCGAACGCACTCCAAGGCAGAGGGTTGGCAGACGGCGGGCAGACATACGCGACACGCATCCCGGACGTGGGCCTGTCCTGAGGACCCCGCCCGGACGGCACGGACGAAAAATGGTCCAAGCGAAGTTTCGCACGGCGAAACACCTTGAAGCGGTGCGCACCTTCCACGCCCCACGCGGTCCGCATGTAGATGTCGTGGATGCG
>CAZAGH010000175.1:0-2197 GCA_964484755.1 uncultured Melioribacter sp. | reverse complement strand
CACGGCGCAACACGATTTCACTCTGAAGTTCATTCGAGCTCTTGACCGAACGTCCGTCGACATCCAGGATAACATCTCCAGCCTCGATGCCTGCTGCCTCAGCAGCACCACCCTTGACAACCTTATTCACGTTCACGCCGGCCACCTTTGGCAGTCCGACAGCCTTTGCAGATGCTTCGTCTACACTCGTGATCTCAACACCAATGTATCCGCGCTCAATCTTACCATCATCGATAATATCCAAGACCACGCTGCGCATCATGTCGACAGGGATTGCAAAACCATAACCGGCATTGACCCCCGTGCGCGATGCGATCGCTGTGTTAATACCAATCAAGCTTCCATTGAGGTTGAACAAGCCCCCTCCAGAGTTGCCAGGATTGATTGCAGCATCTGTCTGGATAAAGTTCTCGATGGCATAGCGGTTGCGTTCATTTGTGAGCTCGTTGGTGCCAACGATGCCGATGCCGCGTCCAAGTGCAGAGATGATGCCTGTGGTAACGGTGGACTGCAAACCAAGCGGACTACCGACGGCTACAACCCATTCACCGATGCGAACATCAGAGCGCTGCGCCAAGTGTGCCGGTGAGAACCGTCCATCGATTTTGAGGACTGCCAGGTCCGTCAGTGGGTCGCGTCCAACCAAACGTGCCTTGTACTCTTTGTTGTCGGTTGTAGTAACGGTGATTCCACCCTCCTTCGCCGATTCAACCACGTGGTTGTTTGTAACAACATAGCCGTCCGCCGTCAGGATCACGCCTGAACCGGCTGCATCACGCTCACGAGGAGATGACTCTTCCCCGTCACCCCCGTCGGGCGAGAAGAAGGGTCCGAAGCGACGGAACAATTCCTCCATACCTTCAAGCTCGCGCGCGGCTTTCTTTTGATCGATCTTCACCGAGATCGATACAACAGATTGCGTCACAGCTCCAGCAACGTTTACGAACTGATCGTTTAAGAGCTTAACAGCCGGCGGAGCCGGAGCCGGTGGAGTTCCAGCACCTAGCGTAACATCGCTGGCGAAGAGCTGCTCAATAGCGTGTGATGAGAACGAGGTCATCAGGATGACCCCTACGACAACCCCAATGCCAACCAGGGAAATCGCTGTGAAGAGAGATCGTCGAGACATAGTCCATGCTCCAAAAGAAAAAGATTCGTCAGTATGGTAACAAGTGACGAAGAGATTTTCGGTCTATTGCGAATCCCTTGCTATTGAAGGAAAAACCGCAGTTTGCGGCCAAACGTTTCCTCCATGAGCTCTCTGCGACGCTCAGCGCCCCAGAGTTCAATGTCCGGGACGGCTGAAGAAGCATCCAGAGTTACCGCGATCTCCGTCTCCGCGATCCTCACGCGCAGATCGCGAACAACAGACTGCTGACGGCGGTCAAGCCCCTCGGCGATCCGCAGGATAGATGCCAAGACAAGAACAACATGCTGCTCCTCCTGGCTCATCGCAGCAAATGCCGTGTGCTTCTTTTTGGGATGGCTCTTGCGATGGTACCGTGCGATGCTGGCGATGACCTCTGTCTCGGTACTCGTGAACCCCGGCATGGCAGAGTTCCGAATGATGTACTCACTGTGTTTGTGATGCTGGTCCGCCGAAATGTGATACCCCACATCATGCAGCAAGGCCGCGGCTTCGAGCAGCTCGCGTTCCCTGTCGCCCATTCCATGCAGAGGTATGAGCTGATCGAACAGGCGCACGCTGAGAGTCTTGACGTGATCAGCATGACGTCTACGAACGCGGTAAAGATCGCAGACATGCTGCACGCTCTGATACCGAAGGGGCGTAAGGTGATGCCGAAGATCCATCTCTCGCTGCTGTTGCACGGTATCAAAGACGATACCTTCTCGCAGAGCATATCCAGAGACCGTTATCTCGCGGATTCCAAGTCCGCGAATGGCTTGTTCAAGGATCAGGGCGCCGGCAACAATGACGTCTGCGCGCTTGGGGTCCATGCCTGGAATCTCGAGTCGCCCCGCAATTGTTGGAGTTGCAACAACGCGATCAACAACAGAGAAGACCTCCTCGTCGCTCATTACAAACCCATTGAAGCTGTCGGGTACCTTCGCACGTTGCGCAGCAACCATCGAAGCTATTGCCGTGACGGTGCCCGAGCATCCAATGGCCCGCTGAAAGCTATACTGTCGATGTGTTTGAAAAACGGTTGCCCATTCGCCGCGAATCATTTGCCGA
>CAZAGH010000174.1:595-2222 GCA_964484755.1 uncultured Melioribacter sp. | reverse complement strand
TGGTGTGTTCTGTCCCACGGACATCGATGAGCTTGTTGAGGGCATGGACTATCTCCTTACCGATGGTAAGCCCTTTTATGTGCGATACATTGGTCTACCTGCGGTTACTGCGCATACTGAGCCATTCATTCCGGGCGTCGCTGAAGTGCTGCATGGCAGCGATGAACCTCAGCCGGATGTAACGATCCTGTCCTATGGATTCATGTGCCGAATTGCACAGAGTGTTATCCCACTCTTGGAGTCCAAGGACATCAGCGTACGACTCGTCAACATGCGTACACTCAAGCCCGTAGACGAGATACGCATACGGCATGAGCTTGAACATGCGCGTGTTGTCGTTACGCTTGAGGACCACTTGCTGACCGGCGGTCTTTACTCCATCGTGGGTGAGGTTCTTCTTCGAAATCATGTCCCCAATCATGCAGCCGTGTTTCCGATTGCGCTGAGCTCTTGGTTCAAGCCAGGTCGATTGCAGGAGGTACTGGGCTATGAGGGACTCGACCCGATTGCTATCGCAACACGTATTGAGACCTATTTCACCACACAATTGAAGGATGTAGTTGTCCATGAATAAGTACAGTTATCCGCCGATTCGTCATTCGCAGGAGTACCTTCGTCGAGCCGAGGGAATAATTCCAGCCTTTACGCAAACACTGGCAAAGGGACCACAACAATACGTGCGAGGGGTAGCCCCTTCCTATGCACATCGTGGCAAAGGGGCGTATCTGTGGGATGTTGATGATAACCGGTATCTCGACTATACAATGGGGGTTGGACCAGTTATTCTTGGATACTCTCATCCAGTTGTCAATCGTGCTATCGAGGAGCAGCTCCATGACGGCATCACATTTTCATTGATGCATCCATTGGAGGTCGAAGTTGCCGAGCTGCTGCGTGAAATGATCCCATCAATCGAATGCGTTCGCTACTCGAAGACCGGTTGTGATGTAACCTCCGCAGCAGTTCGACTTGCTCGGGCACATACTGGCCGTAGCACGATACTCTGCTGCGGATATCATGGCTGGCATGATTGGTATATCGCCGTTACCGATCGATCCGCTGGCATCCCGGATGTTGTAAAAAATCTTACCTACACATTCTCGTACAACAACATTGAGAGCGTTCTGCAATCGGTGGACGACGATACCGCGGCCATTATTCTCGAGCCTATGGTGTTTGAAGAACCGAAGAATGGTTTTCTAGAGGATCTGCGGCAGCTATGTGATGAGCGCGGTATCGTATTGATCTTCGATGAGATGTGGACAGGCTTCCGTCTTGCAACAGGGGGCGCACAGGAATACTTCGATGTGCAGGCAGATCTCGTCTGTTACTCAAAGGCGATTGCCAACGGCATGCCCCTTTCCGTCCTTGCTGGCAAGGAAGAGATCATGCGCCATCTCGAGCATGATGTCTTCTTTTTCACCACGTTCGGCGGGGAAGCACTCTCGCTTGCTGCTGCAAAAGCTACAATGAAGATCATACGTGATGAGAGCATACCTGTTCGCATTAACACCATCGGCAGTAGCCTCCGTGATGGAATCAATCAACAGATCGAGCGCTACGGCTGTGATTTTGTGCGTTGCGAGGGATATGGCATGCGAACCGTGGTAAACTTTATGTCGGCCTT
>CAZAGH010000174.1:0-585 GCA_964484755.1 uncultured Melioribacter sp. | reverse complement strand
GATTCGAGGAATACTCTGGACGGGGACACATAACATGTCGGCTGCACACACGCAGCATGATATCGACCATACCATCGAAGCCTATGGTGAGGTGCTTCCTGTACTCAAGGAACACCTTGAGATGGGCACTCTCGAGGGGGCTTTGCGCGGCAAACCTGTTGAACCAGTCTTTCGTAAGACATCGAACTTTAACACCAAGCCCCGTCATATCCACGAAGAGGCCGAGCAATGAACGATCTTCCACTTCGTGGACGCGTGGCAATCGTAACCGGGGCTGGAGGTCTGCTCGGTCGACGTCAATGCGCAGCTCTTGCAAACGCTGGTGCAACGGTGTATGCATGTGATCGACATGCCGCACAGGCTCGCAAGCTGGCCGATCAACTAGGTCAGACACATGTGGGTGCATACGTTGATGTCGTTGATGGTGAGAGCATTGTAGAGCTCCGAGATCTCATCCTGTCGGAGCATGGTAGGATCGACATCCTTGTGAACAACGCAGCACTCAATGATGCCGTTGAACATCGACTATCGGGAGTGCAGGAATCTGCGTTTGAGAACTATCCCGTGAACCTCTTTCGCAACGTC
>CAZAGH010000173.1:0-2240 GCA_964484755.1 uncultured Melioribacter sp. | reverse complement strand
ACCGGTTGACCAGCAAACTCAACCACCACGTCACCACTTTGGATGCCTGCAGCTTTAGCGGCTCCACCATCAGTCACTTCTTCAACATATGCACCGGTTGAGAATCCGCTTCCTGGTCGAGCATTGTCTCGCACCATGGCACCAAGCAATCCGTGTGAGGCCTTGCCGGTTTGCATTATTTCCTTGGCAATGCGGTCAGCTGTATTAGATGGAATTGCAAACCCCACACCAATAGATCCTGCTTCTCCCCCACCTGCAGTTGCAATCGCCACGTTGATGCCAACCAACTCACCCTTTTCGTTCACGAGTGCTCCACCAGAATTTCCTGGATTAATGGCAGCATCTGTCTGGATTACCTTGATTGAGATTGATTCCCCAGTACCAGTCCAGAACTGCAGGCCTGGTTCATCGTTGACCTCTGCCGATGCAACTTGAATGGTTCGGTTGAGCGCGGAGACAATACCCTCCGTGACGGTTGAAGATAGTCCCAGTGGCGCACCAATCGCCACGACATTCTGTCCAACATTCAACTTTGCCGAATCAGCAAAGGTAATTGGCTTCAGGCCAGCTGCATCAACTTTGATAACGGCCAAGTCATAGACGGAGTCATAGCCAACCAACTCTCCTGGTAAAACTGCACCGTCCCAAAGTTTCACAGAAATATCTGGGTTGTTTGTAGCACCAGAAAGAGTTACGACGTGGGCATTGGTAACGATGTAGCCATCTTGGGTAAGGATTACACCCGAACCGGATCCACTAGAAAGCTGCGAGCTTACAAACAATGTAACTACCGATGGTCCAGCTGCTGACGCCGCACCGGTCACCCAATTAACTTGCTCAACATTATTTACTACTACCGGAGTTGGTTGCGAAGCACCGAAATAAGTAACCGTGAAGGCAGAGGAGCCAATAATGCCTCCGACAAGTGCGCTTGACATCGCAAGTGCCGCAATCCCCAGCATCGACTTTCGCTTGGGCTTCTTTTGTGGCGCCTGTGGCGGTGTGTAAGGCGATGAGAATACGAACTGGGACTCTCCAGATCGATTGAACTGTGACATTTCAACCCTTTCCTGCTGCCAATGATTATTGCCAACAAAATTGAGGATTGATTGAATTCCCCCTGAAAGTTTTCTGAGCCTAGCCGACCAACAGGGTTCGCCTAGGCCGCTCAATCACTTTCAAATCCAGCCTGTTACTGGCTAATTCCGCCTCGAGCGCGCCAATTACCCAGTTCCCACTAGAAACTTGATAGTCGACTCGAACCCGCACGAATGCCTGAGCACTTTGGTTTTCCGGCTCGAGGAATATCTTCTCCACCCTTGCGCCACTTCCTCGATCTCCGTCTGAGAAGACCCAGCGGTGTGAGACGGCGACAAATCGAATAGTTGCCGAGCGTCCCAATAACTCACCTGAAACTGTTCTGGTTCCAAAATCAACACTAAAAAATGCCGGCTCATCAATCTCCAGCTCACCGCCGGGTTCCCAGCTTGCAATTGGCTTTCCCGAACGAGCTTGAAGTTGGTCTCTCAGATCATCCTCCAAGCTTCGTGCAGGAGTGGCTGGCTGATCGCCTATGCAGAGTCTGGAACCAACATAGACATAGGCTTCAATAAAAATGGGGGTCGGAACATCGATAGTCCCATTTGAGTAGTACTTGCACCACTTCCTCGGGCGGTCTTGCGGAGCGCCTTTCTCAACCTCTATTCGTTGTTCTGCACACAATTGATATTCAATTTCCGATGTCGTACTGCTCGCACACCCGCACACCCCAAGACCGGCTGCAATCAGATCGCAGCTAGCCATAAATAACTGAACGCTTAGCATGGCTGATCACCGATGGACAGTGAAGAAATCAAGAAGTCATTTTCATACTGAACCTCAAACTCAACCCGGTCCAGCCGAGTTGGACTGACTCGCTCCCCCTTTTGATTGAATAGTTCAACTGCCGACATATCTAGACAGCCTTTACCCATTCCCTCGCCAGCTGCCAAGAGTTCAAATTTCGCCAGGCCACTTTGACTAAGTCCAAGGCTTTGAAGTAGCTGGTTGCTTTTTTCTGCGCTCTCCAGGGCCTGGCCAC
This sequence comes from uncultured Melioribacter sp., assembly GCA_964484755.1. Lineage (GTDB taxonomy): Bacteria > Bacteroidota > Ignavibacteria > Kapaibacteriales > Kapaibacteriaceae > UBA10438. The sequence continues at coordinate 160 of CAZAGH010000173.1, read as the reverse complement.
TCAAGACAGTTTCCAGTGAGCTCCCTCGAGCCGCCAGTTCTGCATAAAGATCAAGTGTTCGTTGCAAGGCTGGAAGCTCAGACTGGCTGCAGCCAACCAGCAGTGGAAGTAAAAATAAAAGTCGCATCCATAAGCTATAGTTTAAAATAGACGCTTTTAC
>CAZAGH010000172.1:0-2242 GCA_964484755.1 uncultured Melioribacter sp. | reverse complement strand
TGGTGATCGAGGTCATCATGGAGGATGGATTCGGTCCGCCTGTTGCTGCTCGCATCCACGCCTATTCAAACTTGGCCGGGTACCAGGCAGCGTATCATGCTGATCCTGCGTATGGGAGTATGGTCGGGAAGCTAAATTCCTTTACGACATGCCCTGAGCCATCAAAGGATTCGATCTACGACTGGCGTGTATCGGCTGTTGCCGCCTATCAGGTTGCCTGCAGCAAGCTACTGTATCGCATCGTGTACTCTGACAGTCTTGCCCGTGTGCACTTTGAAAAGCTGTCAAAGGAAGTTCCCGCAGACGTGTTTCGCCGCTCGAAGGAGTTTGGCGTTGCCGTTGGCAAGGCAATCAATGCCTATGCGAAGGCAGACGGCTACCCACGTACGCAGGGATTGCCTGATTACGAGTGGCCACGCTGTGATTCATGTTGGGTGCCCACACCGCCTAACTTCGCCCGTCCGCTGTCGCCGTACTGTGGTCAGGTTCGCACAATCGTACTCAAGAGTTCAAGTGAATTTCCGGTGCCGCCAAGCATCAAGTTCTCTACTGAGCGCGGTTCGGAGTTTTACAAGGCGGCCATGGAGGTCATGGACATCAAGCAGAATCTCACCCCGGAGCAACGTGAGATCGCAAACTTTTGGAATGACAACCCCGTGCTAACCAACTATCACGGTCATTTCATCTACAATTCGCGTCAGATCTCACCGGGTGGACACTGGATGAACATTGCTGAGCAGGTTATGTCGCAGCAAAAGACACCAATGCTTCGCTCCATGGAGGTTTATTGTACGCTGGCCTTTGCACTTTTTGATGGCTTTACCGCCTGCTGGCAAGAGAAGTTTCGGGGTAATCTGATTCGCCCCGTGACCTACATCAATCAGTTCATTGACAAAACGTGGGAACCTTTACTGCAGACTCCACCGTTTCCAGAGCACGCCAGTGGTCACTCGACGATCACGGCGGCCGCTGCAGAGGTTCTCACTCACCACTTTGGAGACATCCCCTTTGTTGACAGCACAGAAGTTCCATTCGGTTGGGCGCCACGCTCATTCAGGAGTTTCAAGGCAGCAGCTGATGAAGCATCGATCAGCCGTCTCTATGGCGGTATCCACTATCGGCGTGGCTGCGACGCAGGGAATCAGCATGGTAAGCTCATCGGTCAAGCGGTTATCGATCGCGTCAAGGTTCGAAAGTAGTATGCTCGTTGCCTCAGTTCGGGCGGGGGTAACTGCTCTGCTTCTTATTGCGACTGTCGGTTGTGAAAGCGAAAACCCAACAGTTCCGGTGCCGGTAGACAGTACCGTAGTTACGGTAGCCAATGTGCGCCCTGACAGCGCCGATGTGCTGTATTATTCTGCTGAGCTTGGACGAGTTGTTCAGAAGAGCGAGTTGCCAACGACCGGTTGGGACATTCAAGTGCCGTACATCGAATGCTGTGGTCGAACAAAATCGATTCCTGTTCGGCTGAACTCAAGCGGATCGGGTGGCAGTTCTGCCACCACGGGCGCCGTCATCAATGCCCGGTTTGAGAGTGTGAAATCCGTGCCGGCTGGGATAATTTTTCGAAGTGATGCAACAGACAACCCTGTAGTACCACTCCCTGTTCTTGGACCAGACGCATTCTTTGTCTATGACATTGCGACACATACACTTAGGCCCAGCCCAGACAAGGTATTGCTGGTCAAAACGTCATCAGGCAAGGTCTATAAATTCCAGATCACAAGTATCTACAAAGACGCCGAGTCAAATCCGACGCAAGAAACTCCGATCGGATTTTACCATTTTCGTAGCGCACAAATTGCTCAGTAGGAGAAATCATGTACGGTAACATCACCGTGGTAGACGCCACACCGACGCAGGATGGTCAGCAGGACGATCCGGTGCTTCTTGCGGAGTTCGAGGCGAAGATTGCTCGTGGCGAGAAGATCGAGCCGCACGACTGGATGCCATTCGAGTATCGTCGTCAGCTCATTCGTATGATCGAGCAACATGCTCATTCTGAGGTGATCGGTGCGCTCCCAGAGGGCACATGGATCACTCGTGCTCCGGGCTTCAAGCGCAAGATCGCGCTCATGGCCAAGGTCCAAGACGAGATTGGTCACGCACAGCTTCTTTACTCGGCAGCTGAGACGCTTGGTAAGCCCCGTGAAAAGATGATCGACGATCTGTTGAGTGGCAAGTCCAAGTATTCAAATGTCTTCAACTACCCAGCGTTTACCTGGGCAGACACGGCAGTGAT
>CAZAGH010000171.1:0-2265 GCA_964484755.1 uncultured Melioribacter sp. | reverse complement strand
GGGCATCGAACACCGGCGGGTATGCAATGATCGTTGCCACAACGCTCACCACCAGTGCAGCGACCACCCGCGTTCTCGAATTCTCTACCATGAATCACACTCCCCTACCATTTGCGGCGAAGATATTGAAATGTAGCTTTGCAGGGGGCGTGTAGCCCGCACACTTAGGGGAAGCAGCATGAGTAAGAAACACAAGCAGCATGACAGCGCCGAGTCGCGTACAGCCGCATCCAGCATCATCGACAAATTCGAAGCCCTCGGCAACCACGGTGTCTGGGTGGTTCTTGGCATTGCATGCCTTATGCTGGTATGGGTCTACCTAGACTTTCTAACGGGCGCCAAGGTTCTGCTGTTCAAGGATATTGGTAGCGACTCGATCAACATCTTCTATCCGCAGTGGGTACAGTGGACCAAGTTGTGGGAAACCTACGGTGCCACATCTGGGTACAGCCTTGAGACAGTCATGGGCCAGGCCGTTGGCTTCAACGTCTGGAGCCCTTTCGATTGGATCATTGCAACTGGAGGTACGGCCAATATTGCCAGCAACATCGCATATACGGAGATCATCAAAGTACTTGTCAGCACGGTTCTAGGTTACTTCTTCTTCCGATATCAATCGTTCGCAAACACATCTTCTACGATTGGGGCACTCTGTCTGGGTTTCGGGGGCTATATCGCGCTAGGAGCATCGGGCTGGTATGTGCACTCAGCAGAGGCCATGTTTATGGTCGTGGCGTTGTGGCTAGCCGAGTACGGACTGAAAAAGAAGCCTCTGTACTTCGCTGTGGTGCCTCTTGCGATGGCATACACAACGATAATGTCAGGCTATCTCACGATTTACTTAACCGCTGCTCTTGTTGTCTACGTCGCAGTTCGCACCTTTACAACACTCTCTGCAAAAGATGCGCTTGTTCGGTCCGGTATTGCGGTTGGGCTCATTGTAGTGGGGTTAGCACTCTCATACAATACCCTTGCATCAGTCCTCACAATGGTCACGAGCAGCGGACGTGTCGAGGCGATCAAGTCTGCCAGCTCCGTAAGCACCTACGGTACAAAGATGAACGTGTCGATGTTCGAGTTTGCCTCCCGTGCTGAATATTCCAACATTGCCTTGCGCGCCTACTCGAATAACATGATGGGCTCGGGTAGCAACTTCCGCGGCATGATGAACTACCTCGAAGCGCCACTGCTGTATTATGGTCTACCAATGTTGCTATTCCTGCCGTTCTTTTGGGTTGGACAGGACAGGCGCATGCGCATCGTATACGGCGCGCTCCTTGGCCTCGTAGTGATGTTGCTGTTGTTCCCATGGTTCCGTTTTGCCTTCTGGGGCTTTAACCTCGATTACTTCCGCGAATACACCATGCTCATTGGAGTGGTGATGCTCATTCTTGCGATGCGCGGACTCAACACATTCGTCACCACATCAAACAAGTCATATATGTGGCTGGCCCCAGCCTCGGCCTTGTTCGTAGCCATCCTACCCTTTGCCATTGCCAAGCCGGCCACACTCATCGATCCGTCACAGAAGTCAACGTTGATCGTACTCATCCTCGGATATGGCATCGTTGCAACGGCCTATGCGCTCACCAAACGCAAGGAAATCCTGATCGGATTGCTCGTGCTAACCTCGATCGACCTGGCACTAAATGCCAACACGACGATCAATAAGCGTGATGTGCTCACAACGCGTGAGATCGATCAGGGGGCTCTCTATGGCGGCTCATCGAAGAAAGCCATCGACTGGATCAAATCGCAGCAGTCGGGACTATATCGCATTGTCAAGTTCAATCCAAGCGGACCGACAATTCATGTAAGCCTTAACGATGCCATGGTGCAGGGCTTCCACGGGATTGTTGGGTACTCATCGTTCCACAACAAGTATTACCTCAGGGCCATGGAAGCCTTTGGCTGCCGCGACCCGAAGAACCCAAGCGAAGCAAAATGGGTTGTGAAAGCTATCACGCGTCCATACTTGGCATCTGCTCTCGGCGTGAAGTACTTCCTCGTTAACGACAAGCCAATGGGCTTCAACGACGTGTATTTCCCGCCGATCAAGCAAGTAGACAACGTCATTGTGCATGAGTCCAAAGTGGCGCTACCAATTCTGGTCGCCTACGACAGCTACATCACGGAAGACGAATATCGCATGCAAACCAACGGCCGAAACGACTACATGCTCTTTAAGGCCGCCGTTATCGATCCTTCGTCAAACAGCGTTGGACAGATTCCCCATTACAACCTTGCTGCCGACACCCTCCGCAC
>CAZAGH010000170.1:0-2278 GCA_964484755.1 uncultured Melioribacter sp. | reverse complement strand
TAATTACGACCAACATCGGTAAAATCTTATGAAATCACTGCTCGTCACAGGCGGGGCAGGCTTTATCGGCAGCAATCTTGTGCGAATGATCGCTCGGGAAGGACGCTATCGCATCGTCGTTCTCGATTCGTTGACGTACGCTGGCAACCTCGGAAACATTCAAGATGTTGTTGACGGCGACTCCGTAACGTTTGTGCACGGCAGCATTACAGACGCCGGGCTGGTAGCGTCGATCCTGGCAGACACGAACATCGATGCAATCTTGCACCTTGCTGCTGAGTCGCATGTGGATCGCTCGATTCAATCAGCAGCTCCCTTCATCGAGACCAATGTTGTTGGAACACTCGTCCTTCTCGAAGCAGCGAAAGCGGCAGGTGTGAGAAGGTTTGTCCATGTGTCCACAGACGAGGTCTATGGAACACTTGGACCAGATGATCCTGCATTTACCGAGGAAACGCCTCTGCAGCCGAATTCGCCCTACAGTGCATCAAAGGCAGCATCGGACCTCTTGGTGCGCTCGTTTGTGCACACGCACGGCACCGATGCTGTTATCACGCGCTGTTCCAACAATTACGGGCCATACCAGTTCCCGGAGAAGTTTATCCCACTGATGACGCTCAATGCCATTGATGGCAAGGGGCTCCCAGTATACGGCGATGGACTCCAGGTTCGTGATTGGCTACACGTAGAGGATCATTGCCGAGGCATCATGATGGCCTATGAGCACGGACGCACTGGCGAGGTGTACAATTTTGGCGGCTACGGCGAGGAAAAGAATATCGTCGTGGCGAAGGCAATCCTGGCGCATCTGGGCAAGGACGAGAGTCTTTTGACCTACGTAGCCGACAGGCCTGGCCATGATCGTCGTTATGCGATCAATCCCTACAAGGTTGCACATGAATTGGGCTGGAAGCCTGAGTGGAATTTCGAGGATGGTCTGCGTGCAACGGTCGAGTGGTATCAAGCACATACCGCTTGGTGCGAGAATGTGCGCACGGGAGAGTATCGAACCTATTATCAACGTCAGTACGAACAACGAGGATGATGTAACCATGGCACTACGACGAGTAGGACGTCCGCGCGCAACAGGAACGCGCTATGAACAGCAACTCATGAAGACCATCCTCGATGGCTCGCTCACAGTGGGAGTCGTCGGCCTCGGCTACGTTGGTCTGCCCCTTGCCCTCGAGTTTGCTAAGAGTGGAATCAAGGTCATTGGTATCGATGTAAGCGAAGAGAAGATCAAGAGTCTGCAAGCAGGGAAGAACTACATCCAAGATCTCGACGACAAGGAGATCCATCATGTGGTCAAGAAAACGAAGATGCTTTCGTCAACCACGGATTTTGCGGCCTGCTCTGACTGTGACGTTATCTACATCTGCGTTCCAACGCCATTTACGCCAAACAAAGACCCGGATATCTCGCACATCGTGCATGCTACAGAGGGCATTGCCAAGCACATGAAGAAGGGGCAGCTTGTGATTCTCAAGAGTACCACCTTTCCTGGTACGACAGAGAAGTATGTGAAGCCAATCCTTGACGCAACGGGATTCAAGTGTGGTAAGGAGTATTTCTTGGCGTTCAGTCCAGAACGTATCGATCCGGGCAACCAGACGTGGACAACAAAGAACACGCCAGTGGTAGTAGGGGGCATGACGCCTGCCTGCACAGATGTGGCGATTGCCGTCAATAAACGTGTTATCAATGAGGTCGTGCCCGTTGGCTCGCCAGCCGTTGCTGAGATGGAGAAGCTGCTTGAGAACATCTTCCGGAGCGTCAACATTGCACTCGTCAATGAGCTTGCTCAGCTTTGTGACCGCATCGGCGTGAACATCTGGGAAGTTGTTGATGCTGCCAAGACAAAGCCGTTTGGCTTTATGCCGTTCTATCCAGGACCAGGCATTGGCGGACACTGCATCCTGATCGATCCGTATTATCTCTCGTGGGCAGCTCGTGAAGTAGACTTCGTCACGAACTTTATAACACTTGCGGCAGAGGTCAACGAGTCCATGCCGTTCTATGTGCGTTCTATGATAGAGCGTGAGATCGCCAAGCAGCCGATCACGTTGAAGAAGGCACGTGTCCTGCTACTTGGAATGGCCTTTAAGAAGGATGTTGACGATCTGCGTCACTCTCCGGCGCTCAAGGTTGCCGAGCTGCTTCTCGAAGACGGCATCGAGAATATCTCGTATTTCGATCCGTACATCCCGAAGGTGGACGTACACGGCAAGGTGCTCACGTCGAAGAAGAACCTCACACCTGCGTATCTCAAGAAGCA
>CAZAGH010000169.1:2003-2298 GCA_964484755.1 uncultured Melioribacter sp. | reverse complement strand
GTATTGATCCGCAACGAAGCGGCACCAATCGGTCGGGCGAGTGTCTTCGCCTCAATGTGGCGTCTGCCTCGGAGCGCGCAAAAGACCGACACCGGTGCCCACCACACTGACTACGAGACACGCCGCGCCGGCCCACAACAGTGCAGCGAAGGCCGGCACGACTGCGATGCCGAAAAAGCCCCTAGACACATGTATGGCTGCCAACGGCGCGCTGCGGGTCGATGACCTCCATCGTACGGCCGGCTAAGTCGATGAACAGCACCTCGACTACGTTCGTACCCCGACTACGCTCGGC
>CAZAGH010000169.1:0-1993 GCA_964484755.1 uncultured Melioribacter sp. | reverse complement strand
ATGAAGCGGCACCAATCGGTCGGGCGAGTGTCGGCGCCTTGGCGCGGTGTCTGCCTCGGGGCGTGCAAAGGGCCGACACAAATTTCTGCGTCCTGTTTTCGCTGTTCTCAGCTTACAAAGACTTTCCACCACTGCAGCGGCGATACCGCACCCTGCACAGCCGTCACAATTGTATAGTTGGCAAGTTCCCTTTGATACCGTACAAAGCGACGGTCCAACACACAGTTCCGTAATGAGAGTTCGTTGCGGGCATAGATACTCACCATCCGCGAGAGCAACCATAGCGGTCGATCTCGTCGAAGTTCACGGGTACGGTCGATGTGATTCTTCATCGATTCTAGAGATTTGATGGTCTCAGGTATTCTACTGTGGTGACGGTATACTAAGGCGGAGAGCATGAGAACGTCTAGATGTTGCTTGCTGTTCGACTTCACATTTCTGATCGTGATTGATGTATCATGACTCAAGACCCGCGCATACACCATGCCAAGCTTCAGCTTTACGATCAGATCGGCTGACTGCCGTTTCAACGTCTTTTGCGCATCAATGAGATCGGCTGTATCAGCCGCTTGACGATAATCACCGTTCTTGAGTTGAAAACGTAGTAGGACGTTGATCGCATTGAACCAATCCGTTGAATCCGGATCACAGGATTCAACCACCTTGCGAGCAGAAAGTACCCCTCGTTTGAAGTCGTTAGCCGTATTGAAGATAAATGCCCGTTGGGCATGATACTCCCGAAGAGCAACGGTATCATATCGACCCTCCGTCGTCAGCGCCTTTCGTGAGCGGTCCAACCAATAGAGACCAAGATCTGTGTTGCCCATTAACTGAGCAAGCGTTGTGGCAAGTCTTGCCGCCGCCATCGCAACTACGCTGGAAGTGTTGCTTTTGGACAGTTCGGCGAGCAGTGCTCGTGCCTTCTCGATAAAGGGCTTGCGGCGTTCCTTGTCTGCCTTCCTGTGCAATGGGATCGAGATATGGATCCACAGTTCGAGGAGGTCGTGGACGTGCATCGCTTCCTTTGCAGAATCTCTCCCGCGTTGGAGCTCAAGACGTGCACTACGACCACGTCCATTGAAGCCATCATAATAGGCCAGAGCAAAGTGAATAGGTGGCGCATACCACATAAGCTCAGGATAGACTATCGCCCTACGGGCTGCTAACAAATGCCAGCGATTCGTATACGTGCCATCTGCACGCAAGAGTGTTTGACCGATGAGGAGGTTGCGCAGACAGGCTATTGATGTCAAACGCCGAGCCCCTAATGCTGGCGATAGGGGGCATGATAATACGATCTCGGCCAGTCGGTTTTCGAATCGCGCAACTCGCCTGCGGTATCTCCCATCTACGGATGCAGTGGGACCGTAGAGCAACTGAGCGTATGCGAGGTCATTCTTAGGTTGTCTCGATAATAGCACTTGTAGCATTGTCTGATCAGAAGTCGACAAAGAAGCCATGATTGATTCATCGTCCATCCAGCCCTTACCATTGATGATAGAGAGGCAGTTGACGTATTCGAGTACTTGTGCAAGCATAGTTCAAATGAATCAGAAGTCTTGAAAAACATTGTCTCAATATATGGCTTTGCGATACGGTTAGGGTCAGGATATCCCAATACGTTGTGAGTGAAGATCATTCACACATAATCGTTGAGTGATCTTCCCCCCAATTAGTTGACAGTAAGTCGATCTCTAATCACTTGTTTGGGTTGGAGGAACCGATGGGAAATGACAACCGTGGTCGTCGATATCACGACGCATTTAGAGCTGAAGTGGTTGCACTGGTGGTAGACAAGAAGTTGCCAGTGAGCCGGGCAGCAGAACACGCTAGTATAGCATACGAGACATTACGAAGCAGGATAGAAGCTTCCGGTAGACGTCAAGAGGAGACATCAGAGAAGTCGGACAAGCGGCGAATACGAGAGCTAGATCGAGAGCCGTGAGCGCTGTGATCCTCACGCTCATCCTTAGGCGTATGAGGATTCGTGGCT
>CAZAGH010000168.1:0-2345 GCA_964484755.1 uncultured Melioribacter sp. | reverse complement strand
TAGACGGCGGCATCAAAGTAGACAACGCAAAACGCGTGATCGAAGCCGGCGCAAATGTGTTGGTGTCGGGTTCGGGTGTGTTTGGTGGAAATGTTGCCGAAAGAATTAGAGGGTTACGACGCTAAGTTGTGATATTCTAGATACCACTCCACAAACCTTTGTAACCCGTCGCGGAGTGAGGTGTTGGGCTTAAAACCCGTTAGCTCCCAGAGATCTTGGCAGTCGGCCCAGGTCTTTTCGACGTCGCCGGGCTGCATGTCGACGAAGTTCTTCGTGGCCGGCACGCCCAATTCCGATTCGAGGATTTCCACGAATTCGAGTAGGGATACAGGAGCCCCGTTGCCGATATTGTAGACACCACAAGGGGCACGATATATCGTGCCCTTGATGGGGTCGCGGTCGATGGGATCGATGGGGTCGACGGGATCCGGGGAACGATACATCGTGCCCATGACGGGATCCCCCGCCCCCATCACCCGCACCACGCCCTCGACGATATCATCGATGTACGTGAAGTCGCGGCTAAGGTTTCCGTGGTTGTAGATGTCGATGGGTTTGCCGGCAAGGATGTTCTCTGCGAACTTGAAGTAGGCCATGTCGGGACGTCCCCACGGGCCATACACGGTAAAGAAGCGCAGTCCTGTGCAGGGGATGTTGTAGAGTCCGTGATAGCAATAGGCCATCAGCTCGTTGGTGCGCTTGGTAACGGCATACATGCTCGCGGGCTTATCTACCCGATCGCTCGTGCTAAACGGCACCTCGGTGTTGTTCCCGTACACGCTGCTGCTACTTGCATACACCAGATGCTCGGGCATGTGCGTGCGGCACGCCTCCAGAATATTCAGAAACCCCAGAATGTTCGACGAAACATATTCCTCGGGATGGTCTATGCTATAGCGCACACCTGCCTGCGCCGCTAAATGACATACATAACGGGGCTTATGCTTCGCAAAAATGGTATCGATGAGCCCCTTATCCTCAAGATCACCTTTGTAAAACGTGATGCTCTCTCCGAGCTGCTCCAGGCGCGCGAACTTTAGCGCGGGGTCGTAATAGTCGTTGCAGTTATCAAGACCGATAACAGTCCACCCATCGGCAACCACGCGCCGGGCAACATGAAATCCGATAAATCCAGCGATTCCCGTAATGAAAACCGTCTGCTGCGTAGACATAGAATATTCCCCCACACAAAGATACGATGTCAGAGGCACGATATATCGTGCAGGGCTGTAGGGGCGAGCCGGTGGCTCGCCCGTGTGACGTGTGCGCATGCGAGGTCCCTCGCTGCCATCTCGCTGCCATCTCGCTATGCTCGATTTTTCAGCTCGATGTTGCAGCTCGGGATGACGCATCGTGCGTGTTTTTTATAAGGTCGACCGCGCGCCGCAGGCGCGCGGCCGAACCAATACAAACATGCGTGCGGGTCGTCATCCCGAGGAGCGCAGCGACGAGGGACATTGGGGTGTTGTGTTCATAGAAAGATGGATTCCCGCTTGCGCGGGAATGACGATAATCTCGGCATGTCACGTTGCGACGTTTTGAGAGCACGAAGAAGGAGTGGACACACCATTCATCATCGTGATTGCCGGACCCAACGGCGTCGGGAAGTCGACCTTTGCGAAATGGTATCTGGAACAGCACCCTTCGTGCGTAGGGATTGTTGATCCAGATGCCATCGCGCGCGAGTTGAACATCGACAATGTCGGAGTGCGCAATGTTACAGCCGGACGCATTGCTCTTGCTACGATTGAGTCGTACATAGAGCAGGGATCGTCATTCGCGATAGAGTCAACGTTGTCGGGGAAGACGCTTGCGGCGAAGCTCGCCGATGCGAGCCTAATTGGGTACAGGATCGTGATTTGCCTGTTACGGATTCCAAGGTTGGATATCTCATCACAACGAGTTGCAAAACGCGTTGCAACCGGCGGACATAACATTCCCTACGCCGATCAGCAGCGACGATTTGAAAGAACTTACCGTAATTTTCACGACCATTACACTGAGGTGTGTCATGAATGGAACATCTACGATGCTCAACTCGATCCGCCACGAATCCTCGCCACAGGAAGTGGTGGATTCGCTACGCGATGAGTTGCTCTCGGGTAACGAAGAACGAGCGCGCATTGCAGCCGCATTTGTTCGGTCCAGCTATGACATCCGTGATCAGTATCGCAGAGCAGGTTTAGGACTTGTCGTCATGATCGATGGACAGGTTCAGGATGTAGATCCTGACTCACCACTGCTTCCAGATCTTTCACCACTCATCCCCATCGTAAAGCAATTGTTCCCCCTGCCCCCTGAAAAAGAACCACCGGGGTTTGAGTAGGGGCGCCCCTGCGTGGGCG
>CAZAGH010000167.1:0-2371 GCA_964484755.1 uncultured Melioribacter sp. | reverse complement strand
GTTGACCTGATCGCGAAGAACAGCATCGACCGTTCAACGCCAATCCATGTGGCAATGTTCGGAGTTGATGCAGGTCGGGTTACCCGTGAGTATGCCACCGTCCACTCTACCCGGGAGGCCGCATAATGCACGAGTTGCGCGACATACTTCGCAGCTTCATCAAGAGTCGCCACCTTGAGGGTGAACTCCTCAAAGCACGCCTACCAGCGTACTGGGAAGATGTCGTTGGCAAGGGGCTTGCAGCCCGCACCGAGATCAAGTCATTTGAACATGGGGTTCTGCGTATTCATGTTCCAGAGGCCCCCTGGCGTAGTGAGCTAACACTTCGCCGTGAAGAATTACGATTATCACTCAATCAACGTGCCGGTGAAGATTTCGTTCGAGAGATCATCATTCGGTAGAGTTGTCTATAGGAGAATATCATGTCAGAACAATTGCAACAACCAGGATATACCGAGGATAGTATTAAGGTCCTCGAAGGACTCGAAGCCGTCCGCAAACGTCCGGCCATGTACATCGGTGACGTTGGCGAACGCGGTCTGCACCACCTTATCCAGGAAGTTGTCGACAACTCGATCGACGAGGCCCTTGCCGGACACTGTAAGAACATCACGATTACGCTACATTCTGATGGATCGTGCTCGGTGCAGGACGATGGTCGCGGTATCCCGGTTGGACCACACCCGGTGAAGAAGATCTCGACGCTTGAAGTTGTTATGTGTACGCTGCACGCCGGCGGTAAGTTCGACAAGAACACGTACAAGGTGTCTGGTGGTCTGCACGGTGTAGGTGTGAGCTGCGTGAACGCACTCTCAACCGACCTTACGGTAACGGTTGAGCGCGAAGGAAAGATGTACGAACAGAAGTACAAGATCGGTGCCCCACAGGGACCGGTGCAGGAAATCGGCACGTCGTCGCGTACAGGTACAACAGTTCGCTTTTGGCCTGATGCCACGATCTTCCGTACAGTTGAGTTTCGCTACGAAAAGGTCTCTGAGCGTCTGCGTGAGCTGGCATTCTTGAATCCGGACGTCACGATCATCCTCCAAGATGAGCGTGATGGTAAGAAGGACGTCTTTGCCTACCGCGGCGGACTCGTAGACTTTGCGCGTCACCTCGATGCCAATGCGACAGTGATCACCAAGCCAATCCTGATGTCAGGTACGTTTACCAACGAATCGGGCATTGAAACCGTTGTCGAAATCTGCTTCGAATACAACAGCGGATACAGTGAGACATTGCTGTCATATGTGAACAACATCAATACGGTTGAAGGGGGCACGCACGTCTCAGGCTTCCGTAGCGCTTTGACGCGTACGCTCAATGCCTATGCGTCGGCCAATAACATGACTAAGAAGGACATCAACCTTACGGGTGAAGACTTCCGTGAAGGTCTCACAGCCATTGTGGCCGTCAAGGTTGCCGAGCCCCAATTCGAGGGTCAGACAAAGACCAAACTTGGCAACGGTGAGACCGAGGGTATTGTCCGCTCGATCGTCAACGAAGAGCTAAGCAAGTATCTCGACGCAACTCCAAGTGCGGCAAAGACCATCATCGAAAAAGCTACGCAGTCAGCCGAAGCTCGTGCTGCAGCACGAAAGGCAAAGGACCTGATCCGACGCAAAGGCGCCCTTGAGAGCGGCTCGCTCCCGGGTAAGCTTGCGGATTGCCAATTGCGTACACCAGAAGACACCGAGATCTTCCTCGTTGAGGGTGATTCGGCCGGTGGTTCTGCCAAGCAGGGACGCGACCGACGTTTTCAGGCTATTCTGCCTCTCAAGGGTAAGATCCTGAACGTTCACAAGGCCCGTCTCACGAAGGTTCTCGAAAACGAAGAAGTCCGCACGATCTTTACGGCCATCGGCGCAGGGTTCGGCGACGACTTTGACGTTGCACGTGCACGCTACGGTAAGATCATCCTCATGGCCGATGCCGACGTGGATGGCTCACACATCCGCACATTGCTTCTGACGTTGTTCTGGAAGCACATGCCGCAGCTTATCAACGACGGACGTCTCTACATTGCTCAACCCCCTCTCTACAAGCTGAAGAAGGGCAAGCAAGAACACTATGCATACAATGATGCTGAGCGCGATGAGATCATCGGTCGCATCCGCAAAGAGAAGGCCGATCGCAAGGCGGCAAAGGCAACGGAAAAGGGTATGCCGGTAGAGGAAGAAGCACCAGTCGAGGAAGGGGCTACGGCAGACGGCATCGTGATCAGCCGATTCAAGGGTCTTGGCGAAATGAATCCTGAGCAGCTTTGGGCAACGACCATGAATCCGGAGACACGTACACTGCTTCGCGTGAGCATCGAGAATGCTGCCGAGGCTATGCACGTCTTTGAGACACTCATGGGCGAGGCTGTGGA
>CAZAGH010000166.1:0-2416 GCA_964484755.1 uncultured Melioribacter sp. | reverse complement strand
GACGTAACAGTGTGCCGATTGTAGTCAGGTCTGGTGGACATTGCTATGCAGCGTATTCACGCACAACCGGACTGCTGATCGATGTCTCGCAGATGAATTCGATCGACTATGATCCCGCAACTATGCTGGCCACGATGGAAGGGGGCGCGCATAATAGGGAAGTGTACCGCACAGGAAGGGCGGCGTCGGTGTCTATGACGCACGGACGTTGCAAGGCTGTCGGTGCTGCTGGATTGATCCTCGGCGGTGGCATCGGCTTTAACATGCGCAACAAGGGGCTGTCATGCGATAATCTGGTGTCTACACGTATTGTTCTTGCCAACGGCGAGGTGATCACTGCAAGTGCAACAGAAAACTCTGAAGTATTCTGGGCCGTCCGTGGCTCGGGAGGTGGCAACTTTGGCATCCACACGCAGTTCGTCGTGAAGATGTTTCCTGTGACGAACGTTACATGGTTCAAGATTCAATGGACTTCGGAGCTCGAGCGGATCTTTGATGTGTTCCAAGATGTTGCGTTTACTGCGCCCCCTGAATTCGGCGTGAAGTTTATGCTCAATGCAAGGAATGAAAAGGGGCCGAAGGCACTTTACGTCGAAATTCTTGGACAACTGGTAGGTGACGAATCTGCTCTGCGCTCACTGCTCAAACCCGTATACGATGTTGCTACGCCATCGTACGAATCAATTCAGACGGTACCATACTGGGATGCGCAAGAAAAGCTCTCCGAAGACGGTGATCCCGAGTATGCTCACGAGCGCTCACGGTTTGCTTTCGATAAGATCCCACCAGCCGGACGCGACACAATCTTCAAGTACTTGCGTGAGTGGCCCGGCACATCCATTGATGCTATGTGGAAGTATTTCCTCATGGGCGGACGCATCAAAGACGTTCCAAACGATGCAACGGCATTCCCGTTTCGTAACGCAACAATGATCTCTTCGGTTGACCTCGAATGGAAGCCGCAAGACCAAACTGTTCTGTCGCAGAATTTCGCATGGCTCGATGCATTCCATGATGCAATGGAACCATATACGTCGAGGCACTGCTTCATCAACTTCATGGACAATCGTCAAACCAACCACCACGAGGCATATTACGGTCCGCACCTCGAGCGCTTACGCGCTGTTAAACGCCAACTTGATCCGGATAACGTCTTCAACAATCCCAAATCGATTCCGGTGTGAATGGGCACGATGTATCGTGCCCCTGAATGATTGGTATTGAACCTCGTACCTTGTACCTCGTACCTTGACTTTTTTCTTATCTTCGCATCCTCTCATCAATCACACACCACGGAGAGGTGCGAGAGTGGTTGAATCGGACGGTCTCGAAAACCGTTATAGGAGCAATCCTATCGAGGGTTCGAATCCCTCCCTCTCCGCAGGCTGATGAGCGTTGAAAATTGGGCGAGTGCTGAAATTGGCAGACAGGCGGGTCTCAGAAGCCCGTGTTCGCAAGGACGTGTGGGTTCAAGTCCCACTTCGCCCACAAAACTGATCAACGGAAAACCGGGAAACCTTCCGTATTTTGTCGCTGTTTGGATAGCGATTACTCCTCACACTGATCAGGCGATATGTCACTTCCGGTTTCGAATTCTGCTACGATTGAACGCGTAGAAAAGCTCCGTCAATCCAAGATCCTGCGCGAAGTCCAGGACAAAGACACCGTTGCAATGTTCGAAGATCCACTTGAGAACGATATGGTTCTCAACATGGGTCCGCAGCACCCTGCTACGCACGGCGTGCTTCGCGTGCTACTGCGTCTGGATGGGGAAACGATCGCTAAGTGCGTGCCCGAGCTTGGATATCTGCACCGCGGATTTGAAAAGCTTGCGGAGAGCTGCACCTACCACGAGTTTATCCCGCACACAGACCGTCTGGACTACCTCTCGCCCCTTTCCAACAATGTTGGCATCTGTATGGCGATCGAGAAGGCAGCAGGCGTCCATGTGCCTGAACGGGGCGTATGGGTTCGCATGCTTGTCTGCGAGCTTGCTCGTATTTCGTCGCACTTGCTGGCCATGGGCGCTACGTCGATGGACGTTGGGGCGATGACCGTGTTCTTGTGGACGTTCACCGAGCGCGAAAAGCAGTACGATCTCTTCGAGCGTATCTGCGGCGCGCGCTTTACAACTAGCTTTGCCCGCATCGGTGGGGTAGCAAACGATATTCCAGATGATGTGCTTCGTGATGTGCGCCTGTGGCTGAACCAGCTACCAGAGCGTATGAAGGAAGTAGAAGGTCTCGTAAACCGCAACCGCATCTTTGTTGATCGTATGGCGGGCGTTGGACACATTACCGCTGAGAAGGCTATTGACCTTGGTCTTACGGGTCCTACTCTGCGTGGATCAGGCGTGGCACGCGACCTGCGTCGCGATCAGCCGTATATGTTCTACGATCAGATGGACTTCGACGTG
>CAZAGH010000165.1:0-2457 GCA_964484755.1 uncultured Melioribacter sp. | reverse complement strand
TGAACAGTTGAGGACGATAATTTGTGACAAATGGAGTATGACGACCTCCTTCTTCTTTGGTCAACGCATAGAGTTGCGCTTTAAATTTTTTGTGAGACTTGATAGTTCCTGGAGCAGCCAAAACCATTCCACGTCGACAACAGCCATCATGCATTGCTGCATGATGTGTATGTGTATGTCATGTGAGGAATGGCCTGGATAGCAGCAATAACGCGATTACCATCAAACGCCATTCCTATCACGGGGATGGCGTTTTTTCGTTTCAATGTGTTTGATCGAAGCGTCTCCCCACAACGTTGGAGACATTATGTCAAGCACTCTGCGCTACGAAACACTTCAGGTTCATGCAGGATACGGCGACGTCGAGCAATCGACGCGCTCGCGTGCAGTTCCGCTCTACCAAACCACTTCATATACGTTCAAAGATGCACAGCATGGTGCTGATCTCTTTGCGCTGCGCGAGTTCGGCAATATCTATTCGCGCATCATGAATCCGACAACCGATGTGTTCGAACAACGCATTGCAGCATTGGAGGGAGGGGTCGCGGCTGTTGCTACGGCAAGCGGACAAGCGGCCCAGTTCCTAGCGATACACACTCTTGCGTCTGCGGGTGACAATATCGTGGCATCGTCATACTTGTATGGAGGAACCGTCAATCAGTTCAAGGTCGCATTCCGCCGTCTCGGAATTGAGGTTCGGTTTGCTGACGGAAATGAACCACAGTCATTCCGCTCGCTCGCTGACGAGCGCACGAAGGCATTCTATGTCGAGACAATTGGCAATCCTGGATTTGACGTACCTGATTTCGACGCACTCAAGTCTATCTGCCGAGAGCTTGGAGTTCCGCTCATAGTTGATAACACATTTGGTGCTGCTGGCTACATCGCACGTCCAATTGAACACGGCGCAGATGTTGTCGTTGCATCAGCAACAAAATGGATCGGCGGTCATGGAACGACAATTGGAGGCGTCATTGTAGATGCTGGTACCTTTGATTGGGGTAACGGTAGATTCCCTCAGTTTACTGAACCGAGTGAGGGATACCATGGTCTGCGCTTCTGGGATGTGTTTGGGGGAAACGGACAATTCGGCAATATCGCCTTCGCAATCCGTGCGCGGGTAGAGGGTCTTCGAGATCTGGGTCCATCGCAAAGTCCGTTCAACTCATGGCTCTTACTGCAGGGAATTGAGACGTTGTCGCTGCGTGTGCAACGAACTGTGGACAATGCACTCCAGATTGCCTCGTGGCTTGAATCGCACCCAGAGATCGAAAAGGTCAGCTACCCAGGCCTCGCAAGCAACGCGACACATGAACGAGCCCGGAGATACCTTCGGAATGGATTCGGTGGTGTTTTGTCGTTCGAACCAAAGGGGGGCTCGGAGCGTGCCGCATCAATCATTAACACGCTCAACATAGTATCACATCTGGCAAATGTTGGCGACGCAAAGTCGCTCATCATTCAACCGTCGCTCACCACACACCAACAACTCAGCACAGCAGAGCAGCTTGCAGCGGGAGTAACTCCCAATCTCCTTCGACTTAGTGTTGGTATCGAGCATGTCGACGACCTCATCGAAGATCTCGATCAAGCGATTCGGAGGACGAAATGACTGCTCCCCGCATGTTTGTCAGCAATGCTCGGTTTGATCTCGAAGGAGGCGAATACCTTGATCGTCTCACGGTTGCATACCACACGTATGGCGAACTGGCTCCATGCAGAAGTAACGTAGTGTGGATCTGTCACCCACTCACTGGAAGTAGTGATGTGACATCATGGTGGGGAGGCCTTGTTGGACCGGGTTTGGTAATTGACACGGACCGATTCTACGTCGTCTGTGCTAAAGTTATCGGCTCGTGGTACGGAAGTACTGGGCCGCGCAATCGCTCATTCCCATTGCTGACGATACGCGATCAGGTTCGAGCATTGATAATGCTTCGTGAACACCTCGGTATATCCACGATAGCCTGCCTTATTGGTGGCTCGATGGGCGGACAGCACGCACTGGAGTGGACTCTTGTGGAACCAGACGTCATTGAACGCGTAATCCCAATTGCGACCAATGCGAAGCAGTCGGCGTGGGCTGTGGCGTTCAACACGGCACAGAGACTTGCCATCGCAGCAGATCCTACATTCTACACGAATGCACCCGGCGGTGGATCAGCAGGCTTGATTGCAGCACGCGCAGTTGGCATGCTCTCATATCGAACTCCAATACTCTACAACGTGCGCCAAGCAGCTGATGATCAACGTCTGAAGAACTTTCCTGTCGAAACATATCTCTACTATCAGGGTGCAAAGCTCCAGCAGCGGTTCACGGCGTATTCCTACTATGCCTTGACACGTTCAATGGATTCTCACGACGTTGGACGTGGTCGAGGGTCAACGGGAGAGGCACTTCGATCAATACGTGCTAAGGCTCTTGTTGTGGGGGTTGATTCAGATATGCTGTTCCCC
>CAZAGH010000164.1:0-2463 GCA_964484755.1 uncultured Melioribacter sp. | reverse complement strand
ACGAAGCTGCGATAGTAGCGCTGTCCTACACGCACGATGTAGACCCCTGGGGTTATGCGTTGCATCGGCTGTAGCATGCGATGCGATGATCGTAGTAACGTTACTTGGCGGCCATCAACGCCATAGGCAACAGATTCCTCCGTCGGTGTATCTGATACTGAATCGGAATCAGGAATCACAAAGCTCGTCCCATCCCATATAGCGTTGGTTGTCGTCTCGGCTACATGTTCGCTTATTGAGCTAATGGCATTCTCTGCGATGTATACATATCTACCGGTTGAGATAACGAGGTTGTTTCCAACCTCGATAACCGCGCTAAACGTTGTATTGTCTGGAAGGTCTGTCTGGAGTACCTCCCACGTGTCACCATTATCGAGTGATCGCACGATCGGTTTGTTGCATGCATAGACTGTCCCACTCGGCTGAACATGAAGTCGCATTGGGTTAACCATGTCGACAGGTAATGCTGCGGTCTGCTGCCAAACACCCCCTGGTTCTCGACGATAGATCGATGCACGATTTTTCTCCCAAGGGCCAAAGGCAGCGCTCATCAGAGCAAATAGCGTTCCATTGCGCGATTGTACATCCCAGCAATAATTTGATTGCCCAAATCCCTCGGACATCATCGTCCATGTGGTGCCTGTATCCTGAGAGATCAACACACCGTACCTGTTGCACTGTCCTGACAGAGAGTCTGTTCCGATATTCCAGTAATCTTCTACACCAACGGCAATTGTCGACGACGACGCATCCAGTAAACAGACCCCAGTTGCTTTTCGTCGGCACCCAACCAGTTCAGTAAGCCAATCCGAATCAACACTCGTTGCAATACCGTTAGAGAGATTCACACTATACCATGTGTTGACCAAACCATCGAGCACCAATGCAACGTCAGCGCTGAGGAAAACACACTGCGAAGGAATCTTGAATGTAGCCACCCGTGCTGTATCACGAATTGGAATTGGATGCAGGTTGCGGCCCTGGAGAATATATGCGCCCCAATCTGTATAGATGATGCTGTGGTTTGTGCCGGAAGTTGCGGTGGTAACACGTAGCGTTCTTCCATTGGAATCAACAAGAGATCTCCATCGTGCTTGCGAAATGTCATAGATGCAGCTATCGTATTTGTCTTCAATGGCCAATGGAAGAGCAAAAAACATCCCTGGTGATTGACGAATCGGGGTAAGCCTCGAATGCCCGCGCTGCGATTCTTGGGTTGGAGGAGTAATACGTGTAACAACAGTGTCGGCCAGACTATATAGGCCCAACGTATAGGGCGCATCGATTGTAGCTGTAGAGAAATAAATTGTTCCGTTCGCAGATCGTACGAGCGAACGTATTCTGCCGGGTATGTTCGCTACAGATTGTATGCGTTGAAAGTTCGCACCACCATCGCGGGTAATGTACATCCGAGCACCCACAGAATCCGGATTTGCGCAATAAGCAATCATTGTTGTGGCATCAAAATGAAGCAGGTAATCAGCAGCAACACCAGGAACAAGTGTAAACGACCTATACCCAGAATCAGCAGTAAACAGCTTTTTGCTTACCGGAACAAACAAACGTGAGCCGAGCTGCACACCATCTCGAAATCCTTTGAGAACGGGGCTATGCGAAACCCATCCTGAAGCAGGAGTACGCCGAAGCGATCTGCTTGTGCTCCAGAACATCGAGTCGACCTCTGTAATGGTCATGAACACTTGATGCTGCGATGGATTTCTATACAGCATGATTGATTGGGGATTCACAACATCCAATGTGTCGAGCACAGTCCATTTACCACTTTGGTAATGTGCAGAAACAAGCTTGTTTTTCAACGGTGTGCATCCAACTACGAAGAGGCTGTTCTGCGCGTATATCACAGCTGGTGCAGGCCCTCTGGCCAGCAATAATGGATGCTTTGGAATAGAAGAAGTTGTTCCGTCGCTTTTGTACTCTAACACGTCAATATCGCTCGTACTCCCAGATCTGTATACGATATATGTCGATCCAGAGGGTGTTGCATGCATTTCAGTACTAGCAGATGGCAAACCTTCTGCTAGTGTCCATTGACGTGAGTTGTCATTGTATGCATACAGTGTACCATCACCACCAACAAGTACCGGCTTGCCATTAAATGACAGCCATTCTCCGGTATTAATTGCCTCCTGCACACTAGGAATCCGCCGCAGTTTTAGCTGCTGTGCTGTAGCAGCTGCGTGTGCAGAAAGAAGGGTTAGGAGTAGGAGTAGCATTTTCATACATCAATATCCTCACAAAAATGAAGTTATAACATTATCGAAGAGTGCCGTGCAATAACGACACATATCTTGCACGATATCACACCCGTTATTCCTTGTTTTTATGACACCCACACATTGTCGTGAGATGTTGGACGTTTTGATCTCCAGACATCACACCATACCCAGAGAGCGCTGGCAAGAATCATCCGTCGTTGGGTCTGATATAGCCATAGCACTCTCG
>CAZAGH010000163.1:0-2507 GCA_964484755.1 uncultured Melioribacter sp. | reverse complement strand
GATATCGAGAACAAGGCTAGCGCAGGTAAGTAAGCGGGTTGATGCGCTTACCGTCGATCCAGATTTCAAAGTGGACCAGATCGCCATCGAGATTACTGCCACTGGCACCGATACGTGTTCCCTGACTGACTGTTGAGCCCCTTCCAACAGCAACGCTAGCAAGGTTGGCGTAGACTGTTCGAAAGCCATTCTGGTGGTCGACGATCACGAGTGATCCGAACCCCGGAAGCCATGTGACTGTTGATACCTGGCCCTTGGCCACACACATCACACTGGTCCCGTTCTGTGCCTTGATGTCAATCCCGGGGTTTTCATGCGAGGTTCCCGTTGATGGATTTGTGTATGTGCCATAGCCATGCAGGACCGATCTTCCCGATGTTGGCCATGGCAGAGATTTTGTCTGAAATGGCCCGCGCTGAGGTGCCGAGCTTGCGACCATTGGTTCACGTGATTCACGGCCGCCTCTGCGGACAGGGGGCGCGCCAGGTTTACTACGCGACTGCTGTGAACGTTGTTTGCGCTCCTTTGCAACAAGCTGCTCTATCATGGCTCGGATCTTAGCCGCACTCTGCTGCTTTTTTCGAAGTTCCTCGACAAGCTGCTGCTTCGTGGCACGTACAGTTTGAATTTCCTTTGTCTGCCGTGTTAAGGTCTGTGAGAGAACATTCTTTTTCTGCTGCTGCTCACGAAGAGATCGCTCTTGTGCCTGTGAGATATCGTCGAGATACTCCATACGATTCGATAACGAGTCGGCTACGGATGTTAACTGACTACGCAGGGCAACAGTTGACTGTGTTGCCTGTGCATACAGATAGGCTGGCAAGTCAGAACTACGCACACTGCCGCGGGCAGCAACATTGTTCTCATGCATTCTTCGGGTAAGGAGCTTCCATCGGTCTTCGGCATTGGTGATCGACGTGCGCGTCTGCACGATGCGTGTTTCAATGGAGCTCAGTGAATCTTCCAAGAGTCGAAGTCGAAACGAAAGATCGTAGATCATTCGATTGAGATTCTTTTGCTGACGCTGTGTTGCGGTAAGCGAGCGCATCGCCGTCGATTCACGACGACTCAGATCTCTGATCCTAGCCCGCGTGGCATCGATGGATTGGCGTAGACGCTGCAGCTCCTGCTGGTGCGATGCAGCCGGCTGTTGCGAAGATGCCACCAACATCGCAGCTAGACCGATGACGACGACGGCAAACGACCGCATCAATACTCTTCAGTTCGATGACGTTCAATGACGGCACCGAGGCCACCCAGCTTTGCCTCGAGCATTTCATAACCACGATCGAGATGGTACACCCGCAGGATCTCTGTTTGACCCTCTGCCACGAGACCGGCCATAACGAGGCTCGCACTTGCACGCAGGTCGCTCGACATTACTGTAGCGCCCGTGAGCCGGTGATTACCCTTGACAACGCAATACCCCTCGCCCGTCTCAATGTGAGCCCCAAGTCGTTGCAGTTCGGGTACGTACCCAAAGCGTGTTGGATAGATCGTGTCTTTGATCCGAGAAGCCCCGTTCGCCGTGAGCATGTATGCAGCCCACTGCGCCTGTGTATCGGTAGGGAAGCCGGGATAAATTGATGCTGTGATGTCCACGGCCTCGGGTGTGTGGTCCATTCGAACGCGGATTGTGTCGGCTGCAACATCCACTGTTGCGCCACTGTCGATCAACTTTTGTGTAACGGCATCGAGATGCTCCGGTTCGACATTCGTCAATGTTACGTCGCCCTTGGTCATGGCCGCAGCCAGCATAAATGTCGCAGCTTCGATGCGGTCCGGGATTGTTGCGGCAACAACAGGATGCAACTCATCAACACCCTCGATCTCGAGTGTGGTCGTTCCGATACCCGAGATCTTCGCGCCCATTTGTGCCAGCATCAACGCCAGATTCGTAACCTCTGGTTCGATAGCAACATTGGTCAGCGTTGTGTGCCCCTTGGCTAAAACAGCCGCAGAGAGAACATTAACTGATGCTCCCACGCTGGAGATATCAAAATGGAAGTGTGCACCTTGAAGTCGCGGACACGTTGCGATGATATACCCGCCACTGACTTCGATTTGTGCCCCGAGTTTCTCGAGTCCCTTGAGATGGAGGTCCACAGGACGTGGACCAAAGTTGCAGCCGCCGGGAAGCGAAACGCGTGCCTCGCCATAACGCGCCACAAGCGGTCCGAGCACATAGATCGATGCACGCATTTGCTTGACGTGCTCGTAAGGGGCCTCATGGCTTGTGATGTTTGACGAATCAAGAGTCAGCGTGTCGCCCTCGAGACTCATACCAACACCCATGCTACCGAGAAGCCTACTCATCGTTCCCAGGTCACGATTGTTCGGCGTGTTCTTGAGCGTCAGCTTGCCATTTGTAAGCAGGCACGTTGGCATCAAGGCCAGTGATGCGTTCTTTGCGCCGGAGATTGCGACGCTTCCTTGGAGGCGGACGCCTCCATGCACGAGAAACTTGTCCATGCACAAAGATAGGGGGCTGAGGTACGGTTTCGTGG
>CAZAGH010000162.1:0-2547 GCA_964484755.1 uncultured Melioribacter sp. | reverse complement strand
GCTGGGTTACATGCAAGCGCAATGGCGATCATCACGCGTTGACGCATGCCCCCTGAGAACTGATGCGGGTAATCATCGATGCGACGTTCTGGGTCAGGAATACCAACGGCCCTGAGCATGTCAATGGCCTTGGTGCGTGCATCGGCCTCGGTGCATTTCTCGTGCGCCTGGATCACCTCGGCGATCTGCATGCCGATCGGGAACACAGGATTCAGAGACGTCATCGGCTCTTGGAAGATCATGGCGATCTCCTTGCCGCGAATCGAGTACATCTCTTCGTACGGGAGCTTGACGATATCACGTCCACCAAAGAGGATCTCACCGCCCATGATGCGTCCTGGCGGATCAGGAATGAGCTTCATGAGAGAGAGTGCCGTTACCGATTTCCCCGATCCCGACTCCCCCACGATGCCAAGGACTTCGCCCTTGAAGATGTCGAAGGTTACTCCGTCAACAGCCTTTGCCCACGTGCCTTCAATGTTGAAGTACGTCTTAAGGTCTTTGACTTCTACGAGTTTTTCCTGTTGCACGTAATAGGTTCCTGAGCAAGCAATGTGAGGAGATACGCCTTAGCGCAAACGTGAGAAGACCTTTGGATCGAATGCTTCACGGATGCCTTCGCCGATGAAGACCACGAGCGTAAGCGTCATGAACATCGCACCAAACGGCACAACCACGAGCCAGTACTTCGTGATGTTGCTAAGACCAACACCGATCATCTGACCCCAAGATGGTGTCGGAGGGGGCAGCCCAAAGCCGAGATAGTCAAGCGATACAAGCGCGCTGATACCACCGACCACCGCAAATGGGAAGAAGGTGATGATTGGCACGAGTGTGTTCGGCAAGATGTGCTTGATGATGATCTTCGGTGTGGAAACGCCAATCGATACGGCCGCGGCCACGTAGTCACGAGAGCGCTCGCGGTAGAACTGCGCGCGCATCTGCGTTGCAATACCGAGCCAGGAGAAGATCACCAGCAGGACCGTGAGCAATGTGAACGTTGGTTCGACAAAGCTGACGATGATGATGATCATGAACAGGAACGGCAGGGCCGACCAGATTTCCATGAATCGCTGCATCAGAATGTCGAGCCATTTACCGAAGTATCCCATGGCAGCTCCAACGGGAATGCCGATGAGGTACTCGAGAATGGCGATCAGGATGGCAAACGACATCGACACTTGAAAGCCGTAGGCCATACGCGCCAGCACGTCACGTCCTACGTCGTCAGTGCCAAAGATGCGCGTATTGTCGTTTCCGTCGGTCTGAAACGGCTCGATGAACTTCTCGTTGCCGTTGACCGTGATGTCCTCGTTCGGACTAAACGGATAGAGCGGCATGATCACATAGTTCTCGCTGCCCTCTTCCTCCCAGCGCGCTTGGAGCTTGCGGTAATCCGCCTCGCCTTGCTCGCCGGTAAGACCGTACTTCTCTCCGGGATCGAAGCTGGAAGGGGCTAGCCCGCCAACCAAGGGAAGTGATCCTACAAAGTCGCGCATGGCCGGAGACGACCATTCGCCTTCGTAGCTCACGAGGAGTGCTTTGTTGTTGATGACCAGCGGTAGGAGAAACGAAAGCGCATAGGCCGACAAAAGAATGACCATGGAATAGTATCCACGGCGCATGCCTTTAAACTTCTTCCACCTGCGCTGGTTGATGCTAAGTGAGGTTGATGTGGACGTTGTTGCCATGTCTTAAGAGAATCGAATGCGTGGATCAACAAGTGCCAACATGAAGTCAGATATGATCGACCCCACGAGCGTGATAATGATCGAGATGACCGCAAAGGCGAAAAACACGTTTGAGTCGCGGAACACGATGGCCTCAAACGATAGCTTGCCAATACCGTCGATGTTGAAGGCTACTTCAACCAGATAATTGCCTGCAAGGAAGATGCCGATGATGCCGCCGATCGAAGCCACAAGCGGGATCACCGAATTGCGCATGGCATGCATCCAGATAACGCGGTTCTCACGAAGCCCCTTGGCATAGGCTGTGCGGACAAAGTCTTGTCCGAGCGTGTCCAGAAGCGAGTTCTTCATGAGCAGTGTGATCGAGGCAAAGCCACCCAAGGTGTAGGCAATCGTCGGAAGCACGAAATACCATGCACGGTCGGCGATTTTCTCGATCAGCGTGAGCGTTTCATAGTCGTTTGACTGAAAGCCCCCTGTCGGGAAGACGGCAAGCACCGAACCACCACCCAAGAGCACCAGCAGCACCGCGCCCAAGGCCCAACCTGGAACGGAGAACGCGATGAAAACAATGCTGGATGAGATCACATCAAAGGGGCTACCATGACGCAGCGCCTTTTGTGTTCCGAGGTAGAAGCATACCACGTATGTGATGATGAAGCTGATGAGTCCGAACTGCAGCGACGTCGGCAAACGATCGGCGATGAGTTCTGTGACCGGCTTGCGGTACTGGAACGATGTGCCAAAGTCTGCCGTGAAGATACCCGAGATCGTACGCTGATACACCCAGACACTCTTTGGCTTGGAGGATGGATCGAGGTACCAATCGGTGAGTTCTTCCTTCGGGTTCTCTGAC
>CAZAGH010000161.1:0-2577 GCA_964484755.1 uncultured Melioribacter sp. | reverse complement strand
AGGGAACAACAGATGAAATGCTACTGTGCTACTTTCACTGGCTTCCCTATCAGCCAGGCGATGAGACGATCAACATGGATACGCCAATACCGACATCCGTTCATGATCGTGGGCAGCTCAATGGTCTTGATGTTACTATACTGCCAAACCCATGTCGCGAGCGTATTCGCATGATCATCGAAAGTGATCAAGAGCGCCGTGCAACTCTAGAGCTCCTTGATCTCTCAGGTAGCCGCGTCTATCACGATGCACTGCCACATATGGTTCAGCAGGGACTGTCAGAATCCAGCCTCAACGTGCAACACTTGCCGGCTGGTCAATACACACTACGTGTAACGACTGAACTGGGCGCAACATCTGTTCCGGTGGTGATCATCCGATAGACGCATCAATACGACTTGCTAGACGGCGCGCTATGACGGGAGCGTACATCACTAGAAAGGGAGTAAAGATCATCGTGATGATGATCGATACAAGCAGGTTCTGAAACAATGAATCTGTGAGAATTCCATACTCCTTACCAAGCGAGGCAAGCACAAAGGAGAACTCTCCGACCTGCGCAAGTACCATACTTGACACGATAGACGTGTGTGGGTCGACTCGAATACAGCGTAGGATAATCACCAGAACGCTAGCGTTGACAATGATCATCAAAAGTGCAATCACCATGTTGAACGGGATCACACTCCATTGTGCATTCACGAGAAGCCCAACCGACAGAAAGAACATGCTTGTGAATACATCACGAATTGGTTCGATCACCGATCCAATCTGATGACCTTCATGCGTACCAGCGATGGCAACACCAGCGATAAATGCGCCTAAGGCCATTGACAAGCCAAATGACGATGTAATCCAGGCTACCCCAAAGCACAATGTCATCCCACCGAGTATGAGTACTTCCGGCGCAGATACTCGTGTCACAAATGGGATCAGTCGAGGCAATAGATAGCGGAGTCCCGTTATGAGGACAGCAATAACCGCAACCAGCACTCCAAGTTTTGACATGATCTCGCCAACCTGAATCCCCGCGCTCGAAACCAGCATCGTTGCAATGATCATCATCGGGACTACGGCTATATCCTGAAAGATGAGAATGCCCATCACCACACGTCCATAGTCTGACTGAAGTTCATGACGATCCTTCAGGAGCTTAATGCAGATGGCCGTGGAACTCAATGCCGTGCACATTCCCGTGAGTATCGCGGCCTCGGTTGTAATGGATTGGCCGCGCGACCAATGTATAAATATTGCGACAAGCGCTGCAACAGCTGTTGAAAGTATGACCTGAAGGGGTCCTGCTACTAAGACAATCCGCTTGAGCTTTTGAAGTTCTTCGAATGAGAATTCAAGTCCCACCGTAAAGAGTAGCATCACGACACCAATCTCAGCCGCATTTGATATCAACTCATCTTGAGCAACGAGTCCAAAACCTGCAGGACCCAGCATCAGCCCCGTAACAATCAATCCAATGACGGGAGGTAGCTTCAGCTTCTGGAAGACCAGAATCACGAGCACAGCCACGAGGCTCAAGAGCACTAATTCATCGAGAAACGGGAAACTATGCATGGTACCTCACTGGATTATTGGTCGCTGCCCGAACACAGCACTACCGACACGCACAATGGTTGAGCCCTCGGCAATGGCCCATTCGAGATCGTGAGACATACCCATCGAAAGCTCGATAGCACTTGGCAGCTGATTCTGATGGCGATCTCGTAGCTCGCGTAGCATCGAAAAACCCTTACGCACAGTCAACTCATCATCGACGTTCGCGCCGATTGTCATGAAGCCCCTTACGCGCATTGTTGGATAGGCGGCTATCAACTCTACGAACGCCGGCACATTATCAGGATGAAGTCCGTGTTTACTTTCTTCAAACGATGTGTTGACTTCGATCATGACGTCGATTGATGTCTGCTTCTTCGTGCACTCATGATGAATAGCCTCGACGAGTGAATGGCGATCAACAGATTGAATGCAACGAGCTCTACCTACCACATCCTTGACCTTGTTCGTCTGGAGATGTCCAATGAAGTGCCATGTAATCGACAGTTCATCTAGCGCATCATACTTCGGCACCAGTTCCTGCACTCTGTTCTCACCAAAGAAATGTTCGCCACATGCTACCGCTTGACGCAGTGTATCTGTCGTCTGGGTCTTTGTGGCCAACATGAGTCGAACGCTCTGTGGCGATCGGTGATGCAAGGAGCAAGCCACATCGATTCGTTCATGAATTGCCTGGAGATTTTCTGCAATCTGATTCATCGTCGAATTTACAGGGTATTACTCCTCGCCGCACACATCCTTTTCGCGATATTGCGATGGTGAGCATACCGCAGATGATAAAACGCTTGATTCCAACCACGAATAGTGGTCGTTGCGTTGCAGCCCTGCTGCTTGGAGTGGCAATTGCTTCTGGTTTTCCCGCATCTGTTCACGTCTTTGAACCAGCAGCTACAATCTTTGTCCGAATCTCGACGTTTGCCGTATTGCCCTTCATGATACTGGAATTGCTCTGCTCAATTGGCAGTCTATCTGACCAGAACCTACGAGTGGTCGTACGAACCGGAGCTT
>CAZAGH010000160.1:0-2596 GCA_964484755.1 uncultured Melioribacter sp. | reverse complement strand
ACATATGTCTCTGCGATCTTGTTCGTTGTTTCAAGGTAGAGACCGTTACCAGAGACAGTAGCAACCTGCTCAACTTTAGACACCTCATCGGTGACACGCAGGGTACCAGAGTAAACTTCCGTCCTACGAAGAAGACTGTTCGCTGTAGCCTTAGGCGTGCCAAGCCATGTCTGACTTGCAGTAACCTTCGTCACTTGCTGTGGTGTGAACCGCACGCGGATTTCTTTGGTCTCTTGGGGTGGGATATCTATGAAGTTTGCACCTGTAACCGCATCTGGGAGCACGGTGAATACAGATTGATCTTGCCCTTCCACATCACCATAGGTATAACGTCGAGTAACCATGCCTAGGTTTCGAACCGGGACAGATAGCACCTTTTCGTTGAATACATATTGATCGCCACTAGCAGCACCCACTTCAAACTTATCACCTTCAACCCTCGCCTCGACTATGTACTCAGGCTGATAAGGCGCTTGACCGTTAGTTCCAACGTTTGTCTCGATCACATATGGGGACTTATACAAAGAATCAGTTGCATTAGCTGGATCAAAACGAACCTGAAGTTCCATTGGCTGCTCACCTGGCTTAATGCGCCATGGGTTTTGCGGTGTTGGAGCGTTCAGGAACTCAAACTTTGTATTTGGATCTGTGAACTTGATGCCAGTGATGACAACATCATACGTGCCATTTGTGTTGGCGGAAGTTGGATTCGACTGATCATCCTTGCTGACGTTAGCAATGTTGATAGTCGCCACTTTAGCAACATCGGCAGTATTAAATGTTCCAAAGTCGTAGCCAGAGCCCTTGACGTGTGGCTGCCATGCCGCACCGTTGAGCTTTTCAACGAGTTCAGGCATATCTGCTGAGTTAGTTGGGAATACGAGTTCTGCCTCGTAATCGTTACGCTCTGCACCACGGTTAGGCAGCTCTGTTGGAACGAACGCAACAGTGATCGAGCGTGATTCATCAGCACCACCGCCAACGAGTTGGATTGGGAATGTGCCCACTGTGCCGTTATCTACGACGCGGAAGTTCGCAGCATCCTTACCACGGATCGTCGGAGCGTTGAATGTAACCGTTTGCTTGCCGTAGTTGTAGAACTTGATTGACTGTGTGTACTCCTTGATGTTCTGAGCTGACTGAACATTGTCCAGTACGCGCTCTACCCAAGGTGTAGCAACAGCGTCGAGGTCGATCGTTACACCAGCACCAGTAAGTACAGCGATTGAGTCCACTTCCTTCGCATTCGAATAGAAAGGCACGTCAACGCGATGCTGCTTCGATGCATCACCCTTTGGGCTGTATGTGACGTTGAATTCATACGCACCATTACCTGCGATCGTCAATGGGAATGCAGATGTAAGAGGCTTGCCGTCGAGCGTTGTTGGGTTAAAGAAGTTGCCAGTTCCATCGAGCAGGTTCTGCTGATAGCCCGTCACAACCAATTCTACTGCGCTACCGTTCAGGATCTTAACACGGCGCTCGATACCAGGTGAGCTTGCAGGCACTGTTCCCCAATCAACGTCCTTAACGAAGATTTGCGGCTCTTCACCACGAACACGAAGTTCAACCGTCTTTTGATCGTAGCAATCAAGTTCACAAAGAACTGTATCGACTACAAGCGGAGCTGTCTGAATTGTAGCTGTTACCGTGAAGTCACGTGATTCGCTAGGACCAAGAGTTACTGGGCCCTCTGGGCTTACTTGGAATACTTGACCGTGAGCAAGAACGCGAAGCTTATTGATCAGCACCGGACGGTCTGTCTTTTCATTCTTGATCGTAATCGTCTTGCTGTTTGGTGTGTTGTATGCAAGCGTGCCAAAATCTACACGAGCTGGTGACCAGCTGATCTTATCTGCGATGTATGTGTATGTCTTCTCGACATACTTGCCTGAGCGCGTTACAACGCGCACAATGGCAGTTGCATCCTTTGTCTTGTCTTCGACCTTGAGGACGAAGTTGACTTCTTGGTCGCCACTGCTGAAGTTCTCATCAATTTCAAGAGTGTAATTGTTGAGTTCTTCTGGATAGACCGCAAAGATTGAGCCGCATGTTGTCTTCTCAGGAAGGACAGTGCCCTTTGCCTTAACATCACCGCAGATCATTTCTTCAACAACTGCAAGAGAGTCATCGCAAGGGATCGTCATGTCAACGCTGATCGGTGTGCCGTAAGCACGACCTTGCTGGAGACCGTCGAGTGAACCGTAGTTCCAAGCTGCCCAACGTACATTCTTGTCAGTTGACTCAATGTAGTGATCGCCTGTTCCAATCGGTGTGCGGATGAACGCGTACTCAGTGCCAGCAAGAAGGCGCATGGCACCACCAAATGCTGATGTAAGTGCGCGGCCATCAATCTTGATCTTGCCGATTTCAGAAGCCTTGAAAACGATATTGAAGAAGTTGTCCATGCCCTCTGGTGAGTGGAAAACTCCATATTCTACCCAACGATCAACAGATGGCACGTACTGAAGCATCGGCATGCCCGACTCAACAGTTGGGTGTCCTTCTGTACCTTCGCCTTCCTTCGAGCCACGTGCGCCCGGAGGAAGAACCTTTGCATATGACTTGCCGTACTGACCCATGAGGATCGGCTTGT
>CAZAGH010000159.1:0-2598 GCA_964484755.1 uncultured Melioribacter sp. | reverse complement strand
AGTATTCAAATGTCTTCAACTACCCAGCGTTTACCTGGGCAGACACGGCAGTGATCGCATGGCTCATTGATGCATCAGCGATCATCAATCAGGTAGCGAATTCCAAGGGGTCATACGCACCCTATGCGCGTGCCTTGGAGCGAATCTGCATGGAGGAATCGTTCCACCTTAAGTATGGTTACGACAATGTGGTTGCACTTGCAACGGGTACGCCAAAGCAGCGTGAAATGTTGCAAGAAGCGTTCAACCGCTGGTGGCGCCCAATCATGCACTTCTTCGGTCCACCTGATGTTGCCAGCCAACACACAGAGAAGCTCATGAAGTGGAAAGTGAAGATGGCCACGAACGACGACATGCGTCAGCAATTCTTCAATCAGTACGTACCAAAGATTCTTGAGCTTGGCCTGGAGATCCCGGACAAGGAGCTCAAGAAGGATCCTGCGACCGGAAAGTGGGAGTATGGCGATCCAGATTGGAGTGAGTTCAAGCGTGTAATCAACGGCGATGGACCGTGCAACAAGGAACGTATTGCTGTGCGCCGTATGGCAGAGGAGCAAGGACGCTGGGTGCGAGAAGCACTCGCGCGTCCTTCTGAAAAGTACGTCACACCCCACGCCTAATCGATAACGTCAAGAGTTCAGTCGCCCGACCAGTGATCATACACGGGTCGGGCGTTGTATTTTTGGAGCTTGTCTTCTTCACAACTAGGCGTCAACTGTGCCCACATCGGTACCATTACCCAGTGATCCAAACAACACGCTCTCGCAATTCGAGGCGTTCGTTCGTCTGGTAACGATCCTGCGTGAGCAATGTCCGTGGGACATGAAGCAGACGCATGAGTCGATTTCTCACCTCCTGCTTGAGGAGGCGTATGAGACGATTGAGGCTATACAGAACGGCGATGATGCTGAGTTTTCGAAGGAGCTAGGAGACATCCTATTGCACGTGGTCATGCATGCAGTCATGGCAGAGCAGCGTGGAGCCTTTACGCTACGCACGATTATTGAGCAGGAGTTCAACAAGCTGGTCAATCGACATCCTCACATCTTCGAAGAAGAGCCAGCTGCAGATGAAAAGACTGTGCTCCAGAACTGGGAGCGTTTGAAGATGAAGGAGGGGCGCACCTCCATTCTTGATGGAGTTCCTAAGGCCTTACCTGCGGCACTGCGAGCGCAGCGTGTTCAGGAGAAGGCAGCCAACGTTGGGTTTGACTGGCACGATCGACGTGACGTATGGGCGAAGGTTGATGAGGAGCTTGCCGAGTTGCAGGTAGAGATTACAGCTGGTGACAGCGACGGCATAGAACGTGAGTTTGGTGATGTGCTCTTTGCAAT
This sequence comes from uncultured Melioribacter sp., assembly GCA_964484755.1. GTDB lineage: Bacteria > Bacteroidota > Ignavibacteria > Kapaibacteriales > Kapaibacteriaceae > UBA10438. The sequence continues at coordinate 1,264 of CAZAGH010000159.1, read as the reverse complement.
GGTCAACGCAGCCCGGCATGAGGGCGTTGTGGCTGAACATGCACTTCACCGCACGATCGCTACGTTCATGAGTCGATTCCAGCATATCGAGGCGCGCGCTGCGGAACATGACCGTGAGCTGCGATCGATGACACTTGAGGAAATGGACAAGTATTGGGACGAAGCGAAAGGGTTAAAATGAGGTCCATCCTCACGTTTGTACTCTTGATTGCAATGTTGGTGTCGTGTACGAATTCATCAGACGATGCCCAGGTCGAGCATGAGCGCAAGCGGGACTCGGTTGCGCGGCACAATGATTCGATCGCAACGGCAAAGAACCAGGACAACGAAGGCATCGATACGTCGTCCTTCACCGTCACAGACTCAACGATACAGATCAAGAGCGACACCTACCCGAAGCCGTCTGGCCGCGTCGTGAATCTGTTGATCACAGGAATCGATGCACGTCTTGGCGAACACTCGGGACGAGCAGATGCCAATCATGTCATCCGATTCTATCTCGACTCAGGCTGTGTGGAAGTGATCTCGATACCTCGTGGAACAATGGCTGATGCTGGCTATCCCGATACGAGTCAGTACAACATGATCGCAAATGTGCGTACAGCGCGCGGACAGGAATCGTACTTCAAGGAAATCGCAAAGATCGCAGGCATACCAAAGGTAGATTACTGGGTTGAGTTCGGTTTCTCTCAAGCCATTGGACTTTTGGAACTGATGGGCTACAAGGATAATGCCTCGTCTACGCTGCGCGTGCTCCGATCACGCAAGGCCTATGCCACGGGCGACTTTCAGAGGTCCTACAATCAGGGGCAGTTCATTCGGCAGGCAATCCTGCGCACGTTTGACAAGACCGACGACATACTTGGGCAGCTGGCAATGCGGGCAGCGCTCGTGTTGGTGGAAACAAACCTCACCTATGATGCTACACAGTATCTGCTAAGCGAACTGCGGTCACATGGATTCTCTTCTGCCACGGCCAATCGAGCATGGGTGCGCATGAAGCCAGAGATGATCTCCCGATTCCAGGTCTTCGATTTTGATTCTGTAAGTGTCAGTCACCTCGACGCGCAGATCGCAAAGAGGGTAGCTCACACGATCCCCGATAGCGTTGCCAAGCGCTCAGCTGATTATGAGCGCAGGCTTGGCAGCATAATCGAGCGAGCAGCGGCCGATAGCGCCAAGGCACCCCGTATGGTCATCACGACGCTGTCTCGTCCGTTTAAACAGCGTTCATGGTTGCAGATTCAAGACAAGCGCAAGCGGC
>CAZAGH010000158.1:0-2622 GCA_964484755.1 uncultured Melioribacter sp. | reverse complement strand
TCAACGGAGGTTCACGATGACCAATGTTCTACGCACTGCACTGTGGGTGCTGACTGTTCTCTGCCTTGGCTCTACGACAGCATTTGCTGCCGGGGGTAATCTCGCAGCCGGTGACTATATCGGCTTCACGTTCTTCACTGGCTACATGGCCATGTTCGCTGCTTCTGTGTTCTTCTTCTTTGAGCGCGGACGTGTTGCAGATAAGTGGAAGACATCTCTTCTGATCTCTGGCTTGATCACAATGATCGCAGCCGTGCACTACTTCTACATGCGTGGCGTGTGGCTGGAGACGGGAACATCTCCAACGCAGTTCCGCTATATCGACTGGACACTTACCGTGCCGTTGATGTGCGTAGAATTCTACATGCTTCTCCGTCCAGCAGGTGCGTCAACAGGCATGATGTGGCGCTTGATCGCTTCATCTGTTCTGATGCTTGTTGCTGGTTACATGGGCGAAGCCGTTCAACCACAGAGCAACGTCATGTGGGGCGTTATCTCAACAATCGGTTGGGCTGGTATCATCTATGAAATCTTCATGGGCGAAGGCAAGAAGGTCGCTGCAGCTTCGGGCAACCCTGTTGTTCAGGCAGCATTCAAGCAGCTCAGCATGTTCGCTCTTATCGGATGGGCTATCTATCCAATCGGATACATGCTCCTGCCAGGTAACCTGCTCGCAGGTATCGCACCACCGTCAAATATGGACCTGATCTATAACATCGGCGATGCCGTAAACAAGATCGGTTTTGGTTTGGTTGTGTATGCAATGGCAATCAAGGATACCAAGTAAACATCCTTCCCAGTTTACAAGCACAAGCGCAGTTGTCATCTCAGCATGGCAACTGCGCTTGTTGCTATTGTACTACTGAGTGCTACGCCCATGCCATTACAACCAAATGCAACCACCGTATGGGGCTGAACACGCTGCACAAATGGCTGCTTGGTTGAAGTAAATCCCATGGTGCCTGACCACCGATAGTCAATTTCTGCGTTGGGATGATGAGGTAGGATAACGCTGCGCAGAAGATGTTCCAGTGCACTCTGAATCGTGGGTGTTGTCTCGTGCGAGGTCGTACGTTCTCCGTCAAAGTCAAGGTTACGTCCGCCCCCTAACAAGACCCTATCGCCAAGTCGACGGAAGTAGTAGTAGCCCTCGTCAAAGTGAAATGATCCACGCAGCATCAGATTATGTATCGGCTTCGTAACAAGTACCTGACCCCGACCTGGTTTAATGTCAGGTATCAACGACGGTTCAACGAGCGTGGGTATCCAGGCGTTTGTAGCAATTACAATATCTTCACAACGCAGCCTGACGTCCGCTGTCATAGTGCGAACGACTACCTCAGCCCCTCCTGCATGTTCTTCGATGTTGAGCACTTCTGCTCCCGTGCGTATGTCTACACCAGCCCGGGCCGCGATGGACCATAATGTGCGGACAAGCTTACCAGAATCAAGCGTGCCCTCATACGGAGTGCGTATCAGCGTTCGCACACGTTCATGCAGTTGGTAATTGCGAATGAGATCGTTACGCACAGCAAACGTCTGACCACCAAAGATTGAATCTATACAAGAGTTTACTTCTTCGATACGCTCAAGGGCGGGATGTTCATCAAGAAATATCTCGTGTCCGCCATCGTCCGTGAAACCGATATCAGCCCCATTACATCGGGCTTTTAAGCGCTGTAGACCTTCGACGCGTTGTTGTACGATCTCGCGCGCAGCGTCGTTTCCCATCAGATCGATATCTGAGGCGATCTCGCTAACTGAACCAAAACAAGCAAAGCCCGCGTTGCGCGTTGAAGCTCCTGTTGGAACTATCCCTCGTTCCAATACAACGACATGTTTACCCGGATGCAGATCTAGGTACTCGATGGCAGTTGAAATGCCAATGAGACCGCCACCGATAACTACGACGTCAGCTTCAAGCCAGGAGGCTTTCTCCCAAATTGAATGCATGTGCAAACATACATCTGTAACGGAATTGCTGTTGGTGGTTTCTTCTATTGTAGAACACAAAGTGGATGCCGTGCACACTCTCATGACAGATGAAGAACTCTTTGCCCTCGTTCGTGATAACAACGACGAGCAGGCATTCCGGAGTCTCTTTAAGCGCTACGACAAACGTCTGTACGCGTACTGTCTGCGTGCACTTGGCAGCCACGACGAAGCTCAGGACATGTTTCAGACAATCTCGCTAACAGTTTACGACAAGCGCGCCTCGTTTTCAGATGGTTCGTTCGCTGCTTGGCTGTTCACAATCGCGCGGAATTACTGCCTAAAGGCTCTCAGGGGGCGTAAGCACACCACCGAGTATTCCGACGATATGATGCCACCAGAGGAACGGGAACAGCACAGTAGCGACTTTATGCTGAAGCAGGCCCTGCATCAAGCCATTGCGAAGCTGCCGGATGAGTTTCGCGAGGCCCTGGAAATGAAATACTTCGACGATCTACCCTACGAGGACATCGCCGAAGCGCTCGGAATCACGCTGTCCCTAGCCAAGGTTCGGGTGTTCCGCGCAAAAAAGATGATACAAGAACAACTGTCAACGATTATCAGTGAACTACGATGACGAATCAAGAATTGCTCTCAGGCTTCCTTGATCGCTCGCTTAGTGAGGATCAA
>CAZAGH010000157.1:0-2638 GCA_964484755.1 uncultured Melioribacter sp. | reverse complement strand
TTTCAGCGGGTTTCTATGAATTGGTGTTCAATACTGTGTGTCGTACTCTTTGCGTATGCGAGTTTTACCATGTCGGCAAAACATGTCGAAGAGGAAGCGGCTCGCAGGGTTGGTCTAACATTCTTGCATACAAAGACCAGTTCGGCTCATCTACGTAGTGCGCGCTCATTGTCGCTGGTTTATAAATCAACTGAGTCGGTTTTCTCGTCACCAGAGCAGATGCAAGCTTCGGAGCGCACGTACTTTTATGTGTTCAATGTTGATGATAAAGGCTTCGTGATTGTATCAGGTGACGATTGTGTGTACCCAATTCTTGGTTACTCGGATCAGCGTGCGATTGATACGAACCGCATCCCAGACAATGCACGCAAATGGCTTGAGGAATACAAAACTCAGATACGTCATGTCGTGAGCAACGGCATACAAGCAACAGCTGAGATCACGCGGCAGTGGAGAGCTTACAGCTCGGGTGCAAGAACGACAGAGATAGATGCAATGGTTATGGCTGTTAGCCCCTTGGTTGAAACAAGATGGGGGCAGGAGACATACTACGACGCCCTGTGCCCGTTCGATGAGGCAGCTGGTCGGCGCACCTACGTTGGTTGCACGGCAACCGCCATGGCACAGATTATGAAGTACTGGAACTACCCAGAGCAGGGCAGGGGATTCAGCAGCTACATCCATCCAGAGTATGGAGAATTGTCAGCCAACTTTGGCGCTACAACATACAATTGGAACCAGATGCCTATCGAGGCCAACGACACAAACTCTGCTGTAGCCACACTGATGTATCATTGCGGAGTTAGCGTCAGAATGAACTATTCACCAGACGGTTCAGGTGCACCTGTGATAATGGGTGACAAGGGCCGTACGAATTCTGCAGAGTATGCGCTTCAATATTTTTTTGGCTACAATACCTCCATGCGGGGATTGGAGCGTGACAACTATTCAACGCTACAGTGGATCAGCATGATGAAGTCAGAATTGGATGCTCGCAGGCCGATTCTCTATGCAGGCTACAGCACAAGGTCTGGCCATGCTTTTGTGTGCGACGGTTATGATCAATCAAACTACTTCCATTTCAACTGGGGTTGGGATGGCAGGTTAGATGGTTACTTCACGATAGACGATCTCAATCCATTAGGCAGAAGTACCGGTGGATACACTATAGCGCAGGAGGCGATTATCGGGATCGAGCCGGAAGGACAGGCGGAGTTACCTTCCATCGAATTGTATGCTCCCATAGTTGTTACGCCAAAATCGATTACATATGGACAGGAATTCAGTGTATCGACAACCCTTGTCAATAAAGGCTCCGCAACATTTCGTGGAGATTATTGTGCTGCTGTTTTCGATGATGACGACAACTTCATTGCCTACGTTGAGATTCTCAAAGAAACGAGTGGTTTGCCCCCTACAGATGCAAATAGAAACAACATTGTGTTCTCAACGGACGGCTTGACGGAGATGCCGCCGGGACGTTATGAGATTGCGATTTTATCCCGTCCTGTTGGAGGAAACTGGTCTGTCTGTGAAAACGATGACAACACGAATACCGCCGAAATCGTTGTCTCGAACCCAAGCACGATCGAACTGAACTCGGCGATAAAGATTGCGGGCGATACTACCATTACGGAAGGCCAGCCAATCTCAGTCAATGTTAATGTCTGGAACTCCGGCAGTGTCACGTTTACAGGTCAGTATTTGCTTGGTCTGTATGATTTGCAAGGAAACCTGCTGCAACCCCTCGACACACTCTATGAATCGAACGGACTACCCCCAAACGAAACGTATCGTTCTCCATTTCTGGACTTTACGAATTCTGCCGTGACGGTCAAGCCTGGAGAATACCTGCTTGCGATGCGCTATAACGACGGCAGCGGTTGGACTTTAACAGGTTCAACCAGGTTCCCTAACCCGATCAGAGTTACTGTTGCCGAGGTCCCTATCCAGCCGGACCAGTATGAGGAAAACGACTCCCTTACAACGGCATACGTTTTGCCCCTTACGTTTACGAACGACTCCGCAGCTCGCGGAACGGATGGCTCAACAATTCATAGTTATTCTGACGTAGACTATTACAAGATTCAGCTTGATTCTGGGTATTCATACGCTTTTACTGCACGCGTTCATGATGCATATAGTTCCGATAAAAGTAAGACGCAAGCGTGCGATGTTATGTGGTCATATTCGCTCGATGGAACGACCTGGTCTGATGCAATGGATGACACGTTGGCCAGCACAATCAGTTTCACAGGTAGTAAGGTTATGTATGTACATGTGGCTCCGTACTTTGGTGGTGTTGTCGGTGCGTATCTGCTGGACATGACGGTTCGTCGCTCACGTGTTACTTCAGTTGACCAAGGTATCTCGAGCGACTGCGTGAATTTGTATCCCAATCCTGCCACGACGTATCTGTCGGTTGATCTCTGCGAGCTGAACACGGCTGTGCAGAGTATAGAGCTTGTAGACGGAATCGGCAAGGTAGTAGCAACGCTGAATGTAGATAGTCATCAGCCAATAGTCTTGATTCCCGTGGAACAATATCCAGGGGGCATGTATATCCTGCGGATCAATACACTGCGCGGTGTACTGACCAAGAAAGTAATCATTGGTGCTCCACCAGCGGGCATGTGAT
>CAZAGH010000156.1:0-2673 GCA_964484755.1 uncultured Melioribacter sp. | reverse complement strand
GATCAAGCTGTCTGCTGTTGCGCCTGGAATGTTCGTTCCATTGCGACGCCACTGAAACTTGAGTCCAGCTCCGTCGGCACCGACACGCAACGTAACCTTGCCGCCGTCGCATGCAGATGCGTCCTTCGGCTGCTGTGTGACTGATGGTGGATTCGAGATTGTAAACGGTGTCAGAAGCTGGCTAAGGTGATTGTAGATCGTGGATACACGTAGTACATAATCTCCGCTAGGCACTGGTGGGATCTTCCACGAATAACTGCGTCCACCGACACTCTTCACAACATCCTGCCATACGTTCGAGCCTGCTCGAGCATACTCGAGGCGGAACTTAGTTGTGTCGGGCATGCCCAATGCTGTCCAAGAAATCTGCTTCGCTGTCCCTGCGCAGAATGTCTCGCCCCCTACCGGAGCGCTCAGTTCGAGAAGGCCGAATGCGTGTTTAGCAACGTATCCGTGTAGACCAGCTGCCGCACTTGAGAATGAGTTTGTATACGTAGTTAGGTTGGTCGACGTCGTGCTTACCACGTAGTACGGGCTACCCATGGGTTCGAGAGCTAAACATCGCACCGTGTCACTTCCGTTACCACTAACGAGTGTGCTGTAGAAGTTGGTCGTGGTGTTGAGTGTTGCAATGAAGCCATCCGAAGCACCAGAACGTTCCGTAATGATTCCGGCACCTTCCACAGGAAAGTTGTCGGAGCTGGTGCTTCCGGCAATCAGCAACATACCGCCTGGAATGAGACGCACAGAGTGAGCCTCGTCATCTCCCATTCCACCATAATACGTGCAGCGTAGCAGCTTACTTCCGTCTTCTGATATGACCGCTACAAATGCATCTTTCCCCCCTAGCGGCTGCGTGTAGAGTGCACCCTCTGTTGATAGGTTCTTCGAGGTGGTTGCTCCAGTCACGATTGCTTGACCTTGGTCATCAACGGTAATTGAGCGTACTTCGTCAGAACCGTCACCACCAAAATAGGTTGAGTACGGTCCCGGCTTGGTTGTGGGCAATTCAAGATCCTTCGCCATCTTCACAATAACTCCATCGGCCTTACCGCCGAAGAACTTTGGCCCCAAGGGGGCAAATGGGTAGTATCGCTCGATGTATTGTGGTGTCGTGAAATAATCTGCTGAGGTAGAGAATCCACCCAAATACACATTGCCCACCTTGTCAATTGTCATTGTTGTGAACACGTCATCACTGCTACCACCAATGAATCGTGACCGAAGAAGCGTTCCTTGCGACGAAAAGACGGACACAAAACCATCTTGCTTTCCCAGGTGCGCTCCACCGCCAGGATACTCGAAGTCAATCGGCTTCCAACTGTACACCGTGACGACAGCTTTTTTGGGAAATGTCGTCGGTAGGTCTGGTGATGACGTTGCACCTGCGACGTAGATATTGAGATCGAGATCAACGGCGATTGCTCGAGCAAAATCATCCTGTATTCCGCCATGGTAAAATCCGACCAACAGCTTCGTTAGTGTCGAATCAAACTTCGCAACGAATGCGTCCGACTGATCCTTATAGATTTTACCGGTAGCACCTGGTGTAGCCGGGAAATTCTTCGAATTGGTTTCTCCGGCGATGTAGACGTTGTTGTTTCTGTCCTTGGTCAGTGCGTGGATCCTATCATCGTCACTTCCACCTACGAACGTGTATGCTAAAACCACTTCAAGGCGTGCGTCCAGAGCGGCCAGGAATCCATCTTGTCTACCCTTCATCGACTTACTGTAGCCGCCTGATAGCCCAGGGAACGTAAGCTCCGGAGTGGTGCCAGCAACAATGATTGTACCATTTGACAGGTACTCCACTGCTACAATCTCATCATTACTTGGGCCGCCGATATAGGAACCGTAGACCGTTGATGTAACTGGCGTAACGCTCGACAACTGATCATCCTGTTCCAGGCCACTCAAGTGCATCGTGAGAGCATTTGCTCGAGCATCATCCAAGGCCTGCACTTGCCTCTGAACGCGGCCATCTGTAGTGAGCGAATACACATGCAGAAGCCCCTCAATGGGTTCGATTATCACCTGGCTCAGCATACGTGCGCTTCGCCATTGAGCACTGTCACTGCCCTTCATGAAGGCAACCATCGTCGGCCCATCTTGGACCGATACAGCACTTTTGGCTACCTCAAAGGCAAAGTGCTCGCGAACAACTCGCCCCGTCCGCGCCATCGCTGTGGCGTCTACAGAATACTCATCAACGACAACACCAGATGTCGTTATCCAGACCATCGCATTCTGCTGCTGAGCCATAAACAACACATTGGACGGCCATTGCCCCACATTGGGGATGAACCCCGGAAGCCTGCCACGATGACACACACTGGAGAACAACGTTGTGCATGAAACCAACACCAAGAGTGTAAAAGCATAGAATCGTTTCATAAGACAAATCGCATTAAAGTGAATACGTGAATACTTACTCGGGATACAGATAAAAGGACCTTAAAAGATACCTTTCGTTACAAACATAATAGCCCCCTGCACCATTGCGGCACAGGGGGCTTGTTGTTTGCTTTTCTATGCGAACATCGCCGTAGAATTACCGAACGATGAAGCTCGTTGCTGATACAACGCCACCAACGGCGATGCGCAGAGTATACATGCCCGGCGCACAACTAATCGTTGGAAGTTGAATGTCTGCAATGCCAGACGGCATGTTGT
>CAZAGH010000155.1:0-2711 GCA_964484755.1 uncultured Melioribacter sp. | reverse complement strand
AGTGAGTACCTTTGGGGGTTGCGGATATATTTATAAAAGTCCGTCACTTCTTCGCGTTTTCCACCTGCTCGTTCAGTAGCCGCATCTTCCGGGTGATCTGCTCTTCCACTACTTTGACCGACTCACGCGGCGCACCTCGCTCGACCAGCTTCTCTTTGCGCTCGCGCAGCTTCTTCACGTCAGAGTAGACCGACTCAGCACGCTTGATGAGGCGAGCCTCCGGATTGTCTGCCATGAAGGTGCCCAGGGGTTCCTTGTTCTCGCGACGACCCTTGATCTCATTCTCCAGCTTGTTGAGCTGCTCCAGGTTCTTGTAGAACCGGTTGGCTTCGGCTGCGGAACTCCTTGTCTCGCCGTAGAAGCGACCCACCACAGGGATCTTGTACGGCGGCAGCTCTTCGCCGGTCGCAGTCTTCTCCACGGTCGTCGCCAGCTTGGCAACCTCGCGGCCAATACCGCCGGTGGCCTGGCCGATCAGGTAGTCAATCTGATCGGGCGTCGGGCTCAGGATGCCGGGCTGGTACTTGGTGCCGCCGCTGATGTAGTTCAGGAACTCAGCGATCTTCGTGGAGTACCACGTTGCCGCATCCTTGGCGCGTGTGTAGCCAGGCGTCGGATCCAGGTTGCTGAAGTCCTTGCGGGCGATGGGCTTGCCGGTCCAGTCCTTGTTCTCCATCAGCGCCACAAGCGGATCAGCGAATGTGGGGGCGATGGTCTGCACGGACCAGCCTGCGTTGCCGATCGGGTTGAAGGCCTCAAGGTACATGCCGGTCAGCGACGCAATGCGCTCGGGCGTGTTCTTGAAACCAGACAGCACCCACTCGGTCAGGATGCGGCTGGTGCCAGGGATGACGTGGTAGCCCAGGGGCATCGGCAGGGCGATGTACTTATCGCCACCAATCGGGATGATGATGTTCCGCTCGCGCACGAACTCGGGCGGCTCTTCCTCGTCGAACCCAGCGGCAGCCAGCATGACAGCCTGGATCGTGCCCAGCAGCAGACCGCCAGCCATGATCTTGCGACCAGCCGGGCCCTTGAGCGTCTGCACAAGGCGGGTGGTGCCTTGCACAGCAGCGTTGAAGAACGCATACAGAGCGCCAGCCTGGACGCCAACCTGTCCCTTGCGGTTGAAGTTGACGGTCAGATTCTTGGCCACCGATGCAGCCTCCTGCTTGCTCATTCCGCTTTCGAGCGCCACCTTGTAAGCTGCGAGGCGAACAGCGTTTTCCATCGTGTCGTTGTAGTCCGACAGCCACTCAAGAGTTGCACGTCCGGCCTTCTTGAGCTTGCCATCGGACATCTGCATGAACTCTTTCTGCAGAGCCTCGGAGCGCTCCTGTGAGCGGCTGAACATGTCGCGGAAACCGGTCTGGCCACCAGCCTTCTGGAAGTCATCCCACAGCTTTGCCATCTCTGTGTCTGCCTCTTCACCCTTGCGTGTTTTTCGCAGGCTGGTGTAGATTGCACGAAGCGCGGGCACAACATTCGCAGTGACTTGCTTTTGCTTTCCGGCAAGAGGGGTGTTCGTGAGCTGCAGGGCGGCGCCTTGAATGTCGCGCAAGAAGTTGTATGCACCAAAGATCGGGTTGTACTGGGTGTTGACCGAAGCCATCCAGCGCGTGATCTTGGAGACAGTGCCAAGCACGCGACCGAGCTGATCTGCGTCCAGGTTCTTGAGGGCTTTGGCTGCGCGGGCTGCACGTTCGTTGTTCGGGTTGAAGAACACGTAGCGGTTCTCGCCGTTGAAGCGCATGGACAGCACGTTGTCGTTGTTGCGCAGCATGGTGTTGATGCGCGAAATGACTTCGTTCTTCTTGGGATCGACGGCTCGCTGGCGCGGCTCCTTCATCAGGAACTGGATCGCCTCCTTGTCAATGCCCATGACCTCCAGCTCTTCAAGCGCAGCCTCGGGCATCTTCTCTGCCATTGGGTTGACCGCCAGCCAAAAGTCAGGGTTGGCGTTCTGCACAGCAAGACCGTAGACGGCCTCGGCCACCTTGTTCTTGTTAGCCTTGACGATGGCACGCTCGCGCTGCATGGCGACGTTGGCCAGGATGTCAACGACCTTGCGCTTGGAGCCCATGGCACGACGGCTGAACGGGCCGCGCACGTCGAAGCCCTGGCCGGTGCCGGTGCTGCTGGTGGTGTACTGGAAGTCCACGTCTTCGCGGTACAGCGGCACGTAGTCCGGGAAGGTCTTCTCCCATGCGTCGATGGTCTCCCGGCTTTCCAGGCCACTCTTGACCAGCAACTCCCTGGTGCCCTTGGTGATGTTGTCCAGTCGTTCGGCAAGGGACTCGTAGAGCTTGCGCTTGTCTGCGGGCAGGTCTGCCAGGTACTTCTTGGCATCCTCTGTTGCGATGCCCGAGCCGCCGTCCTGCATTTCAGGATTGTTTGGGTTGACCTTGGCGACTTGCCTGTTGTATTCCTCGGCATGGCGATTGTGCAGGTACTGCTCGAACTCGCCAATAGTGACGCCGTTCTTCTGCATCTCCTGCGTCAGCGGGCGCAGCTCTTTGGTCAGGAAGTCGTTCGTCTCCTTGGCGGTACGGCCGTGGTACAGCTCCTCCTGGAGGTACGGGTTCCAGCGCTCGGCAATCTTGCCAGCGGTCTGGGTGATGGCCTCGACGACACGCTTGGTGTCCACCATCTTGTCCTGCAGCCAGTAGATGATGTCGTCTTTGCCAAGCTCGCCAGCCATCTTGGTTTCG
>CAZAGH010000154.1:0-2726 GCA_964484755.1 uncultured Melioribacter sp. | reverse complement strand
CAACGTTCGGAATGTCGAATGCATTCGAACGTTTATGCGTTGCATCGGATGGCTATCGAGATCTCTTCATACGAAAGGGCGTCGATGCATCGAAGATCTCTGTGACTGGTATACCCAATTTTGATGACTGCGCATCGCTGTTGAGCATGCCATCTGATCGTCAGGGGTATGTTCTTGTGGCGACAAGCGATGCGCGAGAGACGTTCAAATACGAACATCGCCGGAAGACAATTGAGCGTGCCCTGGAAATAGCTGCTGGACGCCCCCTCTTATTCAAACTTCATCCCAACGAGCAAGTTGATCGGGCAGTACGTGAGATCAGCTTGTATGCGCCGAGTGCTGAGGTGCTCTACAACTGCGACATCAATCCACTGATTGCACATTGCGAGACATTGATAACTAAGTATAGCTCATGCGTCTACATTGGTATTGCCCTTGGCAAAGAAGTCTACAGTGATTTCCCGATTGATGAGCTTCGCAGGCTATGTCCACAGCAAAATGGTGGAGCTTCTGCAGAAGCAATTGCACGTGAATGTGACGATGTTCTTCGGAAGACCAGATGTAGGGTGCTATACCTTGACCACTCCGACCGCAACAGCAATCGGAGGGCATCATGAGGCAGCCACACATTGTAGTCGTATGTCAGGCTCGCATGGGTTCTACGCGTCTTCCGAACAAGGTTATGCTGCCACTGGCAGGAGCCCCATTGCTGCAGCGCTTTGTAGAACGGGTTTCGCGCGCCAGGCATGCGCATACAGTCGTTGTTGCCACAACAATGCGCAGTGAAGATGGGGTGATCATGGGGCTTGCTGACTCGCTGGGATACAATTGGTACCGAGGGCATACAACCGACCTGCTCGATCGAACCTATCATGCTGCCCTGACACACGAGGCAGATGTTGTCGTGAAGATCCCATCAGACTGTCCGATGATCGACCCTGATATCATTGATCTGGTTATCGATCGCTTTCTGGAACGATATCCGAATGTCGATTACGTAAGCAATCTGCATCCGGCCACATGGCCCGATGGCAACGACGTTGAAGTTATGTCGATGCAAGCATTGCATACGGCATATGTCACTGCGAAAGCTCCACACGAGCGTGAACATACAACGCCATGGCTCTGGGATGGTAACGACCACGTTCGATGCGGGAATGTGCTCAATCCGAATGGACGAGATGACAGCATGTCGCATCGGTGGACACTTGACTATCCGGATGACTATAAGCTGATTCGATCAATCTATGATGCTCTCTACCATGAGAATCCAGAATTCACCTATGCCGAAATCATAGACTATATCGATAGGCATCCAGATGTATTGAATATCAATGCGCACTTGTGCGGTGTGAACTGGTACCGACATCACCTCGGCATTCTAAAGACCATTCAGCCATCAGAGACACGAATGTGGAATTCAACATCATCATCGGAGGCTGCATGAAGCCACTTGATATCTCATCACTGGAACGAACATCAACCCATGTTCGAGAACATATTCTGAGAATGTCTACGAACGGTGGAGCGTTCACGGGCGCTTCGCTATCGTGTGCTGACATTCTCGTTTATCTCTACAAGAACTTTCTACGTGTTGATCCTTCCACTGTGCGTGAGGAATCGCGCGATATTCTGTTGCTCTCAAAGGGGCATGATGTACCAGCGCTCTATGGCGTCTTTGCCGAGCTCGGATTCATTGACTCAGATAGATTAGCCAACCATTTGTCAACACGGGATTCGATCTATTGGCATCCTAACCGCGAGATACCAGGTGTTGAATTCCACTCTGGGTCACTTGGACATCTCCTGAGCGTCGGTATCGGAATGGCCATTGATGCCCGAATGAGAGGGCTTCCTTCACGAGTTGTTGTGGTCGTAGGCGACGGTGAGCTTAACGAAGGTTCGATATGGGAGGCATGCCTTACGGCTGCTGCGCATAAGGTAGATAACCTGATCGTCGTGGTGGACCGCAATGGATTTCAAGCCAACATGCGGACGGAAGAGCTCATCCCACTTGAGCCCCTTACAGATAAGTTCCGAGCATTTGGTTGGCTTGTACATGAAGCAGATGGTCATGATTACGATGACTTGCATCAAACGTTTGGCGCGCTGCTTGTAGGGTTCGGTAAACCGAATGTTGTAATCGCCACAACACAACGTGGCAAGGGTGTGCCATCAATCACTGATCGAGCTGACCGTTGGTTTTGTGACTTTTCGCTGAACGAAGTGCTGGAGTTGATAGACGAGCTTAATGGTAGATCGACTGCCGAGATCACCTCTGATGCATTGGTGGTACGATGAATCCCTACGAGCAACTGCTGCTTCAGCACTATCAACAATCCGACGAGCTCATTGTTTTAACTGCCGAGAATCGCGGTCATCTGAGGAATGTGCCTCCATTACTCGGGAATCGCTTCATCGATGTTGGCATTGCCGAACAGACAATGATTGGAATGGCTGCGGGGATGGCAGTACGGGGCAGAACTGTCGTGACGCATGCACTTTCAGCCTTCCTCACTATGCGAGCATTTGAGTTCATTCGCGATGATGTTGGTATACCCAATGCGAGCGTGTTGATGGTAGGCATGGTTCCAGGACTGCTCAGTGATGGCAATGGTCCGACACATCAAGCCATCGAAGATGTTGCAATCATGCGAGGTATACCCAACATTGGTGTGTTCTGTCCCACGGACATCGATGAGCTTGTTGAGGGCATGGACTATCTC
>CAZAGH010000153.1:0-2743 GCA_964484755.1 uncultured Melioribacter sp. | reverse complement strand
CCTCCGCCGCATGACAGGCCACGCAGTTCAGTTCCTCGATCAGCACCCGCCCCCGAAGCTCCGCATCGACCGTGGCCGTAGCCAAGCCGGGGACGATCGGCTGGGCCCAGACCCCCAGCACCATCCCCCACCCCACGAGCACGGCCGCCACGCATCCCCAGGCCGGGCGCGAAGGCACCCCACACCTTCCGGACGTCACCTGGGCTCGCATGGCCCAAAGTCAGGAAGAACCCCGGGCGGAAGTCACCCGCAAATCAGGGGAAATCGAAAAGAGGACCGACGCACTCCACGGAGCGAAATCCCCCCCAGGCAACGCTTAAGGCCGTCAAACGTTGACGGCGATCTGGGGGATGCGGGTGGAGTACCCAATCCGAAATCTCTCCGCGCAACAGTCGCTCAGCGCCACGGTTCCAAAGATCCGTTTAGGCTGACCTCTCAAGCAAAACAGTGACCCATCCCCGAGCACACAGACCGTCGGAGCTGCCACCGAAACCGTGAATGGCGGAAACACGCCAACCTCCTGCCAGATAAGTCTCCAAATGTTCCTCAACCAACCCATGCTTATCACCATAACTACCAACGATCACTTTACCTTTACCATAGGCCGAATTATCAAGATAAATAGTCACCAATTTCTGCAGGTTGGTTAACTTTTTCATGATGGGAGGCGTATACCTAACACTAGGTTTTGGGAGTTTGTAACAATCAAATAATCCGTTTACTGGAGCATCGGATGGGGCAACGGCTTAGACATCTTCGAGTTCCTTCAGCGACTTGCCATCGGTAGCCCTCCACTCCGTGAGGCCGTTCGCGCCTCCTCCATGTACGACAGCCGCGGCCGCACTTGGACTTGAGAACTCAGCGTCCTTAGTGAAGGCGAAAAAACCGTCCTTCTCGACAAGAGTGCCGGCGGCAACGAGCTGCTTCCGAAGGGCGACGACGAATGGGTGCCGCTCTTGGGCAGACGGTCGGTCGTTCAGGACTGCTGTCGAGCCACTGAACACGACGAACCCGTCCGCCGTCCTTTGGCCACGGGCAATCGCCCCCTTGATGCGACATATGAGCGGGCCGCCCGCCGGAGTCCTTGCCCTCAATTGGGCGATTGGCGTGAGCAAGTCCGAGCCGAGGACTGGCAGGAGCTGCCGGATCCGGGAGAGAAACACCTCCATGTCCTCGCGGTCAGATTCTGGGAGCTTTGAGCCCCCTGCTTGATTCTGCTCCAACGTGAACCGGCCCACATGGGCAGCTTCGGACAGCAGCCGACTTTCGAGGTATCTGACGTGAGCTTTCGTGAGATTCTCGTCCTTGCTGACAAACACGACCGCAGACACCCAGAACTCCTTGCCCTTGTGCTGCTTGAGGCGATCCCGGATGACCTCCGCCTCACCGATGTAGGCCTGTGGCTCGTTGGTTTTAGGATCAGTGCCAATAAGGACGTAAACGCCGGCTTTCTCGCACTCATCCCGCGCCGCCAGTCTGTCAAGCTCAGTCCGGGGTGCAGCGAGTGCTTTTCCCGTCCAGTTTGAAATCTCGGCCGTGCGAAGCCCCTTCGCATCGCCGTCGGGAAGGAACAGCTTTATGGTCGCAGAACTCACGTTCGTCCTAAGGGCCTACCGACCCCAAACTAAGCGGCCCGGCACTCGGGACGCCACGATTGCAACCGCGACGCTCGCGCTGGGTTAGCTGCAGCGCATGGCCACGGTGTCGTCATATCTTCGTGCTGCGTCTGCCAAGTGGTGAACCGCACCACGGGCAGAACGCGATGGTGACAAGTGAGCCGACGCCGTTGCGAGTGACGCTGCCGTAACCGCGTGACCGTGTCGAGTAGTGAATCAGAGCATCGGGGCACTCGAATCTGTCGGGATGCTGCTCGCATGTCGAGGTGACCGCCTCTGTCATTCTGGTGCAGCAGTGAGTTTTCACGGTGAGCGTGCAAAGAGGCCTAACGCAAAAGCTCAGCGACCGCCGCTGTAAACGCCTGATGGTCAGTCAGGAACGACCACGAACCACACTGCCACTCACTCGTCGCGACGGAGCGGCGGTTCGCTGCAGCGCCCTTGTTAGGCTTTTGGACTTGGAAGCGCATGAAGAATCCTATCCGCAGGCCCCGCCAACTCGGCAGGCAGGGATTTACAAAGGGTGACGAGCGCAGCTCTCTCACCGGAGCCGATGTGGACCTTCGCCTCCAAGACGTCGGCAATCGCATTCAAAGCCTCTGCGATGACCGGCGCGGGGATCTTCTCGTCGCGCCGCTCGATCAACGAAATCAAGAACATAATGTCAGTCCGAGGTGTTGGCGGGACGTGCGGCGCTGCCAGTAGCCGGGAGTGGAGATGAATCTCTTGCGCCCGCTGGCGATCGTGAACGTAGCCGAATGCGGCATCTAGCTTTCGAATGCTGTTTCTAAGATCCTCCTCAGCGGCAATTCCGCTCTTCTCGTGAGCGAAGAAATTCGCGCTCTTGAAAATCGCGATCACAGCGCCCGCTAGCTCTATCAAGAATGCGGACACTAGGGCGGTGAGATACCCTTCGTGAATGGCTATGACGTTCGTAACGCCGAGTAGTGTCACGGCTGACGTGGCGGCGAAGATCGCCAGAAAGGTATAGAACAGATGGGTCTTCAAAAGGGTTTTTGCCTAACGCTGTTTAGCCCGCTGAACGGCAATGTAGTTTTTTGACCCTGTCAAAACGAATTTGATTTGACTGAATAGGCTTCGGAACATGCGGCCGTAGATCGCGTCCT
>CAZAGH010000152.1:0-2758 GCA_964484755.1 uncultured Melioribacter sp. | reverse complement strand
AGAGCGCTGGCAAGAATCATCCGTCGTTGGGTCTGATATAGCCATAGCACTCTCGAATAATCATCTTGGTTCGTGGCTAGAGGCATTTCAGAATTACCATAGAGATCACCCAGGTGTTTCAAGGCTGGCTTTCAACCAGTCAGTCTACCGATTCAAACGGCGGCTACTGCGCGAGGTTGTTTGGATTTGTACCGCAACAGATCTTGAGGATACGCCACTTGCCGCAAGAGAGTCAATATGTGCTTACTTCGCTGCCGCCTTGTTTCTTTTACGAAATGGCCACAGTGAAGCCGGCAAAGGGGTCTTACAGTACGCAGTATCTATAGCGAAGCGATATCAAGAGAGCGCACTGCTATCAGAATGTTTAAAGGAGTTAATTAAACGAGCTGCCTATGAAAATGACATTCGATCGTATAGGAGGTGGAGCAAACAGTTGTCTGTTGCCAAAGTACAATGCAACATTCACGCTGAGATTGAACACGCATACTCCTCTTGCATGCTGGCACTTCACGAATCTGTGCCGGCTACTTCATTAGCTAAACTAACCGTTGCCGTTAATCACTTGCGTTCCTATGATTGGGATACCGTTCCATACCCTGCATTGTTGCAATTGTGGCGTTGTCAGATATGGTATCTACAATACGCTGGTGAATACGATACACTCGTAAAAACCAGTAAACTCGTGCTGTCTTGGTATAGCCGCAACCCTGTGTTTGCAACAACATCGAGGCTGATTGAGTTTAGGACCAATGAGCTAACGGGACTGCTGTTAAACAGGCAGACCCATAAAGCATGGCGCTTGGTTCAAACAATCAAACAAACAGCTACGGCAACTGATTCATCTTGGCTAAGTTTTGTGGAGTCGTTTCTTGTCCACTCATTGTTGAACAGCGATCTCAAGCACAGCATACATGCGTACGTGCTTTATGAACGATCTGAAACAAAACGATTGTCTGCAGCGCTGCGCCAGAAATGGATCTTTTATCGCGTCTGCCTTAGGTTTCTTGCTGATTTTGAGCGGTGCACCTTTCCGGCAGACTCGTCGCTGCAAAAATCCATCTACCCAAAGACGCTGCATAATCAAATGAGTGAGCTGTGCGTATCTACACTTCCGTATGGAATCACTGTCGAGATCATTTACTTGTTGACGCTGATGAGGCTCGGCAGGTTAGAGGAGGTTGTCCAACGCGAGTCGTATGTGAAACGACAGCTACTCCGTAAGCTACGCGCTGGCGAATCACTCCAACAATTCCGCTGTATCCTCGAAGCATTATTGTGCGTAGTTCGTTCCGACTTTACGCTTCGAGCGATGGATGGCGTAAATAAGTGGGAGAAGCGCTGTCCAATTGCACACAAGCATAATGTTGCAGAAATGTCGGTCATTCCGCCCGCCACATACTTTGAAATCATCAAAGAGTGGCTGATTAGGCACAACCAGACCAAAGTATAACAAGTTTATCTAAGTATAACGGTTATCCATAAACTCGATAAATTGGTTATACTTGCTTCATGGACCCCGTAAACAACCCCTTTGCCCCTGGAGCTGGAACGCCCCCTCCTGAACTGGCTGGTAGGGCGGATATTCTCGAAAAGGCTCGGATAGCGATTGCACGGATGGCTTCGGGAAAGTCGTCTAAGCACCCACTGCTCATAGGGTTACGAGGTGTAGGTAAGACGGTTCTCTTGGACGAAATAGGAGCAAGAGCCGAAGCAGATGGACATTATGTCCTGCGCATCGAAGCGCCGGAACACAGGTCGCTTCCAGCCGTATTAGCACCCCAGGTTCGCATAGCGCTGTTGAAACTTTCGACATCTGCGGCCGCAACCGAGTATGCGAACAGGGCATTGCGCGCTCTCGCCGGTTTTGTCAGCTCACTCAAGGTTTCATACGCTGATATTGAGCTACGGCTTGACGTAGAGCCTGAAAAGGGGCTCGCCGACAGCGGTGATCTTGAGTCGGTACTGACGGATCTTCTTACGGCATCGGGCGAAGCAGCCGCGAAGGCAGAGAAGTCGCTTGTGATCCTCATTGATGAGCTTCAGTATGTATCCGTCGAACAACTTGGTCCCTTTATCGCCGCGCTTCACCGATGCGCGCAACAACAACTCCCCGTCGTACTTGTCGGCGCAGGTCTGCCGCAGCTTCGTGCGAATGTGGGCAAAGCCAAAACGTATTCTGAGCGACTCTTTGAGTTCTTTGAGTTGGGTCCGCTTGCTGCAGCCGATGCGCGTGAGGCCATCCAAAAACCACTTGAAGATCATCACGTACAGATCGAGCCTGACGCACTTTCACTCATTGTGGAAGAGACAGTTGGGTATCCCTACTTTTTGCAGGAATGGGGCAAGAATGCATGGGACGCTGCTCCTTCCTCGCCAATCTCAAGCACCGATGTGCAGCGTGCTCGGCAAATCGTTATTGCAACGTTGGATGCAAGCTTTTTTGCCGTGCGCTTTGATCGGCTCACGACGTCGGAACAACGCTATCTGCGGGCAATGGCAGAACTCGGTCCTGGACCCCATCGTTCAGGTGAGATCGCGGAAGTGCTTGAAAAGCACACACGCGAGCTTGGTCCAGTACGCAGTAGCCTTATCGCAAAGGGGATGATATGGAGTCCCTCACACGGCGATACTGCATTCACGGTTCCGCTCTTCGATCAGTTTCTCAAGCGCGTAATGCCTACTTTCGAGTAACCGTCATGCCTCGCCCCCTGCTCCACATACTCGCAATATTCATTGCTGCATCAAGCGTGTGGGCGCA
>CAZAGH010000151.1:0-2853 GCA_964484755.1 uncultured Melioribacter sp. | reverse complement strand
AACACTCGGAACAGGATTGATTTGTGGTTCGGTTAGGCGTGAGGATGCCTGTAGCCACCCTCTTTCAACAATGAGGATTCTTCCGTCACTAAGTTGAAAGGGAACAAGCTGCAGAAAGCCAGCTTGGCCAGCGAGAGGGCGATTTCTCACAAGAAATACATCAGACAGATATTGTCCACTTACTCTTACTGGGCGCCATTCCAAAGGATTGATTTCTTGTTTGGGCACCCAGTTAAGTTCACTGATGTCAATAGGAGATTGATCATAATTATCCAGCACCTGTTGAATTTGGCTAACTCTTTCTTGTCGTCGTTCGAACTGCCAGTTACTTAGAAGAGAAGTAGCAATAGCAAAGACAACGACCAGGGCTAACCAGGGTCCCCATCGTCTAATTGTGCTTTGCTTCAATCTCTCTGGTCCTTAGGAAAAAGTTTCTTGCCGATAGATAGTCAATCAGATACTGGGTGTGTTCATTACAAGCACCCCAAGTCTTGACTCGATCAGGAGTATGTATTTTTGGATTTCGCCACTCCACCAAGACTGCTGCTGAGCTAACGCAACCAGCACGCGAACACTTGGTCAGGTCAGTCAATTTTCATTTCACTGGACGAGATTGTGACCTTTGGTGCCAGTCGGTCGGTTTGACTCTTGCTCCGACCACCTTGGGCATTGGCCATAACAACGGCGAAATATGGCAGGAAAATTGCCAGGGCAAAGAAAATCCACATCCAGATACCGGTGGAAACTACCCCCAACACGATGCAGATGGTTCTTATTGTCATGGCTACTGAGTAGCGAATCATCCGCTGTTTTCGCTCTTGTTCAGGCGAGAGTTCAAGCGATGTCACGCTTTGCCGCTTTGCCAATTCAGCTCCCTGGGATGAAAACAATAGACTCTCTAAACATAACGCTCAGCTCTCCCTAGTATTCCCGGAAAGGCTAGACATGCAAAGAGTTGCCCTGGTTACTGGAGGTAACCGCGGAATTGGATACGCCATCGCGCAAGAGTTGCAGGCGGCGGGCTTCAAGGTGGCTGTCACCGCACGTTCGGGTGCGGGACCACAGGGAACACTCACTGTCTCGGCTGATGTAACAGATTCCAATTCACTGGATGTTGCAGTTGCCGAAATTGAATCAAAACTTGGTCCAATTGAAGTTTTAGTAGCTAATGCAGGTATCACCAAGGACAATCTTTTGCTTCGCATGTCAGAAGAAGAGTTTGAGCAGGTAATCAATACGAATCTCTCTGGTGTTTTTCGAGTCGTCAAGCGTGTGACTAAAGGAATGCTTAAGGCAAAGTTTTGTCGTATCATCCTGATTGGCTCTGTCGTGGGTCTGTTTGGAAGCGCTGGTCAGGTCAATTACTCGGCAAGTAAAAGTGCTTTGGTGGGAATTGCTAGATCCATCACCAGAGAACTTGGTTCGAAGAACATAACCGCAAATGTCATAGCACCGGGTTTCATCAACACTGATATGACTGCTGCCCTTCCAGAAGATGTTGCAGCTAAGTACCGCTCACAAATACCAGCTGGCCGTTTTGCTGAGGCAGAGGAGGTAGCCAAGGTCGTCGCCTGGTTCGCTTCTGACGAGTCCGCCTATATTTCGGGCGCTGTCATTCCGGTCGACGGTGGACTAGGCATGGGGCATTAGTCTTAGCAACCAGAGGAAGGGAAACAAATTGGGAATTCTTGCGGGTAAGAAAGTACTAATCACTGGTGTTCTAACGGAGGCATCGATCGCTTTTGCCGCGGCGAGAATTGCGCAGGAGCAAGGAGCCGAGGTCGTACTCAGCAGCTTTGGTCGCATGCTGCCAATCACGCAGAAAATTGCCCAGAGACTTCCCAAGCCAGTTGAGGTCATTGAACTGGATGCCACAAACAATGAAGACTTAGCTGCGCTACCTGAGCGCATCAAAAAGACAGTTGGATCACTCGATGGAATCGTGCATGCAATTGCCTTTGCCCCTCAAACAGCCCTGGGAGGCAACT
Source organism: uncultured Melioribacter sp. (assembly GCA_964484755.1). Classification (GTDB taxonomy): domain Bacteria; phylum Bacteroidota; class Ignavibacteria; order Kapaibacteriales; family Kapaibacteriaceae; genus UBA10438. Next base: position 865 of record CAZAGH010000151.1, on the reverse strand, counting down.
TCCTATCGACGGAATGGGAAGATGTTTCAACTGCCGTGCAAGTTTCGGCTTATTCACTCAAATCAATCACCGTGGCTTGTCAGCCAGTGCTCAACAATCCAAGCTCTGTCGTCGGTTTGACTTTCGATGCCACAATCTCATGGCCGGTTTATGACTGGATGGGTGTTGCCAAGGCTGCATTTGAATCAACTGCCAGATACCTTGCGCGCTACCTCGGCAAGGATGGAATTCGAGTGAACTTAGTTTCAGCAGGACCACTGCGCACAACAGCAGCAAAGGGAATCCCAGGATTTGCCACGATGGAGGAACTTTGGACTGATCGCGCTCCGCTTGGTTGGAACCTTTCTGATACGGATCCCGCTGCCAAAGCCCTAGTGGCATTGCTAAGTGATTTCTTCCCCGCAACTTCCGGTGAGGTTATTCACGTTGATGGCGGTCTGCACTCAACTGGTGCCTAGGGCAGAAGACTAATTATTTCCGCTAGGTCTCGATTATCGATTGATACATCGGCCACCTGCCGAAGAGCTGGCTTTGCACAAAATGCAATGCCGAGTCCTGCCTGCTGAATCATGTCGATGTCATTAGCACCATCGCCAACGGCAATTGTTTGCTCTTTAGAAAGCCCAAGTTCCTGACGGATGCTTTCTAGAAATTCAGCTTTGGTAGTTCGATCTACAATCGGCTCTCGAACTTTGCCCGTCAGAAGTCCTGCTTTGATTTCTAAATTGTTTGCTTTCACAAAATCCAGATTGAGTGCTAAACGAATTGGCTCCAAAAGTTCATGAAAGCCACCCGAAACCACTGCTGCCAAACCTCCTTGAGCTCGGCGAAGCCCTCGGTGTGGTCGGCAATGAAGCGCTGATCG
>CAZAGH010000150.1:0-2859 GCA_964484755.1 uncultured Melioribacter sp. | reverse complement strand
CTGAAACACCTGATCGATAGAACTGGTCTATCGCCCGTCTGTCTGCCCATGAACTATTGAGCAATGTCAAGGAGAGCACTCGCACTTCTCGAGCGAAGACAACAGCTTTACGCTGAAGCGCAGAGTTTGAACTCTCAGCATAGATGACGTCATATTCTTGCATACGTTCTATGTGCTACACTACGAGTAAAATGTGACACGCCGTACCTTGTACCTTGTACCTTGTACCTCGTACCTCGTACCTTGTACCTTGTACCTCGTACCTCGTACCTAGTACCTTGTACCTCGTACCTCGTACCTTGTACCTTGTACCTTGTACCTTGTACCCAGTCCCTTCTTATCTTTCCTCATGGACATCTTCGGCGGCATAGACATTGGCGGTACGGGCATCAAGTATGGTGTGGTGGATGCTCAAGGGGCTACCGTATGGGAAGAGAACACACCAACATTGGCGCATGAGGGATTGCATGCGGTACTCGAGCGGATCAAGGGTGTGGCGCTAGAGATTATGCGCAAGAGTCCGGAGATCAAAGCGCTAGGAGTAGGCGTACCGGGGATTGTAGATCCGCATACGAAACACGTTCAGGCGCCGCCGAACCTGCCGGGTTGGGATGATGTAGATCTCCTCGGAGCATTGCGCAGTGTATGCCCCTTGCCGATTGATATCGAGAATGATGCAAATGCCGCGGCTCTTGCTGAAGCGCTCATGGGTGCTGGTGCGAATGAGCCGAACTTTCTCTATGCCACGCTTGGGACCGGTATTGGAGGGGGCGTGATTTTGAACGGACGTCTTTATCGTGGACCGCATGGAGATGCGGGCGAGATCGGTCACATCATCATGGATGCATGGGCACGCGAGGGCGTAAAGGACCCACGCCTGTTTCGCACGGCAGTCCTCGAAGATTATGTGGGAATCCAAGGCATCTTAAACATGGCGCGCGATCAAGGGGAAGCTGTGCGCTCCGTGCGTGATATCACAAACGATCATGTGCTGCGCGAGGCTGGCAGGATCATCGGAATAGGGATGTGCTCTGCACTTGCTGTGCTTGGGCTGCGCGTGCTCATTGTAGGGGGTGGGGTGTCTCAAGCCCCATTCATTCTTGATACGATTCGGGCCACGATGGCCCTGCGAGCGATACCAACGATCGCGCATAATCTGCGCGTGCTGCCAGCGCAGTTTGGGTCGCATGCTGGATTGGTTGGCGCCGCCGCAGTTGGTAGGGCGTGTGTCGTGTCATGATATCGTAGATTTGCAGATTGTTTCGTCACTAACTCACATTGGTACATCGTGCCCATGCAGAACTCTAACAAAACACTTCACTATGCGTTCGCGAGCATTGCGACCATCGTTGCGCTTGCTACGTATCTCATGACTGTGCAACCGACAGTTCCATTCTGGGACTGTGGTGAGTTCACGGCCGCATCAGTGCAGCAGCAAGTGCCGCACCCACCGGGAGCTCCGCTCTTCTTGATGCTCGGTAAGGTCTTTCACCTTCTGCCGTTCGGCGATCCAGGTTGGCGCGTAAACCTTTTGTCGGTTCTGGCCAGTGCAGCAACAGTTCTTCTGCTGTACTTCATCACCGTGCGTGTGATACGCAACTTCTACGAAGAAGACCTCAACGAGTTTGGCAATGCCCTACTCGTGTATGGAGGGGGCTTGGTGGCCGCGCTCACATACACGTTTACCGATACGTTCTGGTTCAATGCTGTTGAGTCTGAAGTCTATGCTGCATCGTCGCTCTTCGTTGCCATCATCGTTCATTTGATGATGATCTGGAACGAGAAGGCCGATGAGCCAGGACATGAGAAGTACCTGCTTCTGATCGTCTATCTCATTGGTCTTTCCATCGGCGTTCACCTGTTGTCCATCCTCACCCTGTTCTCAATCGTGCTGCTTGTGTACCTACGCAAGTACGAGTACTCGCTCAAGACACTCCTCATGACGATGGGCCTTGGCCTTGTGCTGTTCTATCTGATCTACAACGTGATCATCATGAAGCTCCCAGCATTGTTCGCCGGCAACCTGCCGTTCAAGAATGATGCTCGTGAGTTCCTCATTGAAGACAACAACCTCTTCGTTCTCCTCGGCATTGGACTGATAGTTGGCGCATTTGTAGCGCTGTACATCGGCAACAAGCAGCGCCGCGGTGTGATGTCCTTGGTGGCATCATCCTTCCTGCTTCTCATCCTTGGCTACTCGACATACACACACATCCTCATTCGTGCGAATTCAAACCCGCCGATGAACGAGAACAAGCCTGAAAACTTTTCAAAGCTCGTAAGCTACCTTGGTCGTGAACAATACGGCGAAGCGCCAATGTGGCCACGTCGTTACCAGCAAGAGCCACGCTTCGTTAACAACTATATCAAGTACGGTAAGTGGACAGAAGCACCGATGATGCGCGTTGAGCGCAAAGACGGTGCAGTGTTCGGCAGACCAGATTTTGGTAAGTGGAAGACCGATGGTAAGTCTCGCTACAACGGGGCAGAGTTCGCGTACATGTGGGACTATCAGATCAACCAGATGTACATCCGTTACTTCCTGTGGAACTTCCTCGGAAGAGTAAGCGATGTTCAGGATGCACCTGCTGCAAGCCCCTTTACAAAGCAGTCAGTTGTAGAAGCACAGAACTACAAGAATGGCTATGCCAGCCACTTCCCAATCAACTACTACGCGCTGCCATTGCTCCTCGGCTTGGTTGGACTTGTCTTCCACTTCGTGCGCGACCGTCAGATGGCCTGGGTGTTTCTTGTGCTGTTCTTGATGACGGGTGTTCTGGCTGCGATTCAGCAGAACCAGCAGAACCCACAGCCCCGTGAGCGTGACTACTTCTATGTTTCGTCGTTCATGGTCTTTGC
>CAZAGH010000149.1:0-2882 GCA_964484755.1 uncultured Melioribacter sp. | reverse complement strand
GCGATCATCATCGATGATGTCGAACTAAACACTCCGGCCGATATCCGAACGAAGTAGAGTCCAGCAGGATAGTTTGCTGTGTTGATCTTGATTGCATACTCGCCCCCTGAGAGCGTCACAGCACCATCGAGCATCGTCTCAACAACACTACCCCGTGCATCAAGGATCTCCAACACAACAGGTACAGTTTCCTGCATGCGGAAGGTCACAAGGGCATTATCGACAGCAGGCTGTGGATGCACCGTGAGACGGGGCTTACCAACACTTGCGAACTTGACGACGGAGATGTTGCACTTGCCCGATGTTACAAATGGAGTGGTGCCTCCCTGCGGGACAATATCTAGGAACTGCAGCGAGTCAGACGTATAGCCGCTGGTTTGCAGACTGATGTCTGTCTGCGATAGTTCTGGAACAGCAACCACAAATCGCAACGATGCAATTGGTCCGGAACGGGTTGTATCGGCACCACGCACTGCAATGTCGATCTCGCCCAGTTGCACTTCGGTAACGCTCGTCTTAGATGGTTTCGTGATTGACGCGGTTCCGATGTATTTGAGAGATCGCGGTGCGTAGTTTACCTTGACATCATAGTTCAATCCGTTGAGCCAGTATTCTACCCCACCATATGTAGCCGAGACGTCCTTGTCGATCATCACCGGCACATCGATCGTATCACCAATGCCCCCTCGCACAGTATCGGGAACAAAGAACTTCTGCGTTGGCAACAAGGCAACATCAAACTCTGGAGCATAGCCAAAACCACGTACGTTGGTGGTGTCGCGCACGTCGCAAGGATATGCACTGATGACGGTGACATTTGTATCAATGCCATTTTCCGAACGCGGACAGAATCGTAACGTCACAACGGCAGAATCGCCAGGCTGGATGGAATCGCCGATAGCTGGAACACTTCCAACAAGCGTTGTGTATTGTGGCAGATCAATCAAGGCATTCACGGCGTTAGCAACATCACCTGTGTTTACAACCGTGATGGTGCGATCAGCACATTCGAGAATGCGTACAGAATCAAACTGCACTGGCTGTGAGATGTTGATGTCGGACTTCCGAGCAATGATCGTTCCCTTGTCACCCGAGGCGATCAGGCGATACAGAATCACATCTTCGGTGTCAAAATTGATGCTGTCAATCGTGAGCTTACTGTTTGCACGGTTGTTATTAAGAGTAACAAATCGCATCGTGGCAAAGGGGCTCAGGGAATCAATGCCGCAGAAGTTTTTGAGCTTCACATCAAATCCACCAAATGGTGATGCACCGGTGATGATGGCCGGCGTAAATCGTACGCCGCCCGTCGTTGACGTACACTGATTTCCTGTAAGTGGAGATGTAATATCAAGTAATCGAAGCTGGGTCGTGTCAAAGTCAACCCGCATGCTGATGTCGACCACAGTTGCATCAATAACGATGGAACTATACAGGGGCACTGCCAGCGTATCACAGGAGATCATCTGGAACGTGTCAGGAAGTGGACGCTTAGGATCAAACGTGAACTGCAGACCCTTTGTTTGTGCAAAGCCCCCTCCGCGCACAAGCACTGTTGTGTCCCAACCATTGCATGGCTTGCTAAACCAGAACTTCATACGCGCACGGTAATCCTTTGGTGCGCGTGGACGCTGTCTAAACTGCACGACAAGTGAATCACCAGGGATGATCGTATATGGAAACACTGTTGGTGCAGTGATGAAGAATACTCGGTCGTTAGGCTCAAATGTGATCGAGTCGATCACAACCGGATCCTGTGATGGATTGAGTCGATAGTCAGGAATCTTTAAGACCACTGAGAGTGCATTGGGACTCATTACGTCGATGACGCCATACGGGAACTGACGTGACGTTGGCGATGGCCTGAACGATAGCGATCGCTTACCAATCAAGAATGTCTCCAGCGTATTGCTCCACTGCGAACCAAAAGCCTTGATGTGCATCGCAGCACGACACTCCATCTGTGTACTATCGGCCGGCGTGCGTGGACAGAACGTGATCATCACGGTGTCGCGCTCTCCTGGTGGCACCTTATATGGCGTGGTTCCATTCGGCGAGAACTTTGATCTCCACGTATAGAACTGCGGCTTGCCGCCTGGAACCCCTACCGAGTCAATCCAAATCGAATCAATTGTCATGTCGAATCGCAGCGAACCGTTAAGCATTTCAATCGAGCGTTCGACGCATTCACAAGGACGTGTATAGCCGAAGTTTACAAGGCTGAGAGCGCTTTCAAGCTTAATGATGACGCCACGACCTTGAAGTTTTCCTGTGCCGATCACTGTGCATGGATCAGACGAATAGGCTGTCAGATCTACGGAATAGTCCTTGGCAGCCGTAGGTACAAACTCTACCTCAACGCGAATAGAGTCACGTGGCGCAAGCACAAGAGGAATTGGTCTGCTCGTGGAAATTATCGAGAACCCAGCACCAATGCTGAGCGAGTCAATTCGCACTGGAAGTGACGATGTATTCTCCAGAATCAGCTGTTGGCGTTTCGTATCACCAACTTCAACAACGCCAAAGGCGGTGAGCTGGGTAATGAAGATTTTCGGCGCAACCGACGTGCCGATGAGCTGCACTTGCCACTCGGCACGCGAGGCATCACGGAATCGGATGTAGGCACGGTCGGCACGGTCGCGTGAAGGATCATTCGGTGTGTACCGTGTACCAATGCGCAGCGAATCGCGAGCAGGTATGGTAAAGCTCTTACCATCGATACCTCCAGGCGGATCAATGATCTGCAGACGGCCGCCACTTTGATCAACAAAACGCAGTGAGTCGATGGTTCGTGATGAACCTGTCATGTTCACGATAAAGACAGAATCCTCCCGGGTCTGGCAAGAAATCACATTCTGTGTTTCCATGACAAGGGGCTGGAA
>CAZAGH010000148.1:0-2970 GCA_964484755.1 uncultured Melioribacter sp. | reverse complement strand
CTGGCCGACTATGAAGCGGCACTCGCTATCGAGTCGGATTATGCCGATTTGTGGTATGCCAAGGCCGACGCGCTCTTTAACCTGCGTCGCATGGACGATTCCCTGGCCGCTTACCGCAAGGCGCTGGAACTGGCCCCGAATGATGCTGAATGCTGGTACGACTATGCGTCGACTGTTCTTGAAATGGGCGACGTACTCGAAGCCCTCCGTGGTTTTCACGAGTGCATTCGCATTCAGCCACTCTGGGCCGATGCATACTATGCAACAGCAAAGACACTCTGCGCTGCCGGACAACCCATATCGGCAGTGCCGTTTCTCGAGAAGACCTTTGAGCTCGACCCGTCAAAGCAGGATGAATTCGCATCTGACTTCCCTCTGATTGCTGGTCCGCTCGGAATGGAATACCTCAAACACGCACTTGATTCAAACGATTCACAAGGAGACTCATAACATGCCATACGATCCAATGCTCGTTCAGCCGATGCGCGAAGAGCTCACAAAGCTTGGCGTCAAGGAACTACTCACAGCAGCCGACGTTGATGCCGCGATGACGCAATCGGGCGTTACCATGGTTGTAGTTAACTCTGTCTGCGGCTGTGCCGCTGGTGGAGCCCGCCCAGGTGTTGCCAAGGCCCTTGAGCACCCGAACCGTCCAGACCACGTCGTTACAGTGTTTGCCGGACAGGACCTTGAGGCCACAGAGCGTGCGCGTTCCTATTTCACGGGCATGCCACCGTCAAGTCCAGCAATTGCGCTTCTCCGTGACGGTGAACTCGTGGGCTTTATGCCACGCCACCACATCGAAGGACGCTCACCGGACATGATCGCAGCGTCGCTGACATCAGCCTTCGACGAGATCTGCGCCAGCGCCTAAGACACTCGTCCAACAGTCTAGTAACTCATCCGCCAGCTTGTGCTCCGGATATACATCCGCCACAAGCTGGCGGAACTGTTTTCCGTGGTCCATGTGCACCAGATGACACAACTCATGCACGATCACGCCACGTATGCAGGCATCGGGCACGCGGATCAGGTGCTCGTTAAGCGTGATGATGCCCGTACGCGTGCAGGAGCCCCATCGGCGCTTCATCTTCCTGAGCTTGAGTCCGGCATAGCGCAGTCCGTGCACCCCGATCGATGGCACGTACTCCCGAAGCATCTCCTCAAACAGCACCTGGGCTTGGTCACGTTGCCACCCCTCGATCCAACGCTGAGCCCCCGGGATAGTAGATACCCGCGTAGGCACGGGCACATCTGCCCCCTGCCATCCCCAGGTAAGGAGACTGCCACGATGGTAGAATTGCTGTTCGTGCGTACGTTGCGGAATGACGGCGCGGCGTCGTTCAAGTTTCTGTAGCTGTGCTGATATCCATGTCTGCCGTAAAGCAAGAAATCTCTCGATTTCGATAAGGGGCAGGCGCATCGGTGCTCTGACGATGACGTTGGCAGATGCCTGGATCTCTACCGAGATGGTTCTGCGCTTACTTCGTCGGAGTTCATAGGATATCATGGCGGAGGTAACATTTTCACGCGTTACGTGTTAGTACGAATTCATGCATAATCCGTTCAGCGAATATACCGACACCGAGCTCTTTGCGCTTTTGCGCACAGAACGTCGTGACGTCGCGTTTGCTGAGCTCTATTCGCGTCTGTCACAGAATGTATTTGCCTACACGATGCGTGTCTTGGGTGATCGTGACAGAGCCTATGATGTGTTCCAGGAGACCTTTATGCGGTTGTATCAGACAGCAGACCGCATGAGCTATCTCGAGAACGTACGTGCGTACACACTTACGATCTGCAGGAACTTGTGCCTGAATGAGAAGAAGCGCGCGCAAACACAGACTGTTGAGTTCGACGACACACTCTACAATCCCGGGGTATCGCGTGAGTCAGAGCGTCAGGAAATGCTCCAGCTTATTCACATGGCCATGGAACTGCTGCCACAGGACATGAAGGAAGCATTCGTGCTGCGTGAGTACGACGGGTTGTCGTACCAGGAGATCAGCAGTTTGTTGAACATCAAGCTCGATACCGCAAAGGTTCGTGTATTCCGGGCTCGACAACGGATCAAGGAGATCCTTGAGCCGTATTTGAATGAGTTTACGAATGAAAAGAAGTAACAGGATGAGGCTATCATGACGTCCTCCAACAACGATCGCATACATCAGCTTCTCGATGGCGAGCTCGACTCGGCCAACGAGGAAGTGCTCTTCAATGACCTCGCTCAGAATAGTGAGCTGCGTTCAGAGTTCATGCAACTGCTTGCCATCCGCACAGCAGTCCAACAAGATCGTGCTGCCCTTGTCCCACCGATTGCCCTCACCAATTCGGTCTTTGCTGGTCTTGGCATCGCAGGCCCCCTTGCCGGAGCTGCTGCCGGTGCAGCAGGAGGTGCCGTAGCCAGCACCTGGCTCTCCAAGATCCTCGTCCCAGCGATCGCCGCCCTCACCGCCGCCGGCATCACATATGGGATAACAGCGAGCAGCGAACAGCGAGCAGCGAGCAGCGAAGGGGCACGATACATCGTGCCTGACAACGCCCAATCACGGGCACGATACATCGTGCCCGACAACAACGCATCACGGGCACGATACATCGTGCCCGGCATCGTGCCCCCGGATGCCTCCAACCAATCCGAACTCCGCCATCTGCGAAACGAGATTTCTCGGTTACATGCAGAGCTCGCAGAGGCTAAACAGCAACCTGAGGAGGTAGCCTCGGTTCAGAATAGCAGCCTGCAAGAGGCGTATGACGAACCCGAGACGATGGCTACGCCACTCGATCTTACGCATACGATCACGTTAGCTCGGGAGCAGGACGCGCGTGTTATCATGCCTATGAATCAGACGCCAATCGTACCCGAGTATCGCGACTACCCATCGTTCTACGTGCAGGTGCGTGGACTCTCCTCGTCAGGCCTTACGCCAGTGAGCGTTGCACCACAGTCAACGCTTGCTGAGAATGTCA
>CAZAGH010000147.1:0-2999 GCA_964484755.1 uncultured Melioribacter sp. | reverse complement strand
GACGAATCAAGAATTGCTCTCAGGCTTCCTTGATCGCTCGCTTAGTGAGGATCAATTGCTCGAATTCGAAAAGCGACAACTAGAGTCGCCAGAGTTCGCGCAAGAGGTACGTGAAATGCTCACGGTGGAGGATCTGCTCGCGGACTCTGCCCCACGCGTACGCTACCCGATTGAGTTCCTCGCCAGCGTCGAATCTTCGGTTGCAGCAAAGGTTGTAGCAGGGGCTGCTGCTGCCGGCATTCTCGGCACTCTTGCCAAGAGCGTCTGGGCATGGGTAGCATCCGGGGCTGCCGTGGCGGTAACAGGCGGAGCCATCTACTATGCAACGCAGCAGGCACCAGAATCAGCATCTACGCCAGCGCCCGTCACGGTGAAATCAACAACCGTAACAACTCCAGCTGCACCACAAGTTGATAATCCAGTCGAAACAACACCAGAGCCTTTACAGATCAAGGAAGTCACTCGAGTTGATGTTGATGCAAAAGCAACGACTACCAACTCTGTGATGGACCAGTTGCGCGCTGATTATGAATCATGTGCAATTGGTAAGGATCCAGTGCGCTGTAGTCAACTCGCACTGCAACTCGGGCGTAAGTATCGTCAAGTTGGTCAAGGGGCTGAAGCACAAAGGTACCTGCAGGCTGCTGTCGACAATGCTCGTTCTGCCCGGTTGGCACAGTTTGAGATCGATGGTCTTGGTGAGCTCGGGCTTCTTGCGAAGTCACGAGGAAACGTTGCTGACGCCAAGAGTTTCTTTGAGCGTGCCGTTGAACGCGCAGGCAGTGCCCGCCTGACGGCCCCTCGATGGCAGAACGAGCTGGACCTGCTGACAAACCAGTAAAGAAATAGTTCACAACTCCGATGTTGTGTGTGTGTGGAAGAGCGCTGATCGTATCTACGGTTGGCGCTCTTTGCTTACAAACACCTTTGCATCTGTTTCATACAAGAACATCTCTGGATGCTGTAGCCCCTTGGTAGCCCAAGAAGGGGCAACAATCGTCTTTTGTCCTGCTGATGGAGTAACCTGCTGTTGCATAACAGCCATGCCACCAACATACAACACCTCAGTTCGGCGCAACGGCGTCGAACGCTCCGACGGACGCAATGCCTTTGATGTAAGACGCAGCACAGAAGGTTCGCTTTGCGTACGAGTGCCCTCTGTGTCTTCGAGTCGCAGAATGAACGAGAGTGGAGTCCTCATGGCCGCATCGGCCGACATCACATCATTCAAGTCGATGGTCACATCACGAAGTTCGCCCGTACTATCTGGAACGTCATACTTATCTGTACCACTCTGCGTTATCACAACACTCCACGTACGCAACCCCGACTCACTGATCGCATCCGGCGTGATGCGCACAGTTGGTAGTCGCGCCTCGACCACTTGAAGTTCCCCTTCTATGGGTCGAACTAATCTTCCCGTCGGATCCGAGATCACTACCGTTGAACTGCCTTGTGGCCCTTGATCGTCTGTGAGCCCCTTATTCGATGGTATGATGATAATACGTGATTCCTTTATGCCGAACCTACTGACCAGATACGAGCGCACTGCTTGTAGTTGTGCATTACCAACGGCTGTATCAACACTCGGTGCATACATCTGCAGCTGACATGTGCTCTGGCGCTGGGTGCGCATGCGAGCGCCAACGATATTCAAAAGGTGGTAGTGCCAATGCCAATCCGCCGAGATAGCACTCCGCTCTTGATACTGCACAGCCGCTGTGGCCGATAGTTGATTGTATCGGTCAGGGATCGAAGTGCTTGTTGAATCAAACACCACAAAGGGAACCAGTGGCACGGTCCTGCGCGACACGACGCGTGTTGCCGTCAAACGTGCCTTATCTGTCACCGTTCCATCATCATCTACAAACTGCAGAGCAAGAGATCCACGCAAAACGCTAGGGGGCTTAGGTATCAGTCTGCGGTATGTCTCGCGCACGCGATACATCTCCGCAAGAGTATCCGTAACAACAGAAACCAATTCGATAACCTCCCGTTCAATGCCGGTTCGCAATTCAACGAGCGTGTCGCGGTCGACGACATCAGGGGCACGTGATACATCAGGGGCACGATATATCGTGCCCGGAGGTACATCAGGGACACGATATATCGTGCCCGGCGACATCGTGTCCGGAGGTACATCAGGGGCACGATATATCGTGCCCCGCGATATCGTGTCCGGAATCAACCCATCCAATTCAATGCGAATGCCGAGTGTGGCTTCCATACCTGCAAGCGTATAAGCCCCGTCCTGCGTCATCTGCGTAAGTGCCTGACGATAACCGACACGCGGTTGAAGCATGATCGACTTTGACGCACTCATAGGAAGTTCGGCCATGACGTGCGCTGCAAGTGATGGAACAACCCGGCGTGTATTCGGAATAGCGCCGCGTCCTGTTACCTGTTCTTGCTGCCCATCAACAAACGTCAAACCCTCGGGGTCTGCAAACTTCATAACCTGGGTGTAGCGTGGATTCACTACAACATCAAGCGGGATACTTCCTTCGATAGCCAGCCATGAAAGGGGCTTGTAGCGAATCCGGGGACGCAGAGATACCACATCAAACGAGGCCTTGATATCGTGACGCAATGTTGCGATGTAGAGTCCGCCCCCTTGCAATGCAATCGGCGCTCGCTCTTCTGCCATGTAGTTCATGGTTATGGGTGTATAACCGAGGCTAACACCAAGAACAAGACCATCCAGATCATAAACATCTGTACCAACACCAAAGGTGGGTTTCAGCGCCGCAGATGTTCCTGTGAACTTGATACTCTGTGGACTTGGTATACCCGATACATCTGAGAACGACGCTGTAGGCAGCCACAGAAATGCGCCACCATGCAACTCAATGCTATAGGGCTGCGCAGAGCAGGGAGCAGTGCTCAAGAAGATGGCAACACAGATCGTTGTGAACAGAAGATAGTGCTGCATACACGCTACTGTACAACGAACAGGCGGACAATACTACTGAGCGTGTTACCGAGGATGCTCTCTACAA
>CAZAGH010000146.1:0-3004 GCA_964484755.1 uncultured Melioribacter sp. | reverse complement strand
ACGTTGCGCCATCATCACCGGGTGGGCTTACAACGGGCCTCATACCTCCGGGCGTCCCAAGTCTCATCGCGGTTGGTATGCGCGCATTTGGAGAGTCTCAGATTGCCGTGCGATGGCTGTCGGTTGTCAGCATTGGGCTTGCACTATTGCTGATGTATACGATCGCGCATCGGTTTCTATCGCATCAAGGGGCTATGCAGACGATGATTATCGCGGGCATTAGCGTTCCATGGATGACCTATGGAAGGCAAGCCAATCTCGATGTAGCTGGGTTGCCTCTTCTCCTCGGCGGATTGTTAATGATGATCCGTATTGCAGAGTCCAAGAATCGATCATCGGTTGTTGTACATGCTCTTGGTTACGTCGCCATATGTGCCATTGGCGGCTGGATCTCCACGTCTACCTGTGTTACGCTGATGCTGCTTTCGGCAGGATATGCCTTGCTTACGCGTCGTGCTACGCTGGTTGTTGTTGGTGTCGTTGGACTCGTTGCAGCGTTGCCATGGCTAATGGTCATGTTTTCGACCTACGGTGATCAGGTGTTGCTTGCATCGTCGATAGACGTTCCGGTCTCCGAGCCGATGATGTTTACGTCGGGTCCACTTGATGCAATTCTATTGCTAGTTGCGAGCTGCTCGCCCCTTGCCTTAGCGGTATACTGGTGCATCAGCGTGGTTATGCGCAGAACGTTGATCCCACGCGAACGCGAGGCAGTAGTTGGTTTGATAGCTCTTTGGTTTGTGATCTCGATCATTGCACTTGCTCTTGATGCTGATCGAGGATTCCACGCACTGATTCATATTGTTCCGGCTGCTGCAATAATCAGTGTTTATGCGATGGAGAGATTCTGCGCACAACCAACACCCAACCTCTTGCTCGGCGCACTTCTAACACTCCTCGTCTCAACACTTACGGTGCTGGGAATCCATGCTGCAGCAGGAGCAGGTCTGCAACGCATAGTGTTTGTTGCGGCAATGTTGGCACTCCTTGTCGTAGTTGTTGTGCAGCGCTTGCGTTTCGGTGGACTTCGACATCCCGTGCAACTCGCCTCTGGTTTGTACAAGCCAGTGTATTATGGTGCTATTGCATCCGGTGCTCTCATAGCCTTTTGCTTTGTGGTTCTTGGCTCGCCGCTTGTACTGCAAGGGGCTCGCAGTGTTGCCTATGAGCTGCAAGAGCGGCCGCCATTCGATGATACGTTTACCTACTTGTATCACCGACACCATTCTACAGATGGGATGAATGCGCAACTTGATTGGTATACAAGAGGATGGATGACTGGACGCATACCTGGATACTCACATCAGAGTGTGCCATTGTCACCCTCGTTCGCCAATACAACAGCCCTAAATGCTGTGATTGGCAGCGCGCGCATTGTCTACTTCCATCCTTACAGAGATCGACAATTCAGAGAGTCGATACGGACGGCTCTCGCACCATACTACGAGGAGTCTGTCCTATCGAAGGACTACACGCTTTTTACGATTCGCTAGTCTGCACGTCTTTGCCTGCGTACTGAATCTCGTAGAGGCGTGAGTATACGCCGCCATGTTTGAGCAGTTCGGCGTGTGTCCCTTGCTCAACAATCCTGCCTTGATCAAACACCAGTATTCTGTCGGCATTGATAATCGTTGAGAGCCTATGTGCCACGATGATGGCCGTCCGACCAACCAAGGCCTCGTCGATTGCTGTCTGAACCAGACGCTCCGACTCTGTATCAAGCGCTGAAGTTGCTTCATCGAACATCAGAATCGCTGGTTCGCGAAAAAGCGCTCGAGCGATTGCTAGGCGTTGACGCTGTCCGCCCGATATTCTCATACCTCGATCACCAATAACCGTGTCGTACGCCTCGGGAAGCTGACGGATGAATGAGTCTGCATGTGCGATGCGACACACATTCTCAATCTGACGTCGATCGGCATGCTCCTCGCCCAAACTGATATTGTTTGCAACGGTGTCATGGAAGAGCAGCGCTTCTTGTGAGACAACACCAAAGAGTCTGCGGTATTGATTAAGGTCAACCGTGCGGATGTCCTGACCGAAGATCGAGACGGTTCCAGATGCAGGATCATAGAATCGCAGCAGCAGGTCGAGCATTGTGGACTTTCCACTTCCCGAGGCTCCAACAAACGCGATCTTCTCCCCAGCATGAACGCTGAACGATACATTCTCGAGGACGTTTGCCTCGCCATAGGCAAAACTCACGTCGTGAACATTCAGAACGACGTCGGACGTCTTGATCGACGCCTCGCCAGATTGAATGCTTGGAGCCGTATCAAGTGCTGCTGCAACATTGGCACCCGCAGCGATTCCTCGTTGCATTCCTGCTACTGTGTTGGCGATTACGCTGATTGGTTGCATTAGGCCAAACAAGAGGAACAGGAATGTCATCAGATTCGATGCTGTGATCACTCCTGCTGCGCTGTCTTGACTGCCGATGTAAAAAACCGTAACCAATGCAATGATGCCAAAGGTATCGTTGACGACAGGTATCAGCCCCATGACCCGCGTATTCCGCACTGCGCGGCGCAGGTATGCAGCCGTTTGATCGACAAAGCGCTTGACGATGAACGACTCGACATTCATGGCTTTAACCACGCGAATGCCAAGAACCGTCTCCTGCAGAGTGGACGTGTAATCGGCCTGTGCAGACTGTAAGCGTGATCCATAGGTGCGCAGGAGTCGTGTAGCTGTGCGCATAAGGAACAGACCGAGACCCGCCACAGCAACTGATATCACCGTGAGCTTTGCACTGATGACAAACAATAGACTCACATAGATCACTACTGTTGATGCTTCACGCCAGAGAGTTGTGACAGAGTTGATCGTGGCATGATTAAGAATCCCGATGTCATTCGTCAGGAGGGAGATAATCTCGCCGGCCTTACGCTTGCCAAAGTAGTCGAGAGACTGTCTGGTGAGATGCAGGAAGAGGGTGTCACGAATGCGCTTCATGATGCCTTCTTCAAGACGCGTTGTGAGCACAGCTCCGATGTACTTGGTG
>CAZAGH010000145.1:0-3008 GCA_964484755.1 uncultured Melioribacter sp. | reverse complement strand
CCTTGGTAAAGTTTGCGCTGAAAAAGAGATAGGATAGGTACTAGGTACAAGGTACGAGGTACAAGGTACAAGGTACAAGGTACGAGGTACGAGGTACGAGGCGCTGCGGCAGATTAGTGTACTTGGGATAGCTGGGCTAGTCGTTTCTTTTGAGAATGTGTGAATACTACGTACCCAGTAACCAGTACCTAGTACCTTGTACCTAGTACCTAACTTCGCGAATGCCTCTCCCTCTTCGCATCTGTTTTCTCTGGCACCAGCACCAACCTGATTATCGCTTAGGTGATACGGTTGTGCTGCCGTGGGTGCGGATGCATGCAGCAAAGGACTACAGAGATCTGCCTCGCTTGTTGCAGCGCTATCCAGTCATGCATACGATCAATCTTGTGCCGTCGATGCTTGCGCAGATCGAAGCGTACAACGATGGCATGCTGGATGTTGTAGAGCTTCTTTGTAATCGAGTTATGAGGGGGCTATCACCTGCGGACCGTGATGAAGTAGGCGAGTGGATAGCTACGCTGCAGCCAACGATGATTGTGGGGTTGCCGCGACTGCAGCAGATCACACGCATGGCGTCCGAGCAGGGAAGTGATTCTCTGCAATGGCAGGATGCACTCGATGCGATGGTGCTGTGGCACGTTGCATGGTGCGGACCCATCACGAGGGAGTTGGATGAGCGCATCAAGGGGCTGATCATCAAGCAGCGTGATTACACGCCTCAAGATCTTGCGATGATCCTTGACTGCGTCCGTGATGCAATGCGCGATGTGATCCCAACGATGACGTTGCTCGATGGCGAGCAATTCGAGACGAGTATTACGCCGTTTCATCATCCGATTCTTCCGCTTGTGATCGACACCGACGTCGCGCGCGAGTGTATGCCTGAGAGCCCCTTGCCCGATCCTGCATACAAAGCACCTGAACATGCGGCGCGTCATGTGCGCAGAGCGATTGACTATTGGAACGAGGTGTCGGGTCAGACAACGAAGGGTATGTGGCCCGCTGAGGGAAGCCTGTCCATGCAGGCGCTTGAAATGCTTGCTGGACATGGCATTCGGTGGACAGCTACCGATGAAGCAAACTTGCGTCGGTCACGGGGCGAGACATTCAGCCGCACAGATCCGTTCTTCCCATACAATGTTTCAACAAAACACGGTGATATCTCGGTGCTGTTTCGCGATCACGCGCTGAGTGATGCGATTGGCTTTACGTATTCGTCGTGGAAGCCCGAGGATGCTGCGGATGATTTTGTGCGCAGACTCGAAGAACGCAGAACGTGGATCATGCAGGACCTTGGCGAAGATGCACTCGAGCATGCCGTGATACCGGTGATCCTTGACGGCGAAAACTGCTGGGAGTTCTATGAGGGCAACGGAGCGCCATTTCTTGATGCGTTGATGACACGACTCTCGGACTCAACACGCTTTCGCAGTATGACATGCGGGGAAGTATCGTCTGCCATGACGCACCGTCATCTCGATCGTCTTTCTGCCGGATCATGGATCGATGGCAACTTTTCGATCTGGATCGGATCGCCTGCAACCAACCTGGCATGGAGTCTCTTGCGCGATGCGAAGCTGGCTCTGGAGGGGGCTGGAGTTGACGCCGAAGAGATCGCACAGATCATGGAGGTCGTTGAGGCATCGGACTGGTTCTGGTGGTACGACGAGCGGCACAACGCACCGCACAAGGGGAGTTTTGACGTTGCATTTCGTGAGCACATGAAGGGCATCTTTGAGCGCGCTGGTAAACAGCCGCCCGTCGATCTCACACGTCCACTCACAGAGGTTGCAACCATGGATTCCATCAAGCGCATACCCGTCGTTTTCTCAACAGCCGCAATGCATCGTGCGGGTGCGATCGTGCGCGACCTTGCACTGGAAACCCATGAAGACTGGCAGCGGCTGCGCGTGCGCCTCGAGCGCAAACCGCTCGGGAATGAGGAAGTGGTCCTTCAAGTGCGCGGTAACGATGGCTTTGAGCGCTCATGTCTGATCGCCGAAGACGAACTCCTCTGGCGATCACCGTTGCACGATGAGGGCTTCGCCTGGCACGATGACAACGAACTCGCACTCTA
Organism: uncultured Melioribacter sp.; assembly: GCA_964484755.1. Classification (GTDB taxonomy): domain Bacteria; phylum Bacteroidota; class Ignavibacteria; order Kapaibacteriales; family Kapaibacteriaceae; genus UBA10438. The sequence continues at coordinate 931 of CAZAGH010000145.1, read as the reverse complement.
CCTGCATGCCCGTGAGAAGTGGAAGGTCCGCGTGATCGAAGACAAACCCGATGGAGGCAAACTGGCCTCCAACATCGATCTTACCTCGCAATAGCGTAGATATCAACCCTACGACTCTGCGGCGCATCGGCATCGACAGGCTTGCCGTTGACCTGCTCAACACCATAGGCAATGGGCTTCACGCGGCCCAATTCACCGTCGAACACAAACATCGTGCACTGCTCTGCCACAACGCGAGCACGCTCGCGTGCTAGGGCATCGTTCGACGAACGTGTGCCGCTGGCATCGGTGTAGGCTCGCACGCCAACGAATGGCAGATTGGTCGACCCGATCTTGCTGCGCAGAGATTCAAGAGCTGCATGCGATTCAGGTGTGAGTGTTGCTTGCCCCTTGTCGAAGTAAAGACTTAGAAGGGGCTTATCAGTCGGGACCATTGCAATGTCCGCTGTTACATCTGACGTGCCGCTCTTGACGCGCGAAGGCAGGCCAACCCACTTACCGTCGAACGGAACGGCCGTCATAACCATGGTCGTGTCTTGAGCAACAACGGTTGTACCATAGCCAAGAACCTTGTCGATGGTGACCGTGTGATGCCCAGTGCACCTGCGCACGTCTTGCTCACGTTGGATCTTTACGTAACACCCAACGACGGGCTCGTTTGTGAGAGCATTGCGAACGCGAATTGTTGCATTGTTCACAGGCAACGGAAGCAGTGACTTCGGAATCTCCGCAGTGTAGATGCCCGGCCTATCGGATTGCGGATCCCAAGATGTCACAAATGCGCGGCTGCTATGGCAGGGCAGTGAAACAGCTGTTTCGTCTTCCGTAGTGTTGATGCACGGGCCAAGATTGACGGGCTCGCTCCATTTGAGCCACGTATCGTCGAGTCTGCGCGTCATGTACAAGTCTGCCTTGCCTCGACGGTCCTCAC
>CAZAGH010000144.1:0-3020 GCA_964484755.1 uncultured Melioribacter sp. | reverse complement strand
AATAGATCAACAAACAAGTTCAGGCCTCACCACGGCATTTAGAATCTGCAACGCAGTGCAACCATGATGTTCCGTCCGGGAGCGGATATCCCGGAGCCGGCGCTTCGATACTGCAGATCCATGATATTCTCGACAGAGGCCTGTAGTGTGAGCCAGTTAGATATGTCGTATAGGGCGCGCACATTACCGATTGTCCAAGCTGGTAAGCCCCCTGGCGGGAAATTGATGTTGATAAGGGGCGTGTCTGCCGGAGAAATGTCGGACGTAAGCCATGCGGCTGACCATTGAAGCAGCGCGCTGATCACAAACTCCTTGGCCGGCTTCCAACGGAGTTGTGCCATACCAAAGGCAGGTACAACATGCTCGAGTGGAACATCATTGGTGATGTCTCGTCCGTATGTGTAGGTGGCGGATGCCTGCATCACGAGTGTAGGTGTGATCTCGCCGCGAACCGACAACGACACACCCTGTATGGAGCCCCTTCCAACATTCTGCAGCGCATTAACCTGACTTAACGCACCATTGAACTCAATCGAATCGCGTCCATTAAGTGTAAACGCACGCTGCTCCATAGCATCGCGTAACCACGACTGATAAAGATTGGCTGTAATGGTCCAGCCTTCATCAATTTGCAGATCAAGTCCTGCTTCTGCTGTTGTGACGTAGACCGGCCCCAATGCGGGGTTTGGCACAACAACGCGTCCGGGCTCAGAGTCAAAAACCTTTGCAGCATCATCAACATTGGGAGCACGAAATCCAGAAGCAAGGTTCGCATGAAGTGTTATGTTGTCCAGCGGTAGCCACGTCATACCAATCGACCCAGTGAGAGCTGATGGCTGGAGTTCAATGCTACTAAACGGCAATCTGAATAGTGCTGTGTCAGCAATTGTCGATTGTAATGCAACCGATGTGAACCGTATGCCTGCGGACAACGACAACGACTCCGAAAAGCCCCATCGCAGCATGGAATACGCTGCATAGGTATCATAGGTAGACCCGCCGTTGGGATATCGAGTTATAGCAGGTGTGATGGCGTTTGAAACAATGTCTCTATTGTTAGCAGTTGAGGAAATGTCTTGACGTGACACTTCAATTCCATAGTAGAGATCACGATCGAATTGCCGTTCACCGATGCGAAGTCGAGCATCTGCGTTCATGGATAGTATCGCAACACGTTCGTGCTGATTGCGAAGAAGATCACTTCCGAAGTTGCGCGAGTGACGTGACTCTTCATACCACTGATATGAAGCAGTAAGCGTAATGTCGTCTGCCCACGGGCCCACATTTGTACCTGTTAACGTGAGGGCATTGAGACTTAGCACTTGTGGACCATAATACCATTCTGCACTGCGAGGTGAAGTAGTTCCATTCCGTGTACGCACCTCAACCAGCCGATCATATCGGGGGATGTCGGAAGATGTCGTAAACATCATGAGGGTATTTACACTCCAATCATCGGAGAGGGCAATACGCACACGCTCAAGAACATTGATTTGGTTGTATCCGCTTTGGATTTGTTTCAGAGGATCAGGGTTGACAACCTGCGTGTCTCGTCCGTTGATACGAGAGACATACCAATCGCGACGTCCAAACGATGTAGCCTGGGAACTGAAGTTGCCACCCGAGCGCACGTCGCCGAAGCTTGAATACGTTACAGCTGTATATGACGCCACATTGCTCCACTGTAACTCTATGTCAGCACTAGCCGTTTTCTCTCCTGTAGCAGATGCAGTCCGAAGAAGCCCACCGCCCTGAACATGCAGGGGGCCAGCAGAATAAGAGGGCTGATGGGTTTGAAACGTAATCACACCACCCAACGCATCTGAACCGTACTGAACAGAACCTGGTCCGAAAAGCACCTCAACACGATCTAGTGCATTCGCGTCAACCTGTATAATGTTGTGCAGATTACCCGAGCGATAGATAGCATTGTTGAGTCGTACACCGTCGATGACCATCAGCACATTATTGGCAGCAAATCCCCGAAGGCGCGGACTTCCGCCCCCTGCCTGACTCTTCTGGATGTATACCTCGCCGGTTGCTGCGAGTAGGTCTGCGGTTGTTGGCTGACTTAGCTCACGAATGCTACGAGCCGCAACGGTTGTTATCTGACGTGGAACAGAGCGTCGTTGCTCGTCCCATCTGCTAGCCGACACGACAACCTGCTCAGCTGAATATCGCTGCAGACTATCGATCGATGTCGTGTCAACCTGTGACGTAAGTCGCGTCAGAGCCGCCAATAGGACTAACAAACCCAATACGATTCTCATGGCGTTGCAGCTGGTATCCTGATGTACTTCACTATCTCTTTCAGAGGAATCGGGATGCGTATCTCTCCCATCACGTATGGCGCACATTCGTAAGGGTTGTAGATCAACGTAATGGCATCACCTGTGAGAAGAATGTTCTGGCTCAATGCAAACCCCTGCTCAAACCAGTAGCCAGCCTTTTTGAAGGAACTCTTCGCAGGAATCTTCCGTGTCTTGCGGAACGCTGCCTCGGCAACCTTCTCAAATCCAGCTTGATCAATGATGAGATCCTTCTCGAACGTGAGCCGTTTACCTGTAGTCTTTGAAAACAGTTCTATCGTGATAAACGAATTGCCGTGCGCTCCACCGGTAAACTCATATCTCGATCGCACAACTTGAGCCAGATCAGTGAGCCTTCCAAGAATCGTGACGCTATCATAGATCATGGTAGAGTCAATCAAGACCCAGGGGGCCTCATTGATATCATTTGCAGATGCGATGTACTGCTGGTAGCGCGTATTAAGGTCCTGTAGTACATCGCGGAAGTACGACGACGATAGAGCGCTTGTAGCTCTGGGTGCATCTTCATCGCCCATACGAAACGGAACAGTAGCAGAGATGCTCTCATTGATCATACGCTGATAGACAGGCATACCGCCAACTGGGGCATAGAATGCATACGCAATGCGCGACTCTGCTGCCTGACCACGACCACCGATTGTAGTTCGTACAACACCCGTCGATACATCACCAGCAACGAGGTTCATAGCG
>CAZAGH010000143.1:2751-3123 GCA_964484755.1 uncultured Melioribacter sp. | reverse complement strand
GCAGCAGCCAGACGCTGACCGCCAGGATCGCGAGCAGCAAGGCCGCCAGCGCATGGTGTACCCAGCGTGTGGGGCTGCGTTGGCGCGGACGGGTGACGGTGCCGTGGGTCATGGATCACTGCACCTCGATGGCGCGCAGCTGCCAAATCGAGCGTTCGATGTAGGTCGAGGATTTCAGTTCGGGCTTGCTGTCAAAGGGATAGACCACGAACAATGGACCGCGCTGACGCACCGACATCGCCTGACCGTTCATGCGGGTGGCCACCAGCATGTCGTGCTGTTGGGCGTCCTGCAAGGGAATATGGACGCTGTAATCGTTGAGGGCCCGTGCCACCAGGCGCTGGCCGCGCGCGTCCACAGCCTGCAGCACAT
>CAZAGH010000143.1:2057-2741 GCA_964484755.1 uncultured Melioribacter sp. | reverse complement strand
CGAGGCCCAGGGCGTCATGGTGGTGAAGCTGTGTTGGGGCAAAGCTTCCAGCATGGCCATGCTCCAGAGGAACTGCTGGGGTGCATTGTGTCGCCCGATCTGGCCGGTGACCGTCAGCACCACCGCCTGTGTCGGCTGGCGTTCTTTCACGGCCTGAGGCCGCTCTGCCGGCAAGCCCTGGGCCATGGCCAAAGTGGCGAGCCCGCTCAGGGCCAGCCCAATGCAATGTGGGAGCGCGCGCATGGGATAAAGGTTTTGAGAATTAATCTATTTTTCAAATTAGACCTAAATTTATTTATTTGTGGGAAATTTATGAGGAATTTAATACCGATACCAGGCCTGCTCTATTTTTATTATTTATTCGATAAAAATAACAATAAGTAGGAATTAATTACCTGATTTGGCTTTCTTTGGGCAGGGTCCAACGGGCAGGCGCGCGCAGCATCGGGCCCATTCCTGAATGTCGACCCCATTGAACCCATGCCCCTCCTGCGAGCAGCACTGCGCACCCTGAGCCCGTGGCACTGCCAGGACGGCCTGCTGGACACGCTGACACTGGGCCCGCTGCGGCGGACGTCGTCAGCGCATTGGCTGAAGGCTCTTGACGATGCTCTGGAGCGCGCCTGAATGCCGGCCGGTGTGTCCGAGTTGCCGCTCCCATCGACCGAACTGACCGCTCTGCTC
>CAZAGH010000143.1:1661-2047 GCA_964484755.1 uncultured Melioribacter sp. | reverse complement strand
CTTGTGTGCGACCCTGGAGCCGCAGGTGCAGGCGCGGGGTTTGACGTTGCGGACTGAATGGGACGCACCACTGCCCCATCGGGTATGGATCGATCGCTCCTGCTTGCGGCAAATCCTCATGAATCTGCTGTGCTGTGCGCTCAAGCACACCCGTGCCGGGGAGCTCTGTCTGCGCGCGCGCGCCGAGCCATTGCCCGTGGGCGTGGGCGTGGGCGTGCCAGGCCAGCCCAGCGCAGGCCTGCTGCGCCTGCAAGTGCACGGCAAGGGCATGGACCTGGCCCCCGAGGTGGCCGAGGCCATGGCACAGCCTCTTGTGTTGGCGCACGAGCGCACCCCATGGGCGCACACCGGGGCAGACCTGGGGTTGACGGTGTCACGCCAGCTGA
>CAZAGH010000143.1:0-1651 GCA_964484755.1 uncultured Melioribacter sp. | reverse complement strand
CGGGCAGTTGACCGCTTTGGCCGCGCCGGGGCAGGGGACCGGTTTCGAGCTGAGCCTGCCTTGTCAGGTCCTGCCGACGGTATCTGCTCAAGCCCGGACTGGGCCCGTGCTGGGCGTGGCGGCCTATGTGGCCGCCTTGCCTTGTGCAGCGCCGCTGCAGATCCTTTTGGCCGAGGACAACGCGGTCAACCAGCAAGTGATGGTGTGGCTGCTGCAAAAGCTCGGGCATGCCGTGACGGTGGTCGGTGATGGCTTGCAAGCCCTGCAGGCGCTGGCCAAAAACCGTTACGACGTGCTGCTGCTCGATGTGATGATGCCGGTCGCGGATGGTCTGCAGGTGCTGCAGGCTTTGCGGGGCGAGCCGGTGCTGGCGATCGCGGCGTCGCCATGTGATGAGGACTGGCCTCGGCCTTTGCCCCAGGTCTTGATGGTGACGGAGCAGGCCATGCCCGAAGACCTCGAACGCTTTGTTCAGGCGGGCGCTTGCGGGGTGCTGATCAAGCCGGTGTCGATCGATCAGCTCTGCCGTGGCTTGCAGGCCATACGCCCGGTGCACTGAGGGCCCAGGCAGGGGAGCCAGGGGCCAGCGCACTGGCCCAGGCGCGGGGCATTGGCTTTGCCCTAGACTCCGGGGGCAATGCGCAGAAAGTGCCCATGGGGGCCTGTCCAGAGATGCGCACCAAACGACATGAAACTTCAAGCCTTTGTTTTGGGGCTGGCCCTGGTCACCGTGCAGGCCCGGGCTCAGGCACCCCTTGCGCCCAACGGCCCACTGCCGCCGCTGAGCGCCATCAGCGAGCTCTCGGTCGAGCGCTACATGGGCCGCTGGTACGAGATTGCCAAATTGCCCAACTGGTTCCAGCGCAAATGCGTGGCCGACACCTCGGCCCAGTACAGCTTGCTGCCTGAGGGCGGCGTGCAGGTGCTCAACCAGTGCCGTCGCCAAAGCGGCGAGATGGACCAGGCCTTGGGTCTGGCGCGGCAACAGGGTGGCGCGAACTCTCCCAAGCTCAAGGTGCGTTTTGCACCGGCGTGGTTGTCCTGGGTGCCTGCGGTCTGGGGCGATTACTGGGTGATCGACCTGGACCCGGCCTACGAGCTGGTGGCCGTCAGCGAGCCCCGGCGCGAATACCTGTGGGTGCTCTCGCGCACGCCCACGGTGGAGCCCACCCGTTATGCTGCCCTGCTGGCGCGTCTGTCGGCCATGGGTTTACCTGTCGAGAAGCTGGAGAAAACCCAGCACACGCCGGCGCGCTGAGGCGCCATCCTGTCCATCGCCAAAGAGGAAAACATGAGCCACGAAGTTTTGTTGGTCTTGATTGCGGGTCTGCTGCCCGTGCTGTGCGTGGGCATTGCCAAATGGGGTGCGCGCACCTACGACAACCACAACCCGCGGGCCTGGATGGCCCGGCAAGAAGGCCACCGCGCGCGCGCCGATGCCGCGCAAAGCAACAGCCTGGAGGCTTTTCCGTTCTTTGCCGCCGCGGTGGTGCTGGCTGTGCTGCAGGAAGTGGACCCGGACGAGATCGCCCTGTGGGGCTGGATCTTCATTGCGATGCGCGTGGCCTACATCTACTGCTACGTCACCGACCGCGCCGGTGCGCGTTCGATCGTCTGGACCCTGGGCCTGCTGGCGGTTCTGCGCCTGTAC
>CAZAGH010000142.1:0-3127 GCA_964484755.1 uncultured Melioribacter sp. | reverse complement strand
GCTCCCTTGTGGCCACCCAATAAGAGCTCATAGTCCGGACACACTTCAACGTCTGGAATAGATTTTAAAGTGAGAAGCATAATGAAAATCGTAGTAAAACCTTTGACCATTACACTGTTTGTGATGTTTGCGCTGTCGGATGCTACAGCGCAGACAAATGGATTCTCTTTAGCATACGATAGAGTCACACTTTACAACGTTGGTTTTACAGTTAAAACTACTCGAGTGAGCAGCGATGACAACTATCTTTTGTTTGCCAACACCAAACCGGCTCTGTTACTCCGAAGTCGCGACAAGGGGGATTCATTCGAGTCGGTATCGCAGGGGAATGACTATGCAAGGGTAGAGGATTCACCCGCACTCTACATGTGGGACGATGACAAGGCTACCATAGTAGGGACCTCAATTGCTCAAACGACTGGGAACTCAGCGTTAACCAGTAATAGTCGTGATGAGGATTTTGAGTTCTCAACGAGTATAGAGGGGAACGGTGCCGTATATCCTGTGCGGACGTTCAGTCGTGGAGTCGGCGATTTCAGGGGTGCTTACACAAGCAACTATGGGAAGAGCTGGAGCTATTATCCTAGCAACATTCAACCGCTTTCAGATGAGAAGATGTACTCGCCTGTTCATGGTTTTACATGTCGCCATGAAGTAACGGGAAAGTGGTACACGTTGGATACAGCTACACGTGCATGGAAAGAGTTCCCGACGATACCAAGAACGTACGAAAGGCTGCGCTGTACGAGCGATGGAGTACTTGTTGGATTTACAGCAACATCAATAGCGTGGCTTCGCCCTGGAGATAGCTTATTTGCAGTGCAAAAGGTATTCCAGCTGCCCAATAAACCAGATGCCGCGGCATTGCAGTTGATGCATACCATCACATGGCGTGATGATCGTTTTTATTGCGCCGCAAAGAATGGATTGGATTGGTACTTACTAGGTGTTGATCGTGACTCTGTGCACATCGTACAATTGAGACAAACAGTTCAGAATTCGAAGTTTCAGGTGCTACCAATTGATGAACGGGGATGTTTAGTAGAAGAACGAGACATCTATGGCCAGCTGATAGAATCGACCCTTTATAGTCATGATGGTAAGAGATCCTATCGGCCAGAGTTATGGCGGGTAGGCTATGTAACGGACACAGAAATAACATGGTCTGACAACTCAATCTATGTGACAGAAATTAAAGGTCAAATGGGACATCTCTATCGCTGTACTATCGACGATCCACGCATGGAACACGTCGGTAGGGCACTCACGGGTGTTGCAGCGACCAGTCACCGTTCCATGAGCTGGTGTGTGCTTGATACATTAGATGGCAGGCTCATTGGAAGAGATGCGGCCGGTGCGATACTTGAGTTTTCAAATGACGTGCAGATGCGAGGATTTTTAATAACCAATGGATTTTCAATATATCCCAAACCAACCGTCGACCTTGCATTTGAATTCAGTGCTCCATCGTTAATCGTAGCCGATTCACACTTTGTGTGCGGGGAAGCGAGTGCTGGAATTCGCACTCGAAACTCATATACTGGCAGAGGTGTTTATAACGCCAACAACCCGCTTGCGATGCTGGAAAGAGGCAAGGAAAACACCTTTTTCTTTGGTCGTCGAGACATTCTTCAGGCTTCGTATGACGGAGCAGTTCGCGACACCATACCCGTTGCGCTGCCAGATGAGACGCAGGACAGCATTGGTGTGTTGAGCGATATCATTGAACTCGACAGCATGAATCTTGTTGTTGCGCTCAAAGGGTACAAGAGTCAGAATTACGATGGCGACTCGCTCGGTGTTGTCCGCGGTGGTATCATCCGAACGACTGATCGCGGTGTTACTTGGCAACGTGCATCAGTACCAACGAACGACCAAGCGTGTTACAGCATGCAGCAACTGAAAAGTGGCGCTTTGCTCGCCGTATCTGTTGACGCAGCAATACTCACAGACACGGCAACGAAGTCGAATGCTGTGCGCTGTTACTCCGGTAACATTCTACGCTCAACAGATCAGGGGGCTACATGGACATCACAGAAGTCGTTTGCGTTGAATAACACAACACTTACACAATGCACGTGGCGCATCTGGCAGGGTAACGAGCGAATCTACATTGCCACTCCTGAAGCCGTGATGATCTCCTCCGATGACGGCGTAACATGGACGGCAGTAAATGATTTCCCACTCAACTGCATCATCAATGGTGTAGCCGAATACAAGGGGCAGCTCTACGTAGCAACCACCATGGGCATCTACCGCGAGAATGCTCAAACGACTGTCACAGAACAGGTAGTACGCGACCAGCCATCAATCCAAGCAACAGCAACGCATAGTGGTCAAGCATGGCGCATCACGGTAACGGGACTTCCCACGTCCCGTATCCTTGGTATCGATGTTTACGACATTCAGGGACGTCAGCACCCAACAGAGCAACTCTGGTCGCAGGACAACACCGCAAGTATCACCAGCCCCTTGTCGAGTCATGGGATTTACGGAGTCGTCGTGCACGGTCCGAACGGACAGAGATGGACAACTGCGGTGGGATTGGTGGAATAGGGAGATGTAGGGGCGAGCCGGTGGCGAGCACGAAAGGGTACACACAGGTACAAGGTACAAGGTACTGGGGACGATGCATATCGTCGTTCCCGCGAAAGCGGGAAACCAGGAATAGAAGTGGCTGTTTGGTCGAGTTCCAGCGCGGTCGCCCATCTTGGATCCCCGCTTTTGCGAGGATGACGTCCCTCTTGTCCCTCCCGTCCCTCTCTTATATTCGCCCCATGATTACTACTCGACGCCACTTTCTCTCGACAGGTGCGCGGGCTGCCGCTGCCGCAGCAATTGCACCAACGTTTGCTGCGATTATTCAATCATGTACATCCGATACCCCCGTTGGACCAACAGGGAATTGGGTGGAGCTTGCAGGTTCGCTGCAGGGTTCGCTGGTCATGCGCGACGATATCGACTTTGCGCAGCTGAATACGCAGTATGCATTGGCATACCTGTCAGTGGTCCCGCAGGCAATTGCCTTGTGTGAAAGCGAAGGCGATGTCGTAGCGTGCGTAAAGTGGGCACGACGTAACAGTGTGCCGATTGTAGTCAGGTCTGGTGGACATTGCTATGCAGCGTA
>CAZAGH010000141.1:0-3181 GCA_964484755.1 uncultured Melioribacter sp. | reverse complement strand
TTGGCGATATGAAAGATCACCAGAAGGTCGGGCACCCGTTTAGCTAGTTCCAGTTTCGAGATATACGACCGATCGATCGCGTTCTCATCTTCTAGGTCGCTCTGCGTTAACCCCAACTCCAGCCTCCGCTCCCGTACCACCTTCGCAAACGCCTCTTGCGGCGTGCGCGGTACTCCATACGGAAGCTCTAACTCTCGAAGTGGGCGAGGCATAAACCAAGCTATGCCATGCTGTTGGTTCTGTTAGGGCCGTGTGGCACGAATGGGAAATACTCGACACTACTTTAGGTGCCAATTGACGATCAGTGCAACCACATTCACATATGGGCGACGCCGCTTTCACGGGCACGATACATCGTGCCCGTCTGCGCCCCTTTATTTATCAACCCTCCACCTTCACATCCGCATTAACCCACGTTAACACTTTGGACTTCGAGAGAGCTTCTATGCGAGCAATGACGCTGAGTGGTGGGTCGGCACTGAAGTGGACAAGAGAATCGATGTCGTCTTCAGGGAGTCCTACAAGATTCGCAAACTCTGCTTGCGACATCTTCAATTGTTCCATGATCTGTGCAATTCGTACAGCGAGAGACATCTGGTAGTCGATGTAAACTCGCTGCTCGTGTGTTACTTGTGTTCGCAGCTGATCCACAATGCTCATAACTGGTGCTTTCATAGTTAGAATTCAAGAGAATCAAGATAAACTGCAACAAGTTTCGAGCCAGAAATGATGACCTCCCCATGCTCGATTCTCTCATGTAACGCCTTTGCGACAATCCCCAAGAACTCCGCCTCGAAGTTAGCTACACCATTCATCTGGATGGGCTCGTTCCTAGACTTCACGAAACCAGATCCAACGACTAGGATCTTGTTGCTCTGTCCAACATAGGAACATAGCAGTCTGCTGGGGCTATACGCCGTATAAGAGATTTCTCTGTGATTGTACAGGGCATACACTCCAAGTTCGGGCCGTTCAGGCCTCAGCAATGCTGGTCTGATGATAGACCTTTCAGCTAACCAATCGAGTATTGCCATGAGGCGGAATGCATCTTCAGGATACTGATCTTGTAGGGTGTCTATGAATAGATCAGGCAGACAAACACCATCACGAACGATGGCATACATCGAACACTCCCCGGTAATCCAGGGTACAATCCGAATCTTCATTGGCATGGCGGTCTTTGTTTATGCATGGAAATGAGGCGAGGAGGATCCCTCTCATTCCATGTGCAATCAAAAGGTCGCAGTGTGACATATCGGGCGTCCCTCCCGTCCCTCCTGTCCCTATCTGCCTGCTATTTCACGAGCACGATACATCGTGCCCGTGAAGGGAAGGCGCATATATTGTCCCCCTATGCCTCTTGCCCGTGAGATATCTCGTCTGCTTGCGATGCGCGCTGCATCGAAGATGCCCGAAGTATGGGAGTGCTCTGTAGAAGAGCTACGCGCGAATGTTGATAGTCGTGTTGCACTGTCTGGGAAACGCGAAGAAATCTTGTATCGCGAAGAACGACGCATCGACGTTGATGGCGGGACGATTCCCATTCGCGTGTATCGTCCGTTGGATGATAAGCCCCTTCCCTGCATCGTATTCTTTCATGGAGGGGGCTGGGTGCACAATACACTCGATATCTATGAGGCATCGTTGCGAGCACTGGCAAATGCGAGCGGACATCTCATCGTAGGCGTTGAGTATCGGAAGTCTCCCGAGCATCCCTATCCCATTCCTCTTGAAGATTGCTGGACAGCGCTGAACTGGTGCATCACACATGCAGATGAGCTTGGGATTGATACTGGGCGTATTGGTCTTATGGGCGATAGCTCAGGCGGTAATCTTGCAGCAGCAGTTGCGCTTCGAGCCCAGGGAGTTGTGCCGTTGGCGTTTCAGGTGCTTGTCTATCCGTGTCTCGACCCCAAACTCGAAACAGCGTCGGCCGAGGAGTTCGCAACGGGGTACAACCTAGCGAAGCAGGGAATGCAATGGTATTGGGAGCAATACGCGCCGAATGCAGAAGATCGATTACGTGAGGATGTTGCGCCGGTGTATGCGCACGACGTCGCGCATCTTCCGCGAACGTATATCGCTGTAGCAGAGAACGACATTCTGCGTGATGAAGGACGCAACTATCACGAGCTGCTTCTGTCAGGGGGCGTGCAAAGCACGTACCGCGAATACGAAGGCATGATCCACGGGTTCTTCACATACGGCGCGATCACACCGATGTACCGGACGTTGGTGGATGATGTGGCGGGGTGGGTCATATCCCCGCAACGTATTGATACAACGGCATACCCAACGTGATGTTGAACGGAAATGTAACACCGAGTGCCATGGGGATGTAGAGTCCTTCGTCGGCTTGGGGTGCTGCAAGGCGCATGGCTGCGGGGACGGCGATGTACGAGGCGCTCGCAGCGAGCACGGCAAACATGAAGCGATTTGCTGGATCGTGTGTGATGAATTGCGAGGCAAATGCAACGATGCATCCGTTGACACAGGGGATGACTATTCCTACAACGACGGCAAACCATCCGTGCGTGCGGAAGGATGAGAGTCTGTTTCCAACTGTAAGCCCCATTTCCAAAAGAAAGAGTGCCAAGAAGCCCTTGAAGATATCTGTTGTAAAGGGGCGAATGCCTGCCGCTGCTTTTTCGTCTGATAACAATCCAATGAGAAGACTGCCCGTGATCATGAGCACGCTGCCATTGGTAAACGAGTGATGCAGCACGGTCTTCATAGGAGTAGAGTGCGACTCGTCCATGTAGATGTTGTACAAGATCACGCCCGCAATGATGGCAGGGGATTCCATGAGAGCCATTACGGCTACCATGTGTCCACCAAACGCTAGTCCTTGCGCCTCGAGATAGGTTGCAGCGGCAACGAATGTCACAGCGCTGACAGAACCGTAAGCAGCAGCAACCGCTGCGGCATTGGCGACAGTGAACTTCCTGCGAATAAGGTGGAATGTGTAGAGCGGAATCAGTGATGAGATCACAAGTCCTGAGAGACACGACCACACGATCTCGGCTGTAAACGGACTGTGTTGGAGCTCTTGTCCGCCTTTGAAGCCGATAGAGAAGAGCAGATACAGACTGATGAACTTTGCGCTCGAAGCAGGTATCTCAAGGTCGCTCTTGAGTCGCACAGCGAGGATACCTAGCAGAAAGAACAGCAGCGTAGGGTT
>CAZAGH010000140.1:1836-3234 GCA_964484755.1 uncultured Melioribacter sp. | reverse complement strand
CTACGGATGGCCTGCTGCTGCTGGTTTTAAGCCAACAACATCGGTCGACACATTGCCCCCTGTCATCAAGGGAGATTCGTTGTGCGGTGACTACACCTTCACAACAACAGAACTCCGCAACATCCCAGACCCACCACTTCCCGTTCCGCGGGATACTGACCAGGTAGAGACAGGTATTGCTCTGATTGACACTCTCGAAGGGGCGAACAGCTTCAACTACAAACTCGAGATGATCACAGATCAGATCCTGCCACAGAACCCATCGTTCAAGAAGTTCGAATACGCTTGGAAGGTGATCGACAAGAGCAAGGATGCATACTGCGTCTACTTCGTTGCTGACTGGGCTGGCAATATCACGCTCGACACTTGCCGCTACTTTGCTGACAAGCTTGTCTTCAGCCCTGCTCCATTGAGTTTTGGCAAGATCAGACTAGGGACAGACAAATCACTTGTGCTTACGATTACGAACAACTCTGATGCACAGGTGAAGCTCACGGAAGCCAAGATCAAGGCCGGCACGTACTTCAAGGTCACGAACGGTGCAGTACCACCAGCGCTTACAATTCCAGCTCGCGGCAAGCACGAGATCACGATCCAATACAATGGAACGCGTGAGACATCTGATGTTATCAAGGACTGGGACAAGGACACACTCGTCGTAAAGACAGAGTGCGGTGAGTTCAAGCACCCACTTACCGGCGTAGCTGCAATCCCACGTATCAAGGTCAAGGACTTCGATGCTCAAACACGCTCGCTCAATGAGAAGTATTGCGCTTCGATCACGATCGAGAACCCAGGTTCTGACACACTCGTTGTAACATCGCTTACAGGTTACCAAGGAACCAACTTCTCGTTGTCAACGCCATTCACTCCGGCGCTCCCAATCATCGTTCTGCCAAAGCAAACGGTTGAACTCAAGGATGTATGCTTCCAGAGCCCGAACATCACGGACGACAACATCAACGTTACGTTCAGCAATAATGGTGATGGTCCGGACTCTGTATCAAATTGGCGCGGCAATACGCAGACACCAGGTCCTGGCATCATTGGTTACGACTGGGGTGCACGTCGCGTGAATACGCTCCATGCAGAATTCGCACGTGTCTTCAACACTGGCAACCAGAAGATCGTCCTCAACGATGTCACATTCGCAGACGGATCGAAGTTCTGGCCAGCTGGTTCAAACGACAACAACTTTGTCTTCAAGATTGGTAGCATCATCAAGAATGGCGTTCCTGTGGCAACGGCAGACCTTATCGGCGACACTGTTCGCGTAGAAGTGTTCTTCCGTCCAGCAACAGACAACCAGCCATACCTAGTAGACATCAAGCCAGTATGGGCTGACAAGCAAGAAGATCGCACAGCGAAGCTTGCTGGTGAGGGCATCATCCCACGTAT
>CAZAGH010000140.1:0-1736 GCA_964484755.1 uncultured Melioribacter sp. | reverse complement strand
TCATCGGTGCGTACAGCTGCTTCGATGAACGGATGGACAATCGGAGATCCAACGTTCACACAGGTAAGTGCTACACAGGCTCGTATGACGTTCACAGCAACGGGTACAAACCGTATCTCGGCAAACGGACCGCTCTTCACGTTCGAAGCGCAGTTGCTGCTGGCTGATGACTTCAAGAGCAAGCAGGACCTCGAGGTACTGTTCCCAACGCTCCCATGCTTGATTCCAACGACAACAGGTACAGGCACAGAGATCTTCAACTGTGCTCTGACACGTCGCGTGATCGAAGTTTCAAAGGGCACCACAATGATCAAGCCGATCAACCCGAACCCTGTCACAACAGGAACGGCTCGTGTTGAGTTTGGTGTTGGCATTGCGGCCCCAGTTACGATTGATCTTGTCAATGCTCAAGGTCAGGTTGTCCGCACATTCGTGAACAACACCATGGAAGTTGGTACATATGACATGACCTTCAACACAGAAGGGCTTGCTCAGGGAACATACTTCCTGCGTATGCGCAGCGCCCAGTTCAACGGTTCACAGCGCGTTATGATCGGCGACTAAGCCGTCCCCTCGCATACACTTTTTATGAACGGCAGCCCATCTGGGCTGCCGTTTCTGTTTTTGGCATGGTTGTTGGTGCTCTCCTTTTTGGTTACCTTTGCAGTGTCCGTGAAAAGCGTCAGTTACCATATCTCCAAGTTCGTCAGCCGCCTCATTCTTGTGGTGGGTTGCGTTGCTGCGTTCTCATCTGCTGCTTTGGCAGACAATGCGAAGCGTCCGGTAGCAACATCAAAGCAGAAGACTGTCAATGCCGCTGCAATCCCGATGGCATCTAGCGCATTAAATGCTTCCATCAAGGCAGTTGCTGGTAGAACAAAGGCACTGGTAAAGAACACACCTAAGGTGAACGCGGGTAACGACACAACCGGTCGCGATAACCGCATTGTGTTTTCCCGTGCTTCTGGAGACATCTTCACGACGCGTATCGAGCTGGCAACAGATGAGCCCCTTATCGAAATCGGGATCTACAACATGCTGGGTAAGCGCGTTATGGATGTTTACAAGGGGGCTTCTGGTCGCGGCCAACAGGATTTCTCCCAGAGCGTTGCTGAATTGCCAGATGGCGTGTATATCTGCATCCTTCAGGGCGATAACTTCCGCAAGGCTGAGAAGTTCTACTTCCGCAGGTAAACAATCATTTGCACTGAAATTTAGAGCCGCCTTGAGCGGCTCGTTTTTTTTCGAGGTCATTATGAAGTTCGCAACCAAAGCCATCCACGTCGGACAAGAACCTGAAAAGCTCACCGGCGCGGTCACTGTCCCTCTATTCCAAACATCGACGTATGCGCAGTTTGAGATTGGTCGGCACACCGGGTTTGAGTACGCACGCACGCAGAATCCAACGCGTTTTGCTTGGGAAGAAAACCTGGCAGCCATGGAGGGCGGAGTTGATGCGTTTGCATTTGGTAGCGGCTTGGCGGCCGTTGATGCGGTGATGCGTCTTCTCTCGGCCGGAGATCATGTCATCATGGCCGAAGACATGTATGGTGGTACGTATCGTCTTGCAGAGCGCATTCTTACGCGCTTTGGACTTTCGTTCTCCTATGTGGACATGCGCGACATGGCCAACATCGAGGCGGCCATCAAGCCCAACACGCGTATGGTCTACACAGAGACTCCTACCAATCCAATGATGACGATCACCGATCTCGCTGCCGTCGGACAACTAGCAA
>CAZAGH010000139.1:0-3276 GCA_964484755.1 uncultured Melioribacter sp. | reverse complement strand
CGTTCCGAGCAATTCTTAACTTCTGACGTAATCAAACATGAAGAAAATCATCAACCGTTCGATTGTTGTATTTGGCTTGCTCGCGACGTTCCTGATCACAGGTACATCAGCGATGAAGGCCCAAGAGTCTGACTCATCGGTGTACGTTCGTCTTACATCGATTGATCCAGAACTCCTGCAGTACTTCCCACGCTGGTATGTGTGTGAATCAGATCTGCAGGCTAAGATCTTTAACGCTTTTCGCGTTCTCGGGTACCGCCGTGATCGCCTTGATCAACAGAAGATCATGGTCACAGCTCAACCGATCGCCAATGCCGAAGATCCGTATGAAATTCTGATTGTTGAATGTGGTCTCGAGCGCATGACGGCACAAGAGATGTCGGCCAACTTGCCGAACATCCTTTCAAAGCTTTCTGAACGTGCTCGTCAATATTGCTATTCTGAGATTCCAACGACAACACCGGCATCACAGCCACAGTCGGAAGCGATCACAAGCTTCCTACAACCCACGAACGTGAACCATTCGTTCTTGCTCTCTGGATTTGAGCAATCACTCAAGCTTGGAAAGTCAGGCTTCTGGCTCAAGAACGTTATGGGTACAGATCAAGTCGGTTATCATTTTTGGAACGCCGGCGAAGCCAAGGTGCTTTTGCAGCGCCCCCTTTATATCAATGATGATGCCGAGTCACGTCGCGCAATTCCTTACCTGCTTAATGCACGTCTAGGTTTTGGATACCGTCTGACGTCAAACCCGAATGAGTCATCAGTTCTTAACTTTATCCCTGCCCGCAAGCTCGATGCAGGATATGGTGGCAAGTTTATTGGTGCTCTTGACTTCCACATGCCATTCGCGCCAGAGTTCGGTATCAGCGTCAACGCCGAAATGCCGCTCATGCCAGTTAAGTCGACGGAAAACATCGACACAACGACGTACGTCATGAATCCCATCGCAGACGAAGGTCGACTCGAACTCGATGCAGACCGCTATGACGAGAATCAACTTCTGAAGAACACCGTCAATCTCATCCGTACAACCGGTCAGGTTACCTTCTTCTATAACATGTGGTTGGATGATCAGAAGCCAGAGAATTTCTTCCGATTCGACGTTGGATTGAACTACTACGAAGTGCGTGAAGCTGCTGTATTGGCCGATGGAAATCGTGCATACCTTGCTACAGATGGTGTAGGGGGCTTGAATCTCTGGAAGCCAAACGAGTTTGCTGACTGGGTGTATCTCAAGGCAGAATACCGTAATCAGAGCGCCTTCCCATTTGGCGTCTCATTCCAGTACGCCAACCAAGCACTTCTTGCGCATGCCTACATTCCTCTGCTCGGACAATGGTTGTATCTAGAGGGTAAGTACAGCACGATACTTCGTGATATACGTCCATTCGAGCGCGGCAACATGTTTATGATCAGTCCAGTTCTGCGACTAACATTCTAAGGTCTCATGCGCACCACGTGTGCGACTGCATTTGCGTTTCTTATCGCATCGGCATTCGCTGTTGCACATCCCGTATCGTTCTCTCAGCAAGACACATCGCTAATCCAGCGCAAGCGTCAGGCTGAAAAGTCCAAGGTGATGTCACCGTTGGATGGTATCAACCTCACCATCCAAAACGTAACACTATCGTCATTTCCAGAAATAGGCCTCGTCGTTGAATGCGACGGGGCTTGTTCCGTTCTCGATACCATCAATCCAGCTACAATGCACGTGGTTGAGAACGGTGTAAAGCGACCGATCACTCGCATCAAGAAGATCGATGTAAAGGAACGAGTATCTGTTGACTTTCTCTTCGTGCTTGACGTTACAGGGACGATGCAACCGTTTATCAACGGTATTCGCAATAACATCCAGGCATTCGTCAACAACCTTCAAAAGCGTGGTATTGATTACCAGATTGGGCTCGTAACGTTCAGTGACGTTGTAGAGGCAGTGTATGACCCAACAGACTCAGTAGAGAAGTTCCTCGGTTGGATGTCTAAGGTATCTGCCTTCGGCGGTTTCGATGAGAAGGAGAACGCCTTGCAAGCCCTGCACGATGCGAGCAAGACCCGTCTTCGTCCATCAGCAAATCGCGTAGCAATTCTGATTACCGATGCCGGGTATCACCAGACAGGTGAACGTGGGAGCGGACGCACACGATTTTCTACGGGATCACTTATTGAATATCTCAATGAACAGAGCATTCGCGTGTTCTGTATCGTACCCCCTAGTCTAAAAGAATACCCGAAACTTGCCGCAGGTACGCGAGGCATAACCTTCGATATCAATCAGCCGTTTTCGAAGATCCTCGATCAATACTCAGAACGCCTAGCTAACCTGTACACAATCTATTATCGAAGCGATTCCAAGGTTCGTAGCGATTCCATCAGCGTGGCATTGATGGATGATCGGAAGCGTGAACTCGTACGTCAGATCATACCAATCGTTGAGATTGGTCGTAAGATCATCATCGAAAACCTGCTCTTTCCCGTGGCATCGTCGGTTCTTCCCGACAGCGTGGAAGAGCTCGAAGTGTTATATGAGTTCATGAAAAGTCGACCGAAGGTCGTTATTCGCATCGAAGGTCATACGGACAATACCGGATCTCCCAAAGCCAACAAGGCACTCTCACTAGCGCGTGCGGAAGCTGTTAGAGCTTACATGCTCAAGAAAGGTGTCGACCCCAAGCGCCTACAGGCCGTCGGTATCGGTGCCACCAAACCCATCGGTGACAACACAACGGAGTTCGGTCGTAGGCTGAACAGAAGAACCGAGATCGTGATTGTAGGGAAGTGAAGCCAAGATACTAGGTACTAGGTACTAGGTACAGCGCCCTAACACCATCCTCTGTTGGATCAACGATTTTCGACTACATGCTTGCACGACACAGGGCCCATGCCAAGCGTACCTAGTACCTTGTATCTTGTACCTAGTACCTAGTACCTAGTACCTAGTACCTAGTACCTAGTACCTAACAATCTTCTTCCTCTTAAACACATCTACATACGCCTTATTCGCTGGCTTGGTGGTGTCCATGAAGTTGATGACCTCTACAGAGCCCATAATGCGGGAGCGTAGCTCTAGCGCAGCTGCTGTGCTTTCTGTTCTGCCTAGAATCATTGTGGCATCATTGCCCGTGAGGTCGCCAACGAGGTAAAGGCGGGCGGGCAGGTCGTTCTTGGTGAGTAAGCCCCCTATCATCGAAGCAATGATCGACTGCTTACCGAGAGGGATTACCTTCTTGGTTGTCATGGCCTTCTTGAGGTTGCGACGATACTCGCCAATAGAAG
>CAZAGH010000138.1:0-3292 GCA_964484755.1 uncultured Melioribacter sp. | reverse complement strand
GCTGGTCGAGCACGACAAGTTTGTTTTCGAGAATTTGTCGCTTCTGCTTCGCAGTGTAGATGTCACCATACCAAGCGTCAATGATCTCCGCAATTTCACTCAGTGTAAAGCCGCCGCTCTTTGCATCAATGATGAGTTCGAGTCTTGCCAGGCACTCTTCGTCGTAGTCAAAGTAATTATTCGATGTCTTACTTGGATCTCGCTTACCTTGAAGCAGACCGTAACGCTCATAGAATCGAATGGTGTGTGTTGTAACGCCAGCTCGTTTAGCTAGCTCATTGATCAACATGTGGGTAGTAGTGTGTGGAAAAATATAGCTCAACTATAGACTATACTCTACTGTTGATAGATGTGCAATATGGTAGTAGGTTGCCTCACTTCAAAGCAAAACATTCGAGAAAGGCAAATCCGTGGCAACAAAGACAGTCGTTATTACCGGTGCTAACAGTGGAATCGGAAAGGCATGCGTAGCAGTATTCACCAAAGCAGGGTGGAATGTGGCTGCAACGATGCGAACTCCTGATGCATTCGATGTATCGGCCTATAGCGGACGCGTCAAGAAGTATCGACTTGACGTGACAGATGCGGATTCGGTCGTGACAGCATTTGAAGACATCCGTCTTGATATGGGCTCAATTGACGCTGTCGTTAACAATGCAGGCTACGGGCTGGTTGGCGTCTTCGAGGCCATATCGGACGAGTCTCTCCAACGTCAGTTCGAGACGAATGTCATTGGCCTGATGCGCGTAACACGCGAAGCGATACGATACATGCGTCCACAGCGCTCGGGAACAATCGTCCAGATATCAAGCGTGGGCGGAAAGATCACATTCCCGCTATACGCTCCATATCATGGCACGAAATGGGCAGTAGAAGGGTTCAGCGAATCACTGCACTACGAGTTGGAGCAATTCAATATCAGAGTCAAGATCGTGGAGCCCGGCATCATAAAAACAGACTTTGCTGGACGCAGCCTTGAGTTCGTAACCTCTGACAGCGTCCGTGACTACGACTCCTACGTCAATACATTCTCTAAGGCAGCAGAAGCAGCCGTTAAAGACGCGGTCGAACCCTCAGTAGTGGCCAAGGCAATCTATGCCGCGTGCACAGATGGCAAGAAGAAAATGCGCTATCCCGTGGGCAAACCTGCTCCTGCAATGATAAAGCTTCGAAAGCTTGTTTCAGACTCGATGTTCTTTAGCATTGTCAAGAAGGCTTATGGTATCTAATTGATGATACATCCGTGCGTATTTTTCAGCATGAGACCTATCATCTACTTCGTTACCATTCTTGCGCTGATCACATTTGCGCCGTTACATGCTCAATTACCAAATCCTGCACTTGTTGGATATTGGCATAATTGGAATGATGGGAATGCCCCCTACATCGATATCGATGCAGTGGATAGCCGTTACAACGTAATAACGGTAGCGTTTGCGATTCCTACATCGACAACCGACATGACGATGGTGTTTGCACCCGATCGCGGCACTGTGCAGCAGTTCAAGACACGCATTCAAAACGTGCAGGCAACGGGTAAGAAGGTGATTCTCAGTGTAGGGGGCGCCACAGCATCCATTGACCTTACAACGACGGCAAATCGCGATGCATTTGTGACGTCGATCGGGAATATTCTCACGACGTATGGGTTCGATGGACTCGACATCGATATCGAACACGGTGCCTCGATCCTTGTTAACGGTGGAACGATAGCAGCCCCGCAAAGCGCCGCACAGATCAATCTGATCGATGCCATCCGCACGATCATGGCGAACTATCGTGCTACCAACAATCGCAAGCTGATTCTCACATTCGCTCCAGAGACAGCCTACATTCAAGGGGGCATGTCGGGGTACGGAAGTATCTGGGGCGGCTACCTCCCGATTGTTGATGCTCTGCGTGACTCGCTAGATCTCATTCATGTGCAGCTCTACAACAGCGGCACGATGTACGGCATCGACAATCAGATCTATACGCAGGGAACAGCCGACTTCATTGTTTCGCAAACAGAAGCTGTCATCAAAGGCTTTACTGCTCGTGCACCCGGAGGTGCGTTTGCTGGCATCCCACCATCTAAGGTTGCTGTTGGCCTGCCGGCAACTACCAATGCTGCAGGTGGGGGATACACCGACTCTGCAACGATCACAGCTGCGATCAAGTACCTCAAAGGTGAGGGTCCGCGTCCAGGACAGTACACACTTGCTCAAGCAGGGGGCTATCCTACACTGCGCGGCATGATGACGTGGTCCATCAACTGGGATGCAACGGTCGCTAATCGTCCGAAGTACTCCTATGCCAAGACCTATGAGTCGTTGTTTGCACCGCCGCCCCTTCCAGTCCCAGCGAAGGTTGTTCTTGTTGCGCCGGTAGATGGTATTCAGCTTAACGTCAACCAAGCTCAGTTCGCATGGAAGAGATCAACACCAGAAGTCGTTGTCTACCAGCTCGAGGTACGAAACAATGGAGTGGCCATCTACAATGATTCAACGATCACCGACACACTGCGTGCCGTAAACACCCTGCCCCCAGCGAGTTCTCTCGTCTGGCGTGTGCGTGCGAAGAATGTGTCGGGATGGGGCGAATGGTCCGAAAGTCGTATATGCAACACGTTGCCATATCCATCGCGAGTTGTTCTTGCTTCGCCTATCAACACCGAACAGCTTCGATCCAATACGGCCATTCTTCGATGGAACCATGCCACGCCGGCGATACAGCGATATCGCGTGCAGCTCTATAACAACATGGGCACTGTCATTGCGGACACTGTCGTAGCCGACACAGCTGTATCGTTGAAAGTACTTCCAGCTTCGAGCTATACCTGGCGTGTCATGGCTCAGAATGCCTCAGGGTGGGGCGAGTGGTCTGCGATTTGGCAGTTCAAGAGTGTTCCATATCCGCAGACACCACAGTTGTTGTCTCCCACAAACGCAGTCGTCTTTGCAAAGGACACTATAACGCTGTCATGGAAGCAGTCCACGCCAAACATCACAGCATATCAGATCGAGGTTAAGCTCGACACTACAACACTCGTTGTTGAATCCCTTATCACCGATACAACACTCACACTGAGCATGCTTGAGCCCCTTACCTGGCACACGTGGCGCGTGCGCGCACAAAACGTCTCGGGGTGGAGTGCGTGGTCGGCTCGTTGGTCGTTTCGGTACCTGCCAACTCCAACGACCGTTGAGCTAACGCTTCCAGCAGACACGGCACGCCTACACGTGGACAGCGTGCGCCTGTCGTGGTTAAAAGCCAACGCAGAAGTAACGAACTACCATCTCGAGGTAACACT
>CAZAGH010000137.1:0-3292 GCA_964484755.1 uncultured Melioribacter sp. | reverse complement strand
GCTGGTCGAGCACGACAAGTTTGTTTTCGAGAATTTGTCGCTTCTGCTTCGCAGTATAGATGTCACCATACCAAGCGTCGATGATCTCCGCGATCTCACTCAGCGTGAAACCGCCGCTCTTTGCATCAATGATAAGTTCGAGTCTGGCTAGGCACTCTTCGTCATAGTCAAAGTAATTGTTCGACGTCTTACTAGGATCTCGCTTGCCTTGCAGCAGGCCGTAACGCTCATAAAACCGAATGGTGTGCGTAGAAACGCCAGCGCGCTTAGCCAGCTCATTGATCAACATAAGGGTAGTATTGTGTGGAAAAATATACCTCAACCATAGACTATACTCTACTGTTGATAGATGTGCAATATGGTAGTAGGTTGCCTCACTTCAAAGCAAAACATTCGAGAAAGGCAAATCCGTGGCAACAAAGACAGTCGTTATTACCGGTGCTAACAGTGGAATCGGAAAGGCATGCGTAGCAGTATTCACCAAAGCAGGGTGGAATGTGGCTGCAACGATGCGAACACCTGATGCATTTGATGTATCAGCCTATAGCGGACGCGTCAAGAAGTATCGACTTGACGTGACAGATGCGGACTCGGTCGTGACAGCATTTGAAGATATCCGTCGTGATATGGGTTCAATTGACGCTGTCATTAACAATGCAGGATACGGGCTGGTTGGTGTCTTCGAGGCCATATCGGACGAGTCTCTCCAACGTCAGTTCGAGACGAATGTGATTGGCCTCATGCGCGTGACACGCGAAGCCATAAAGTACATGCGCCCACAGCGTTCAGGAACAATCGTCCAGATTTCAAGTGTCGGCGGAAAGATCACGTTTCCGCTGTACGCCCCTTACCATGGCACGAAGTGGGCTGTGGAAGGATTCAGCGAATCCCTACACTATGAACTGGAGCAGTTCAACATTCGCGTCAAGATTGTAGAGCCAGGGATTATCAAGACTGACTTTGCGGGACGTAGCCTTGAGTTTGTTACCTCAGATTCCGTCCGTGAATATGACACCTACGTTAACACGTTCCTAAAGGCCGCAGAAGCTGCTGTGAAAGATGCAGTCGACCCTTCGGTGGTGGCCCAGGCAATCTATGCAGCGTGTACCGACGGAACGGCAAAGCTGCGCTATCCGGTAGGGAAGCCTGCGCCAGCTATGATCAAACTCCGCAAGCTTGTATCGGACTCGATGTTCTTCAAGATCGTAAAGAAGGCCTACGGCATCTAAAAGCTGGTGCGTCCGTGCGTAATTTCCAGCATGAGATGCATCCTCACCTTCGTTACAATGCTGATGCTCTTCGCATCAGCCCACGTTCATGCTCAACTGCCCAATCCCGCACTTGTTGGGTATTGGCATAATTGGAATGATGGGAACGCCCCCTATATCGACATCGACGCTGTTGATAGTCGATACAATGTGATCACGGTTGCCTTCGCTATTCCAACGTCAAATACCGACATGACGATGCTTTTCGCACCCGATCGCGGTACGGTGCAGCAGTTCAAGACACGCATTCAGAATGTGCAGGCAACGGGTAAGAAGGTAATTCTCAGTGTAGGGGGCGCGACAGCATCCATTGACCTTACAACGACGGCAAATCGTGATGCGTTTGTGACGTCGATCGGGAATATTCTCACGACGTATGGGTTCGATGGACTCGACATCGATATCGAACACGGTGCCTCGATCCTTGTTAACGGTGGAACGATAGCAGCCCCGCAAAGCGCCGCACAGATCAATCTGATCGATGCCATCCGCACGATCATGGCGAACTATCGTGCTACCAACAATCGCAAGCTGATTCTCACATTCGCTCCAGAGACAGCCTACATTCAAGGGGGCATGTCGGGGTACGGAAGTATCTGGGGCGGCTACCTCCCGATTGTTGATGCTCTGCGTGACTCGCTAGATCTCATTCATGTGCAGCTCTACAACAGCGGCACGATGTACGGCATCGACAATCAGATCTATACGCAGGGAACAGCCGACTTCATTGTTTCGCAAACAGAAGCTGTCATCAAAGGCTTTACTGCTCGTGCACCCGGAGGTGCGTTTGCTGGCATCCCACCATCTAAGGTTGCTGTTGGCCTGCCGGCAACTACCAATGCTGCAGGTGGGGGATACACCGACTCTGCAACGATCACAGCTGCGATCAAGTACCTC
This sequence comes from uncultured Melioribacter sp., assembly GCA_964484755.1. Taxonomy (GTDB): domain Bacteria; phylum Bacteroidota; class Ignavibacteria; order Kapaibacteriales; family Kapaibacteriaceae; genus UBA10438. Next base: position 1,127 of record CAZAGH010000137.1, on the reverse strand, counting down.
AAAGGTGAGGGACCACGTCCAGGACAGTACACCCTTGCGCAGGTAGGGGGCTACCCAACACTTCGCGGTATGATGACATGGTCGATCAACTGGGATGCAACAGTCGCCAATCGTCCGAAGTATTCGTACGCAAAGACCTACGAATCGTTGTTTGCCCCACCGCCCCTTCCAGTGCCGGCCAAGGTTGCTCTCGTTGCGCCAGTAGATGGCATTCAGCTCAATGTTAACCAAGCTCAGTTCGCGTGGAAGAGGTCAACACCAGAAGTCGTTGTCTACCAGCTCGAGGTGCGCAACAATGGCGTTGCTATCTACAATGATTCGACGATTACCGATACGATACGCGGCATAAACACACTGCCCCCCGCAAGTGCGCTTGTCTGGCGTGTGCGTGCGAAGAATGTCTCAGGGTGGGGCGAGTGGTCCGAAAGCCGCATATGCAACACGTTGCCATATCCATCGCGAGTTGTTCTTGCTTCGCCTATCAACACCGAACAGCTTCGATCCAATACGGCCATTCTTCGATGGAACCATGCCACGCCGGCGATACAGCGATATCGCGTGCAGCTCTATAACAACATGGGCACTGTGATTGCGGACACAGTCGTAGCCGACACGGCTGTATCGTTCAAGGTACTTCCAGCTTCTAGCTATACCTGGCGCGTCATGGCTCAGAACGCATCAGGATGGGGCGAATGGTCTGCGATATGGCAATTCAAGAGTGTTCCATATCCGCAAACGCCACAGCTATTGTCGCCGACAAATTCTATGGTGTTTGCAAAGGACACCATAACGTTGGCCTGGAGACAGTCCACGCCAAACATCACCGCATATCAGATCGAGGTCAAGCTCGACACAACAACGCTTGTTGTTGAGTCACTCATTACCGACACAACGCTGGTTCTCAGCATGCTTGAGCCCCTTTCCTGGCATACGTGGAGAGTGCGTGCGCAAAATGCTTCGGGATGGAGCGCATGGTCGGCTCGTTGGTCGTTTCGGTACCTGCCAACACCTGGTACAGTTGAACTAACACTGCCTGCAGATACAGCACGCCTCCATGTAGATAGCGTCCGTTTGTCGTGGTTAAAAGCCAACGCAGAAGTAACGAACTACCATCTCGAGGTAACACT
>CAZAGH010000136.1:0-3364 GCA_964484755.1 uncultured Melioribacter sp. | reverse complement strand
CGACTCAATCGTAGCAAGAGCAATGCGTCCGGCTGCAACGTTGCGCTCTCCAATGTTGTCGATGTGCAAGTCGCGAGCAATGGCATCTGGATCAACAATCCCTACGCACGAAGGGTGCTGTTCCAGATACCATTTCGCAAAGGTCGACTTCCCGACGCCGTTGGGTCCGGCAATCACGATGATGAATGGTGTGTCCACTCATTCTTCGTGCGATCAGAACGTCAAAACGTGACATGCCGAGATTGTCGTCTTTCCGCGAAAGATCGTCACCCTCGCGAAAACGGGGGCGGGAATCCATCTTTTTGCGAACACCGTGCCCCAAGGTCCCTCGTCGCTGCGCGACTTGGCAGCGAGGGACCTTAGGAACAATGACTGGACCAATTTCGTGACGCCACGAAAATGGTCGTCTGCATCTAGGGCGCATCCGGAAGTTTGCCAGATTGCTCAAGTTTCTTGTCTTCGGCAAGAATCCGGCGCTCCATCTTTCGGATGTCTTCCTCTGCTGGTAAGTCTTCTGGCTTGATGCCACGTTGCGCGAGCATCTGACGGACACCTCTATTGTTCAGGATATGTTCGGTGAGAATGGTTGGTTCGCCGTGGAGGTTGCGGTGTTCCACATTGACGGTCGTCATTTCGTTTGCAAGATTCTTTGCCGCAATTGTCAGGGTAGGTAGGAAATCTGCTAGCGGGCGAGTCTTCGTGATGCCATATCGTTCCTTCATCTGTTGAGTTGTTATTCCGCCAAACAACGCAGCGTCGCCCTTAGAGCGTATGCGCGCAAATCCGGGATCATCAATGCCTCGTTCAAACAGACTTCTGGAGAGGGTGCGCTCCGACTCGCGTAGCTGCTCCCGGGCGTCAAGTCGTGCATGAAGTCGCATGCGGGCTTCTATGAGCTCATATTTTCGTGTCTGGACTGCAAAGTAGCCCTGTGCGAGTGCAATGGCCTCCTTCCTCGGGTCGCCATTTTGAGCAATGAGATAGCAGGCGTAACGAGTGAGCATAAAATCATCAACCGACCGCTTAGCACCCTTTGCCAGTGGTATCATTTTCGTGACGCCACGAAAATGATCCTCTGGATTGTAACCCATAGAAACACAAGATGTTATCGCGCGATGAATGGCAACAAGGAAGTTCTCCCATCGCTGATAATCGAGAGGCTGCATCAAATCACGAGCAAACCAAAACTCGACGTCGTATTCGTCAAACCGGCGTGCAAGACCGTCAAATTGCATCTGCATTTGTTGAATGAATTCGGGGGTCATGGGAATCCTCCAAGGCTGTGGTGTTGAGAATGTCGGTTTCTGTTCATCGTGCCCGGACAGTAGAAGAACGTGACATCCCCACCACCGACCATTGATGCATCACGCACGATGCGTCATCCCGGGGAGCCGTGTAGGGGCGCCCCTATGGCATGTCCGCGCCCGCAACGTCTTTCCCGCAAAAGATCGTCACCCTCGCGAAAGCGGGGGCGGGAATCCATCTTCTTGCTGGGCCCCCGCTTTCGCTGGGGGCGACGTTGCCTACGGGACGCCCACGCAGGGGCGCATGTATGCATATCACACGCACACGTCACACGGGCGCCCACGCAGGGGCGCCCCTACAATCCGGCGCGATAAATCGTGCCGCTGACATCGTATCTTTGCCGGGGGGAATATTCTATGTCTACGCAGCAGACGATATTTATCACAGGTATAGCAGGTTTTATTGGGTCCCACCTTGCCAAGCGCCTTGCTGGCGAAGGATGGAAGGTTGTTGGACTGGATAATCTTAATGCGTACTACGACCCTTCGCTGAAGGTTGCTCGGCTGCGGCAGCTTGGGGTAGGTATTGATGATGCGGCTGCGCACTCACGTTACGAGTCTGATAGTGGGGACATCGTTGTCCATATTGGTGAGCTCTCAGAAAAACGAACAGTGTTTTCGATCGTTGAGGAACATGCCCCTGATGTTGTCTGTAACCTCGCAGCTCAGGCTGGAGTCCGCTATAGTCTCGAGAACCCCGATGCGTACATCGCGTCGAATATCGTAGGCTTTGGAAACATTCTTGAGGCGTGTAGGCATTTTGGCACGAAACATCTCGTGTATGCAAGTAGCAGCAGTGTGTACGGAACAAATTCGAAGATTCCCTTCAGCACCAACGATCAGGTAGATCATCCTGCGAGCTTGTATGCTGCTACGAAGAAGAGCAATGAGTTAATGGCTCATTGCTATAGCCACTTGTTTTCACTGCCGACAACTGGATTGCGTTTCTTTACGGTGTATGGGCCGTGGGGTCGACCTGACATGGCGTGTTTCTTGTTTTCGGACTGGATCCGTGCCGATAAGCCGATAAAGATCTTTAATCATGGCAATCTCTATCGCGACTTTACGTACATCGACGACATTGTCGAGGGTATTACGCGTGTCTTGCCATTAGCCCCCTCGCATGATGGAGTTCCCGGGACGCCTACATATACAGCGCCATACCGCGTTTTGAACATCGGCAATGGAACCCCTGTGCACCTCATGGAATTCATTCACACACTCGAGCGCGAACTTGGTGTTGAAGCAAAGAAAGAATTCCTCGACATGCAGCCTGGAGATGTTGAAAAAACGTGGGCCGATACCTCGGAATTGAGAGCATTGACTGGTTTTTCGCCAGATACCTCGCATGAAGAAGGACTTCGTAGATTCACGAGGTGGTACAAAGAATACTACGGTATCGGTGATTTATGACTCGATCCATCAGCATCGTCATCCCCGTCTACAACGAGGAACTCAATGTGGCCGAACTGCACAGAGAGGTTGTTGAGGTCTGTGATCGTCAGGGATATACGTATGAGGTGATCTTTGTTGATGACGGCTCTTCAGATTCTACGGTTGATGTTCTGCGAACGCTTAAACCCGTCAAGGTGATCGAGCTGCGTCGCAACTTTGGTCAGACCGCTGCAATGGACGCAGGTATCAAGGCGGCAAAGAATGAGTTAGTTGTTACGATGGACGGCGATAGGCAAAACGACCCTAACGACATCCCTAAACTTATTGAGCATCTTGAGAAGGCACGTCTCGACGTAGTAAGTGGATGGCGCAAAGACCGCAAGGATCCATTCGCCAAGAACTTCGTAAGCCGTGGTGCAAACTTCTTGCGCACGATCATCGTCAACGATGGCATTCACGATAGCGGGTGCTCACTCAAGGTTTACAAGCGCGATGCTTTCGAAGGCATTACACTCTATGGAGAGATGCATCGGTTCATACCGGCCATCCTCAAGATCAAGGGCTACCGCGTTGGCGAGTGTGTTGTGAACCATCGTCCACGTGTGGCCGGTGTTACGAAATACAACTACCGCAGAACACTCAAGGGGCTTATCGACATGACAAGT
>CAZAGH010000135.1:0-3369 GCA_964484755.1 uncultured Melioribacter sp. | reverse complement strand
GACTGTAGTTCAGGTTGTTTCGCAGAAGGTTGCGATCCTGAATGCCGTAGGTGAAATTGTGACGCAGCTGGATCTTGTTGGACTCGTCGATGTTATAGTCGATACGAGCAATAAGGCTCGTGGAGTTGTTCCGAATATTCGTGTTGCCGTACGTTCCGGGGTCATATCCGTACTGGTTGCGCGTGATGTCGATGATACGATCAAGGACCGAGCTCGACATCGCAAAATTGTTGAGTGCTGTTGGGTCGTTGAGTGCAACTTCAAGTGGTGTCGAGCGCTGGCGTCCTTCGGCCGTTACGTGAAAGAAGAGCTTGTCCTTGACGATCGGACCGCCTACGCGGCCGCCAAACTGGACGTCATGGAACGTGTCGAATGGTCGCGCAGCTGCATCTGGGCTGTTACCAACCAGGTCTTGATTGCGGCCATAGACAAATACCGAACCACTAAATGTGTTGGTGCCGCCGCGCGTGATGGCGTTGACAAGGCCTCCCGTGAAACCACTCTGACGGATGTCGTAGGGCGACACATTAACACGGATTCGTTCGATGGCATCAAGAGACACAAAGTTCGAATTGGCCTGTGATCCAGCCGTACCGGCCGAGCCCAATGCAAAGACATCATTGGCTACCGCACCGTCAATCTGAAAGTTGTTGAAGCGCGAGTTCACACCCATGATACTCACACCCTGAAGACCATCGGATCCAGCTGTGCTAACCTGATTCGTGTAGGGATTCATTCGTGCTAGATCGCTGATGCTGCGGTTGATTGATGGCGATGCTGCAATAATGGCCTCGCTGATCACAGATCCCGACCCATTCTTGTTCGCATTGAAAAGGCCATCACGCTCCACGGAGACCGTGATCTCGCTACTGGTTGAAGCCGATTCGTTGAGCACAGCATTGACGCTTGTTGCCTCGCCAACGTCCACGTTCACACCGCGTATCGTGTCAGCTTTGTATCCAACACACGTTATGGCAAGATTGTATGTTCCCGGACGCAGGCCGCGTATCAAGTACTGTCCTTTGTTCTTGGAAACAGCTCCGTATGCGGCACCCGTAGCCGTGCTGACGGCGCGTATCATCGCTCCCGGCAGAGGGGAGAGTGTTGCTCCAGTTTTACCTTTGATCGTACCGGTAATGGAGCCTGTCGTTACACCCTGTGCAATGAGCACAGAAGGCAGCACAAGCAGACACCAGATGAAACATGCAGCGTAGCGGAGTTGCATAAGCGGGTCGGAAAATTTGGACTACAAAACTACGGTATTTCCGCGCTGGCACTGGCAGGGGGCGTATCTTTGCCTAGTGATTACACTTGACACAAGATTTCGTGATGCGGCCCGTATGGCTCGCATTGAGCTCGGCGGCGCCGTCGAGCCGTTTGCACACCTGCCATATTCAAAAGAGCTCACAGTAAAGCGCAGCGGTTTAAAGGCCTTCTTTGAGAGCCTGAGACTTGATGGGGCCGCTGTTGATGCGATTGTTCAGGCACCTTCGGCTAGATCGTACAGGACGACATCTCGGCGTAGAATATCGATCAACCGCGGTCATCTACTTCTGACTCACGGTGATGGAAACAATCCCGGGCAGGCGAGTCTGCTTGAGCCCCCTCATCATGCTCGTATTTATACGCTGCTCGAGAAGCTTCTTCAGGAGATCCATCCACAGGTCAAGGAGATCATCAACCACGTCATCATTCGTGGAACGTATGATGAGTTTGTGGTGATCGTCAATGTCAAGGGAATGGATGCCTACATCGTGCGTACCATTCGGAAGGTCTGTGAGCAGGTGCAAGCCTCGATTCCAGAGGTGCAACATGCTTGGATGTATCACGACCCCAAAGGCAGCAGGTTCTACCTTGAACTCGAACGTCCAGCCACCGGTGTCAATGCGAAGAAGCTCTTTGGTCATGCGGCCTGGCGTCAGGTCATTGATGACATTACCTACCAAGTAGGCGTGTTCTCGTTTTCACAGATCAACCTGGCGATGATGTCGCAGTTGGTCGGCGTTGTGGCTCAGCATGCACAGGTAACCGCTGACGATGTGCTCTACGACCTGTACTCAGGGTATGGGCTGTTTGGAGCAGCATTCTCAAGTAAGGTTCGACAGGTTGTTGCAGTTGATGCCGACGAGACCACTGTGGATAATGCCCGATATAATGTCAAGCGTGCAGGTGGACATGTGACGGCGATCCGTCAGGTGTTTCGAGATGCCGACGACGTTACAGCGATGTGGAAGACCTGCAGTAAGGTCCTACGTCCACAGTCGTTAGCGGCTCCATCAGTAGTCATCTTGGACCCACCGCGCAGCGGCACACCGCAGGGATTTATCCGGGAAGTGGCAAAGACGATCCAGCCACACAGGGTGGTGCAGGTCTTTTGCGGACCCGACGAACTGCCGCGCAGCATCAAGGAATGGAAGTCAGCTGGATATCAGCTCGAGCGCATCACGCCACTAGACCTCTTCCCTGGCACATTCGGCATGGAGATCGTGGCCAGCTGGGAGCGAATTGATGAGGTTAACGAACCTTCTCCAGAGCCCAAACGAATGCCTCGAGGTAACGCTCGGCCGTATGGACGATCGAATAATCGACGTTCATAGCATTGCTCCGTACGTGTGTCCAGTGCGGCTCTTGTTTGAAGAGCCGTAGACCCCTCCAGATCGCCGTAGAAAGCTCCTCGGCGTGGTATTCGTAAAACCGCACACCGGTTCCCGTGAACGTTATCGGGTCGTACTCTTCGATGGTATCGGCCAGGCCTCCTATGCCACGCACGATCGGTATGGTGCCATATCGGAGCGCAAACATTTGCGTTAGGCCACATGGCTCGAACAGAGACGGCATAAGGTAGAAGTCGCACCCGGCCTGCACTCGATGCGAAAGGGGCTCGTTGTATCCCCGAATGAACCGAACGAGGTGGGGGAATTGATGCTCCAGGTCGTGCAGGAACGACTCCGCATGGTGCTCGCCGCTACCGAGAACAACCAGCCTCATGGATCCATCGCGCAGGTGCTGTGGGAGGGCATGCTGGAGAATCGAGAGTCCCTTTTGCTCTGTGAGACGCGTTACCATACCAACAAGCGGTATGTCGTCGTTCTGATCATTCTCATGAAATCCCACTTCACGCAGGAGTGCCAACTTACTGGCCAACTTTCGCTGTAGAGCATCAGCTGAATATGTGAGAGCGATCTGCTTGTCTGTCGCAGGATCCCATTCCCGGGTATCGATTCCGTTCAAGATACCGATTACGTCAGCTGAGCGTTCTTGTAGAGCCCCCTGCATGCCCTTGCCCTCGGGCGTCCAGCGAATCTCCTGTGCGTACGTTGGGCTTACGGTTGTGACCTTGTCCGCAAACATGATACCGGCCTTCATGGC
>CAZAGH010000134.1:0-3411 GCA_964484755.1 uncultured Melioribacter sp. | reverse complement strand
GTCACAAGACCAAGCCCGTGTTCTGCGTGCAGTACCACCCGGAGGCCGCGCCCGGTCCGCACGATTCCTCGGTGCTCTTCGACGAGTTCCGGGATCTGGTGGTGAAGCGGGGCTGACATCGGTCCGCACCGATGCCGGGCATGGGCTGACCCGGTGACGGCATCCATGGTCTGGCGTCGCTGGCGTCCCTGGTGTCCTGGCGGGGCTGTTCTGGCGAAAGCCTCCGAACCTCAAGCGACCCCATGCGACCCTATCGCCCTTCGGACAAGGGGCCGTTCAAGGCTGGCGGACCGCCCGGTACAGCCGACCGGGGTTCCGATGGGATTCCGGGTCGATCCACGACTGGTTGGTGGTGACCAGAGTGATCCGTGTCAGAGCCGTCCATTGAGCGGAGGTGGCCGACGGTCGCGATTGCACCTCGTAGGTGGCCCCCGCTTCGCCGGTGATCCTGAGTCCGACGAAGGTCTCGATGGTCAGTTCCGGATCCAGCACTTCGACCTTCGCGGATCGGCTCAGGATGATGCCGCCCGGATTGGCGACTCGCACGGCGTAGTCGCCTGCGTCCCTCCCGGTGGCGTATGGGATCCGATGGGTGGCGTTGGTGGCCCCGGGTATCGGAGTCCCGTTGAGCATCCACTGATAGGCCAGAGGCCCGATGCCGCCGGCTTCCACAGCCAAGGTCAGGTCCTGGCCGACGGTGAGACGGGCTCTCTGGGGCGAGGCCTTGATCCACGGGGCCGACACGAGTCCCGGTGGCGAGAGGAGGAAGGCGCGGAGTGAACCCTGGAACCTGCCTTGTCCGACGATCTCGCCGCGATCATTGATGGCCTTGGCGGTGAGGAGCTCCCAGCCAGCGTCGGCGGGTTGCCGGAGCAGGCTGTTGAGGTCGATCATCACTCCGTTGGACCAGCGGAAGGCGTGCATCACTCCGTTGGTGGTCTCCGCCTCGCCCACGATCTGGCCGTCGGTGTTGATGTCGTAAGCCATGCTTCGGGCACCTCCGAGCGTGCCGAGATCGACGAGCGTTGCGCCCGCCGAGCCGACGCTTCTGAAGGCGTGCCGAGGGGTGCCCGTGGCCGACCGCATCGCGCCGACCACCGTTCCCGAGGCGTTGATGCCGTAGGCGTCGCTCCAGTGGTTCTCGTCGGAGGAATCGTCGGCGAAAGAAAGGTATCGATCCGGCAGGACCCTGCTGTCGATCACGGTCATGGTGCCTGTGGGGGAGACCACGATGGCCCGGCAGGGATAAGCTCTGAAATCGCGGAATGCCGGAGACTCGGCGCCCCACGATCCCGCGAAAGTTCCCGAGGCATTGACTGCATGCAGTCTTGAGAAGTTCGGCACCCCGAGCGATCCACCGATCTGGATGCCGTTGTTGTGCCCGTATGGGGCCGACACCTGCCATCCGGAGACGAGGCCCAAGTCGTTGAGGCCCGTCACCACCGGCGGATAGATCGGCATCACCCGGTTGTCGATCGATGTCATGTTGGTCCCCGAGATCCGGACCACGGCATGAATCCCGGTCGTGGTGGTGACGGTTCCCACCCGCTCGCCCGAATCGTTGATCGCCACAAGCGAACTGCTGGCGGCCGGGATCCAGTCAGGGGGTTCCGACGGCTGGATCCAGTTGGGCATCGCCAGCCGGGTCACCGATTCCCAGGTGACGCCATCGAAGTGGAATCCGAATCCATCGGAGACCCCGACCACCTTGCCGGAACTGTTGATGTCCAGTGCGATGCCTGGCCCGAGGTCCTGAATCTGGTGGCTCTGGCCCGAGGCTCGGCCGACGCTGAGCAAGACCACGGTGAAGAGAACCAAGAAGGGGATGGGTTGTTTCATGGAGTGGGGAACGGCTGTGGTTCCGAGTCGCGATGCCGGACCCGCGAAGTCTATCATTCACGGGTGGCCCTCCATCCGCGGATCCACCTCATCGGGACGGTGGTTCTGGGAGTTCATGCGCTCGGGGTTCGAGCGTGATGAGCAGGGCGTTGCCCATGGGGCGCTCGGATCCTTCGCAAGGATGGTTCATGACCTGGCCTCGGGCCCACAATGTGGAGGAGCCGCCGCCGTCGAGATTCAGGGCGTCCGTGCACCCGAGCTTGGCCATGTGGGCGGCGAGTTCCGTCAGCGACATCCCCACCGAGACACCCGGCTGCCGACCATCCACCTGAACCAGGAAGAAGTGCCCGGCGTTCCATCCGATGGCCGAGCGCGGATGACGGGCGTCGGAGGATTGGAACTGCGTGGGCTGGCCGTCCTTGAGAAGCGCGGGGCCTCCTCCCAGGGCTGTCGATGCGTTCAGCAGGTCCGGTCGGCTCTCGGTGGAGAGCGTCCAGAGGGATCCTTCCGAGAGCTGGCTGGCCGGCAGCTCCAGCAGCTCGGGCAGCGAGAGGACGATGCCGTGGGCCGGGATCGGGAGGTTGCCTCCGCGGTGGACGGATTGAAGCCGGAAACCCGACCGGAGGCCGGGCCGGATCGGCATCGCGGTGCCGGGCTCGGCGATGAACAGGCAATCGGTGCCGTTGGCCGAAGGGGTGCGGGTGCCCATGGCCGAGGTGTAGAGCACCGGGCGTTCCTGGCGCTCCTCGTTCAGGCCGATGGCGATCGAGGTGCCGTCGGGACTGATCATCGAGAGCAGCGACACCACCGGGCCCAGATGGAACGATCGGTCGGCTGCGATCCAGAAGGCGCTCTTCCCGTTCGGCGCGGAGATCAGTTCCCCGTCCCGGATGCACAGACCCTCGGGATCCCCAAGGCAGGGTCCGTGTCGGGCGAAGAAGTCACCGTTCAATGCCGCCAACGGAAGCCCACGCGACCGGGGAAAGGCCGAAGCCTGGCTGGACAAGGTCGCCACTCCCAGATGGTCACCTCCGCGACCACCCAGCAGCACGTGCAGTCGGAGGTCCGGCCGATCCCGTCGGATCCGGATGACCTGCACCGACCACGGCCCCTCAGGCAGGGTCTCTTGGCTGTAGGTGAACCCGTCGCTGAGGCGTGCCTTCGGCCGGGCCGTCGCCAAGGCAGGCGAGGGGCTGGGTCCACCGGCCTCATCGAGCCCGACCAGCGAGAAGGCCGACAGCAGAAGACCGAGGATCTGGAGCCGGAGCTTCATGGTGACGGAGGGCCTGACGCTGGACTGGCCCTCCAGGTTCCGTTTGTTCCGTCCACTGGGCGGATCCCGGACTGGACCTCCGGGTACCGGACGACCAGCAGGCTGGTGGCGGTGGACCTCTCTCGACCATAGCACGGGCTGTTGAGGATCCGGTCTCCGACCATCAGCTGGGTGGAACCGCCTCCGTCGAGGTTGATGGCTTCCTGGCAACCCAGCTCTACGAGGAAGTCCGAGAGTTCCGCCAAGGTCATCCCGACGGAGAGACCTGCCTGACGCCCGTCGACCACGGCCAGGAAGCA
>CAZAGH010000133.1:0-3422 GCA_964484755.1 uncultured Melioribacter sp. | reverse complement strand
GCCGTGCCGCTGTATTCGCGCTGCGCGAACGTGGGCATTCTGTGATCGCACTCGATCCACTTCGCGGTAATGGTGAGCCCCTTACCGACGAAGAATTGCGAGCTGCGACTGCTCGCGAGGTTACGGATGAGGAGCGTGCACAGTTTGATTCAGCAAAGCTGCTCGCCTGTGTCACGTCGTCCCATCTTGATGATGTTGATGCGGTCTTCATTCTGCTGCACGGTCAGTTCGGTGAAGACGGATACGTCCAGTCGCTCCTCGACATGCGCGGGATACCATACACTGGCAGTCAGATGCTGGCCAGCGCAACGGCTATGGACAAGGGGCTATCGAAAATGCTCTTTCAAGTTGCCGGCATTCCAACAGCGCAGTGGGCAACCGTCACGCCCGATCAGCATAACGATGTTGAGCTCTTGGATTCGATCATCAACGAGATCAAAGGTGGCTTGGTTGTCAAGCCCAATGATCAGGGTTCGACAGTTGGGATGACCATTCTGCACACACCAACATCGGACGATCTTGCAGCTGCAATCAAACTTGCCGGCAAGTTCTCATCGACAATCCTTGTCGAGCGGTTTGTTCCCGGCAGAGAGCTAACCGTACCTGTGCTTGGTGCGGAAGCGCTGCCGATCATCGAGATCGAACCTAAGGCGGGGTATTACGACTTTGAGAATAAGTACACAAAGGGCCGCACGGAGTATCACTGTCCGGCAGACCTTAGCGAAGAGGTAGAAGAGCACGTAAAGAATCTGGCTGTGGCTGCCCATAATGTGTTAGGCTGTCGAGCATATAGTCGCGTAGACTTTCGACTGACGGAAGATCTCATGCCAGTTTGTTTAGAAGTAAACACCATACCAGGATTCACAGAGACCAGCCTCTTGCCGATGGCCGCGCGTCAAAACGGCATCGAGTTCGGCGAGCTGTGTGAGGCCATCATGCGAGAATCAGGGATCGAACTATGAAGAACATTCAGCTAACGGGAATTGGTAACGCTCTCGTTGATATTGAATTCAAGGTCACCGAGGATGAGCTGCTCAGCTTTGGCGTTAACAAAGGTTCGATGACTCTAACCGATGCTGCTCGGCAGCAAGAGATGATCACAGCGCTTGGAAATCGTCATGCGCACCGGTGCAGTGGCGGTTCAGCAGCCAACACCATCATAGCCTTTGCGCAGTTTGGTGGCAAGAGCGCGTACTCTTCGATCCTAGGGGCCGATCACTACGGCGAGTTCTATGCCTCGGAGTTCCGTGATTTGGGAATCGTGCTTTCGGCGGATCTTGTGTCGGGCGAAACAACAGGCTCATGCTTGGTGCTGATCACGCCCGATAGCGAGCGCACGTTGAACACGACGCTTGCGGTAAATCAGCATTTCTGTCGTGACCATGTCAACGAGGATCTCATTCGTCAGAGTCAGTGGATCTATATCGAAGGCTACAAACTCACCGACGATAACGGTGTTGAGGCCGTAGATGTTGCGCTGCACTACGCAAAGAAGCACGACACGCGCGTTGCTGTGAGCTGCTCTGATGGGTTTATCGTTGATGTCTTTGGCGACAAACTTCGCGATGTGCTCAAGCATACAGATCTCGTGTTCGCCAATGAGCGTGAGGCTACGGCGCTTGCCAATGAGGAGCATGCGGATCAGGCATACTTGAAGCTAGCATCAGATTTTTCTCATGTTGTTGTAACGAACGGACCTCATGGGTCGCGCGTGCGCTGGAACGGCATTGAGGCAAGCGTGCCGGCCTATGCTGTTGATGCCGTAGATGCGACTGGTGCCGGAGACATGTATGCTGGCGCATTTTTGTATGGCGTCCTGCACGGACATAATCCAGAACACGCTGCGCGTTTAGCTTCCTATGCATCTGCTCAGGTTGTTGCACAGTTTGGAGCTCGCCTTAAGGCGAGTCACATTGAAGTGCGGGATGCGGTTCTTGATTCAACAGTAACGAAGTAGAATAGCCCCCTTGAAGATCGTTTCTACCATTGCGTTCATCTATGTTGTCTTTGCTGCATTGGCGGTGGCACCAGTTGCTGCGCAGTCGGGCATGGACTTTGATGAATTCGTGCGTCGAGCCGAGCCCTACTTCGCCGAAGATCTTCTCGGCGATGTGCGCATGGCCATGCCGCAAGGTTCCAATTACAAGATCTGGGGCTGGGATGTTGGGGACTTCAGTGGCGACGGATTCTATGATCTGGCATTGTCGGTACATATTCTCGGCACTCGTAAACGTGAGTGTTTGGTCTACATGTTTGCCGATGTCGAAGGGTATCTCGTGCCGGTGGGACGCATGCCGTTTCAGTTTGTGGATCTGCCGTTAGAAGTTGGCGTCGTGATCAAAGACGTAGCATGTTACGTGACGCAGAAACGTAAGTCGGAGGACTGGTCGATACGTGGATATCGATTTACAGAAGGGGCTGTTGTTCTCGTCGATGAATTCGTCAGCGACAAGATTGAGGGATTTCAGCATGAAAGTTTCCGTTCGTTTCAGAGCTTGATCACCCGCGAGCGCCTCGCCAATAGAAAAGACGAAGAAGTTTTTACGACAGAGTTCTTGACCATACCTTGTTACAGTCGTAGCCGGCAAGTCTATGCCGGATACGTCCCGGAGGTAACCGTTTCTAGCACCAATCACGTGCCGGAAGGTGCGTATTGGTGGACAGGGGATGCGGATGCATCATTTTCTGCCCGCCTTGTCTATGACGACGAATACCTCTACGCGCGAATTCTTGTCAAGGATTCCAATGTAGTTACCGGTTGGTGCGACACCTGTATCGCTGACCACGTCGAACTTTTGTTCGATGTGACAGCTCCGGCAGAAGGTAGTCGGTCTCGCTATATCTCCCGAATCGAGCGGGAAGAGGTCGTGGTTCGCAGCACAAGCGATTCTGGGCTCTTCACATTTACGGTGCGCCTTGGCGATTTTGGCGACAATCTTCCAAAGGTGGCGATCAAGACAACAGATGAGCTTGACCAGTCGCAAGTCAAGGCCAGAAAGCAACTTAGGGCGGTTTCGGCGCCACGTCCCGGTGGATACGTTGTCAAACTTCGAATCCCGTTTGCACTATTGGGGTATCAAAAGGCACCGATCGACGAGCAGGGTGTTGTCGAGTTTGGGTGTGCCATTGCTGTGGTTGACTACGATAACGAGTTCCGTCCGGAGGAGCGAAGTGTGATAGCTACAAGCAATGTAGAGCCCCTTGACCCCTCGACCTATGGGGCGCTTCGATTTGTGCCGGACGGCGCCTGGTATGGTGAGAGTGTGAATATCTACGGGGAGGCCGTAATCAATACTCTCCGCGAATTGGGCTTTTAAGCGCCTACGACCTATTTTTGCGCACGTTTTTCTGGTGGGGTACCCCGTGCAGTCCAAGACATCTGCCATGCAGCAGGCTGCACCGTATCTGGGGCTGGGAGTTCA
>CAZAGH010000132.1:0-3551 GCA_964484755.1 uncultured Melioribacter sp. | reverse complement strand
CCCGACTGAAGGGGCAATCACATACCAGGTTGGGTATCGCAAGATCATCGTCGTTGCAATTGCCGCTGTTCCCGTGCTGTGTCCGGATGGGAACGAGTTCATGTGCGCGTCAACGCGCCCCTCGCCGTTGACGATGAGGTCGGGATGAGCGACATATGGACGCTCACGATTGACGATGTTCTTGGCTGCAACAGCAATCGCATATGCCATCACGAGTGTTGTCGATGCCTGCAGGCCTGTCTCCGCAGCATAGCGATTTGCAGCAGAAGGCTCATCGATTGCCGATGCGAGAACACCGTACGTGTAAAGCGCAATGGGCGTTCCAATATAGATCGTTCTTGCTCCATCTGATATGAAACGCGAGACTTCTTTGAGTCCCTCACTTTTGATGGAGTTGCATTCGTAGACGATTCTGCCGTCCCAGTTGAGCGTGCCGAGATCTGGCTGCTGTGCATGCACCGTGCATGGAACCAAGAGAAGGAGAAAGAGGAGAATATTCATGTGCAAAGGTACATTCGATCAACTCAGAAATTTCACATTTGCCCAGAATTCACAGGCGCACGACCCGCGTGATGGTTCTTTGTTGGTATCACGTTCAATCTACCGCCGCGGGCTAGACTGCCTATCTTTGCGGCATTCCGTCTCTAATACAGGTTCAACTTCATGTTCAAGCCACTTTTTGCAATAGCCGCTTCCATACCGTTCATCACCGCCTGTGGAGACACCGACAGTCCCGTTAACCCAGATCCAACTCCAGATGTAACGGAAAAGGATTCAGTCGTGATCTCACAGGAGCGCTACGAAAGACTCGTTTACAGCGATACGATCAATGTTTCGATTGTAAAGGAGAACGGGGCTGGCTCGACAAAGGTCTCCGTGTATGATTTCGGCTCCACTGGCCATCGTTCAGCTGTCTCGTTTTCAAGCGAGAGCTTTACAAAAGGCGAGGTAAAGGTAATCGTGTATGGCAAACGTCCTACACTATTCGACCCCGAGCCCCAGCTTGGTTCATACATGTTTTCGACAAGTAAGACGAGCGTAACAGACACCCTAACTGGCGTGATTAGCTCCATAGCAGTAGTCTCCGGCTCTGGCACAACATGCCGCATGAAGGGTCAGATAATACTGCTGCCGTAATCGGTGCACTGCCTGTCAGACAAGGTGTCGTATGGGACATGGCCGTTGCCATCGGGGCGGTGAACGTTGTTATCGTTTGTCTCAATCGGGGCTCGTTGGTGGAAGCGGTGGAGATGGCAAACGCTTTGTGCTTTGCGTTTCAACCGCAGCGCGAAGAGAAAATCTGACGGGAAGCCTTACCCAGCTGTCAATGTTCTTTCCATCGCGCACAGCCGGCCTAAACGTCAGCAAGCGCACTGCACGCGATGCCTCGCTATCCAATGTGGGATGAGCTGATGTCGTGACATTGAGCGTGTCTATCGTACCGGCCGCATCAACGTGACACTCAATCACTACAAGCCCCTCAATCCCCATCCGCCTTGCGAGCTGCGGATAGCGAATGTTTCGATACAGTTCTGCCTCATCGTATGTTGGCAGAACATCGGAAGCTCTTCCAACTGGAAGATCTCGATTCACGATGGCATTGCTATCTGCGGTTTGGCGGCTAGGTGGCAGGCTGGCCTTACGTGTCCGCCGAACATTCCCACTGGCATTGAACCCAGCGGAGACCATTGACACGGCTACTAATGCGATAGCGACCTTCTTGTGGAATTGCTTGCATCTCATGATGTACAAGATACACGGATAACACTGCTATCTTATCTATAGCGGATGCCAACTGGGAACATACAAACTCATGCGCGGGTTTTCGTTCGATGAAATGTATCAACTTCATGTGTGCGTTGACCTTTGTCATTGCTGTACTGCGTGTCCCTGGTTCAGGCAACACGCCCGCTGATACGACTCACCTCCAACGCCCAAGCCATACTCTCCAGCTGGTTGGCGAGCTGCAGGATATGACGTCCGCACGAGAACGCGTTAGTCACGAGCATATTCCCTTTCCGCATGAGCCCCTTACTGATCTGCAGCAACGCATTGAGAAATGGCGGAGCGCGCCGCACATGGTTCCCGTGGCAGTCGACAACCAGCCCATTCTGAGTGATGTCAAGCCCCCCATGTCAAGGGGCTTTGAGTTGGTCGCTAGTACAATCAACCCACCAGATAATGCGATGGCCATCAATACGAATGGGACACTTGTATGCGCGATCAATAGCCGCTTAATCATCTGTGATACAGCAGGCAGACGCTTGTTTGATCGCGGATTAAGCTCGTTTTTTACAAGTAGTCTCAACGGAACTGTACTTAGCCGATTCTTCTGTGATCCACGTGTGGTGTACGATACCTATGCCGCAAGGTTTATCGTCTCAGCTATGACGTGTGAGGGCAGCTCCACAACATCGCAGCTACTGATTGCTGTGTCGAAAAGTGAAAACCCTCTCGATGGTTGGTGGTTCTACCAGATTGTAGGAAATCAGTCGCCCCCTCTTTCAGTACGGACGTGGTTTGATTTCCCGAACATTTCCGTCAACCGAAACGATGTTTTCATAACGTCGAATCTTTTCACAGATAATGGAGACTACCGACAGGCCGCGGTATTCCAGCTGCGCAAGCAACCCCTGTTGAGTGGATCACTCCCGTCGCAATCCGATCTGCGAACGTACCTCTCATTGGAAGGGCAACCTTATGCGCTATTCCCAATTCCTAACACGTCGGGCGATGGTTCTACAAGCACGGTTCTGATCTCGAATGGCCTCGGTAGCGAAGACAAGTCAACGATTGCGTTGTATGAGTTTACAGGCTCTATCGACAATGGAATGGTGGTCAAGCGGACGCAAGTCAATGTGCCGACGTTCCGTCAACCTGCCTTTGCGCGTCAGCCACAATCGAGCGTCATACTGTCTTGCTTCGACCAGAGAGGAGCAGGGGGCGCATTCGTTGACGGCAAGATCCATTATGTGTTCACCGTAGATAACCGCAATGGGAACTCTGCCATCATGTACCTCGTACTCGAGCAACGTAATGCCTCATGGAGAGTTACAGCATCGCGGTTGATCTCGCAGCCCGATCGCAGTCTGGCCTATCCCTCGATTGCTCCAATGAGCCCGGGCGACAAGGAACCCAACATCGTGCTAACATACACGTATGCGAGTAGCCTCTTGCCCCCTGGCATCGCGACTCGCATCATCAACAGCAAGCTTGAGTTATCAGATGAACGCATTGTTCGTGTTGGTGATGGATCAGTACAGTTTCAGTCGATCTACGACTTCAGTAGGTGGGCAGACTACACGGCTACCGTAACAGACCTTTCAGGGTCCACCCCAGCAGCATGGATCTTTGCTCCATACGGAAGCCGCACTGGTGTCTGGAATAACTATGTCGCAAAGATCTCACTTGAATCACCCACAACCTCCGTACTCAAAGAAGCAGACAGACTAGGCAAACTCGAACTCTATCCACAGCCGAGCTCACAGGAGACTGTTTCGATACGCTACAATGCAGTGCAAGAGGAGCAGATTACGCTTCAGGTCTTTTCC
>CAZAGH010000131.1:0-3595 GCA_964484755.1 uncultured Melioribacter sp. | reverse complement strand
CCCCAGACAACGGCATCGATAAGCTCGAGTCCCTCTTTCTTGCGCGTCTGCGCTGTGTTCTTCTCGATGATGCCCGTTACATCCGGAAAGATCTCGCGCAAGGCCTCAATGATATGGGGCTTGCGCCTGTCCATACCTGCAGAGAGCATCTGGAGCACGAGATAATTGTTGTATTTATCAACGATGAGTCCGCTCAAGAGATCGGCCTCGCCGAACACCACGCGATAGCCTTCTTCATTTGGCAGCATTCGATCGCGCAGGGACTGTGCTTGCCGGATCCGCTTTGTAAAGAACGCTGTCTCGGCCTGCTCTTCTTCACACGCCAGCATGCGCACGGCGATCTTGGACAGGGGATTGTAGAACCCCGTGCCGAGTGAAGCGCCATCATGCGCACATACCCGAACAAGGGTTCCGGGGGCAGATTCGGGGGCTTCGGTGAGCTCGTCTTTGTAAACCCAGAGGTGACCCTCTTTGATGCGCCGCTCTTCACGGGGCTTCAACGTAAGTGTAAGCATCTGCAAATGTATGGGAATAAAAAAAGGCGAGCTGGACAGCTCGCCTTGCGATGATTCTTGGAGCCAACTGCCGGACTTGAACCGACGACCTGAACTACCCCCCCCCCCAACTAATCTCTGATGGGTGTCAACACAGGACCAAGGGGATTTTCGGAGCGTTCAATCCCACGGTTGTTGCAAGCCCAATATGCGCGCAGTAAACTTGTGTGTCGCCTATGGTCTACTGCATAGTTTTTTCATCCCACTCCACACAATTCGGTGCGCTAGCGCAAAGTTATAGTGGCATCAAATATTCAACCTAAGCAATTGGGAAAGGAAGATTGCCGTGTTGGGCTCTTTAACGCAGGCTACGCTTTTTGTTGTTGTACTTCTGACGACTACGTGTATCGCTTCAGCAAGGATAAAATCAGATAACACCACATTGCGTATTACTGTCGTGCGCACGGCCCCCCCCCGAACAGTGACGATTGTATGCGATGGTGATACCTTGTCATTGTTTACTGTCCGTTCTGACACTTCAGTAACTCTGAGCGGGTTGAGATCGTTCGTAGTAAACATTGAGGATTTGAAAACAGGGTATTTTAGAAATGTATACATCCGTCAAGGAACGAAAGACGTAACAATTAAAACAGGAAAGGAAAGTCTCAGCGTTATGCCAGTTAACGTTGAGATGTACAGCGACATCGTCAAGAGATTCATCAGATCGCTACAGCGGCCATACTATTTAGAGGACAATAGCGCTATCGATTGCATTGATACATTACAAACTGGTATCGTCGTTTTCCTTCAACAGACTAAAGCTCTTAAATACAAACGAGCGTTTGCACAGCACTTCGTGCGCGACTGGATTAATCCAACTAGCATGCTTCTGACGTCAATGAAGAACAGAATACTTGCAACTAGCAGTACTGGCGGAACTGATCAAGATCGGTCGAAACGGGTTGCACTTTCGCTTCCTGCGCTATCAACTGAGGGGATATGGATTAGGAATACGGCATTGCAATCGATACTCTACAAGTTGGTCAACGATATCTCCCGTCAGATTTCCGGTGATAGTCAGCCACAAACGATAAGTATGGCAAGTGCTATCGTCCATATTGATTCTACATTCGATCGACAGTGCACTTGTGAGCTTGTCGCTGCATCCCTCCAATACACTTCAATCGGATCACCGGGGTTCGTCAAGGGTAATGATGCGACCCTTCAACTTCTTCTTGAGATGAGCAGCAATCAACAAATTGAAAGTTGTGTACTGGCTAACTCTGAGTACCGGATGATCAATCGTGCAGTTAATGCCACCAGAATCGACACAATCAAAGGCATTGACCCTAGAGGATCAGAAACGACCATTGCTACCGTCGGCGACTCACTGCACCTTTTGCACTTTTGGGGCACCTGGTGCCAACCCTGTTTGAATTCTATCCCGGAGATTAACTCGCTATCTGACTCATTGAAACAACGCGGCATTGCAACTATCCACGTTGCTTACGAACCTTACTCAATGATGAAGAGTTGGCAAGGTAACACGTTCAACCTTAGGGGCCAAAGCATAGCTGTCGCGTATGATGGACGTGCTAGTAGCATCGTCAATGATTTGTATATCAGAACATTCCCTACGTATGTACTGGTTGATAGAAAAGGGGAACTAGTGTTACGCACCAATTCAGTTGACAGAATCCGAAAGACTGCATTCGGCGCTAAGCTGAATTAACTAAACAGAACTACGTTACAGATGTGGGTATACAAAAAAGCCGCATGGCTCGTGGCGATGCGGCTTTCTTGATCAGAGCCAACTGCCGGACTTGAACCGGCGACCTGCTGATTACAAATCAGCTGCTCTACCAGCTGAGCTAAGTTGGCGACCCCCGTAAAGGGACTGCAAAAATACACGACGATTTGTAAATACCAAAAAAAACAGCGGCGTGATTCTTGTCTCGTTCATGTTAGGCCATGATATCTGCTAGGGAAGCCGACATGAATTCCTTGATTGACATGTTGCCGTGTCCGCCTACAACGATGAGTTTGGCGTTACCGTGCTGCTTGCGGAATGCCTCTGCGCCTGAATAAGCATTGCGCGCTGTGCCAGATTTTACCTCAATGAGAGCCCTTTGCTGGGGATTCGAGAGCACAAAGTCTACTTCATGTTGTCCTTCTCGCCAATACTGAAGCGTTGCCAGTGTCCCCTGCGTAAGATTCAACAAGTGAGCGCCAATTGCTGACTCTGTTATTCTACCGTTAAGTTCGGGCGAAAGCTGCTGCTTGCTCGAGGAGATCCCGAGAATCGCACCCATCAATGCCGGTGCAAACACCTGAAGTTTAGGACTAGCTGATTTCGTGCGTGTGAGTGTAGCGGTGTATTTCTGCAGGCCGGCTAGGAGTCCACCATCGCTGAGTAGCGTGAGATAATGCGCAATCGTTGCAGCGTTCCCTGCATCCTGCAGTTGCCCAAGAAGTTTTTGCAGGGATACGATCTGACCCGACAGCGATACACCAAGCATTAAGAGGTTTCGCAGAAGTGCCGGTTTGTCGATGCGCTCAACCTGTAAGACGTCTAACGCCAGTGTTGTTTCGATGATCGACTCGCGCATGTACGTAAGCCAACGCTCTGCGTCATGACGCAAGCTCATTGGTCCAGGATACCCACCATGGATGAGAAACTCGTCGATCGTGCAGTCGAAAGCATCGCGCATCTCTGGCCATGTCCAATGCGTTGCCCGTAGCACTTCAAAACGTCCGGTCAGACTTTCTGAAAGCCCCTTTCGTAGCAGCATTGTTGACGAACCCGTGAGAACAACGACCACGTTGGACTGTGTGGCGGTGTCCTCGTCCCACAGCCGTTTTACGGTCTCGCTCCAGTTGGGAATCTTTTGAATCTCGTCGATTGCGAGGATGCATGTACCAGACTTGGACGCCAAGGCCCGAGCACGCTCCCATTGTTCTGCAATCCATACCGCTCCGACAATTGTGAGTTCGTCAGCTGAGACAAGGATCGTTGGAACTGTCTGGTGCTGAAGTGCTTGCCGTACCGTGGTGGATTTACCCACCTGACGTGGCCCCAATACAATCTGCATGAACCGTCG
>CAZAGH010000130.1:0-3632 GCA_964484755.1 uncultured Melioribacter sp. | reverse complement strand
CTCGCCCCCTACCTACTGACAACCAACGTTGTGGACATCACACCAGCTCGGCTGCGTACACGCACCATGTAGGCGCCTGACTCCAGCGAGGAGATATCGAGATGGAGTGATCTCGTTGCGTTGTAGGGGGCTTGTTGCACTTGCATCGTTGTATGAATGCACTGCTCTGATAATGCATCGTAGATATCTACGTTTACCCCTTCATGTGATGTAAAACCTTCGGGGAGACTGATTGTAATTGAGGTCGAGGCCGGGTTTGGATAGATCGACAACTTGCCATGGGGCTCATGGGTTGGTGTCTCGACACTACTTACCTCATCTTCCGAAAGGTCTATTGTTGCTTGAATACCTTGATCAATACGCGTGAGCTCGATTGTTTTCCTTCCTACAAAACGCACAGATGTGTTCATCAGCGTATTGAGAGGGGCAAATGATGCTGTTGGTATGTATCGGTGGCTAGCAAGCTTACCATTTACAAACGCGGAAAGCTGTGCCGTGTTGCGTCCACCAGATAGTGAGAAGACGAGCAACGTGTCTCCCAAAATGCTACAGCGTACGATTGAGGACGCCGATAACGAATACGGTAGTTCCAATGCAACGGAGTCCTTCTTGCCACCTTGGTACGTCACATGCCATAGTTTTTTGATTTCCGTAACGATCCCATCGGGCGGTGCTTGACCAACCACAACATCAACAAGCGTATCGGAAACTCTGGCAACACATAATGGGATTGGATTTTGCGGATAATACCAGATGCCATCTATTGTGTCGCTTTTCAGGTTCGTTGGTCTCGTTATCGCTACCTCACTCAAACATCCGAATACGATTAGACTGTTTGATTGATTGATGCTAACAGGAAAGCTTCTCACTGAACGTAGCACGTGATTGCTCCACGTTGCTCCACCGTTTGTAGAAAGGACATACCGATTTGATACGCTATGAACGAGAATCGTCGAATCATCTACAAGATGAGGCAGGGCATTCGTTCGTAGTCCATAAGCAAACATCGCACTTGACACTCTCTTGAAGCTGCCTTGTGGCAATGCTTGAAACATCTGTGGTCTACTGATCACAATCTCTGTACCATCTTTCAGTCGTACTGCGGATTCATGACTTGAAGATGCAGTGTCGCCTAGTTGCCGCATGAACATATCATCTAACGAGCGGACAAAGACAGGACTCTTGCTGGGATTTGAGTCTGTAGGTATTGTCTGCGCAAGTGCCTTTAGTCCACCAGGGGTAACAAAGGGGATGATGTCGACATTTAACATGTCTGGGCCTCCACCAGACACATACTCGGTTTGGATCGAGTCCTTAATAACCCCAAACGTCGATGTTCGATATGTTGTGACAAAGACACCAGCTACCATGGTCAAAGCTGACGCGACTTGTCTTCTGCTGTCAAGAATCGGTAGTTGCTGAATTCCACCCTCTCGAACGACACCGTAAATAACCATATCATTCGAAGCGACACCATTACCGACAAATGAGCAGACTCCTCTTCCCGCTTCGTCCACTCCATGGCTCAGTGTCACATCCTTGAACCAAGTTGTTTTCCGCTGAATCTCCAGACTGTCAACCTTCGCCATACTACCGATCTGTAGAATTGCGTTACGCCTTGCTGCAATGATCAGATCGTCCGATAAAGAATAGGCCTGAGTGAAGTACAAACTTCTGGACGTGTATTCCCCGTTGTCATAGAGGACAACAGCTTTAGAATCATCGGATAAGGAAAGAACTACAGTATCTCCGCGAACAATGAATGCGCTACCCTGATAGTTCTTGGGGACAGATCGAATTAGCTGCCGTTGGACTGTTGGTGACTGTGATGTTACTCGTGACACACCATTCGAGTCGAGTACGTACAGCATGCCTTTACCATCTTGATACATACCCTCAACTCCATCTAGCTCCATGCTCCAGGCTGCCGTTTCATCCCTTCGGTAGAGTTGGCCTGACAGCATACGAACCCACATACTCCCATTGTGTTCCAATACCTGAGCGGCGAGTTTCCCATCGGGAAGCGATATCTCACGGACCTCCCCAGTTGTCGGATCAAACTCAATCAGACTGCCATTAGCGTATACATTACAAAGACGCGCATTGACACTATGCGACTGAACGAGTCGCGCATCCTTCCAGGAACTGAGTCGCGACAGATTAACACCCTGAGCGTTTGCCAAGTATGAAGAAAGAAGTAAGAAGATTATCGCATTGAGGGTTGTCATGGAATATCCTGCGAACATTGTTCACGTTACGTAGATAGATGTGCTCGCCCCCTAGTTTGCAAGCCGCCATCTTACTCTGCGCTTGTTCGCGTTATCGATGAGCATGTACATGCCGGGGGTTGGAGCTTGCCAAGTGGCTGGACCTTCAGAATGATTAGCGAAATGAAGGTTACCCAGAAGATCGTACACGCTGTAGCTCGGATCGACATCCATATCGAGTCCGCCACAGGTGACTTCTCCCTCTGCTGCTGTGGTATGATCAACCGATACAATCGACGCAAATCGAATACGATTCAGACCCCGCATGGTTATTGCGTAAGCAACATTGTTGTCGCGAAAGACAACGTTCGTAAATCCAAGACCAATGTCTTTGAACGAGCGAGGATCACGAAACCACGTTGAATCACGGAACACGTAGGCGTGAGGAAAGGAAGAAGCCCATATCGTATTTGAGTTGGGTGGTCTGCGTACGGACATTATCGATGAAACAGAAATAACCGTATCCTCGACAAACTCAAGCTTAACGGCTCCGGTTTGAAGATTAATGGAATACAACTGACAGAAGCATGCCACGTCGTTACGTCCGGGCAGGCGCTGCACAGTGCTTGCATAGATATGTGAAGGATCTACACGGAAGGTCTGACGTGTATTGGGAACTTCCCACACCCTCCAAGGTTCACCTGATTGGCTATGCGCAACCTTCGTCGTGACCTCGTTGGCTGACGAAAGTTCATTATAAGTGATCGTGATACCATCAAACTGGTCATAGACAATATGGGAGATTACACCAGGCTCATTACCTTGAAGAAGAATTGGTAGTGTATCGACTTGCCAGGTCGTGCACTGATCTCTGCTGGAAAACACCCGTCCTTTATCTCTGCCGAGTATCACCTCGCCCGTCTCACTCACAGCAATCGTGCTTATCCGAATTAAGGTAGGCGAGCTTACAGATCGAAAACTGCGTCCACCATCCTCGGAGTACTCCAGCGCTCCGTCTTCATAACCCAGAACGATGTATCTACCACTCTGAGAATGTGCGGACGCAGTGATGTTTGCCTGAAGCTGACGCTGTGTCAAGAATGTCCATGTTGAAGCATCGTTTACAGTATAAGCAATGGCACAGTCGGCACCGAAGAATGTCGCACTAAAGAGAGTGTCTCCGCGCGTCCAAAGTCCATACCCAAAAACACCCGGTTTGTACTCAGCCTCTAAAGGCTTACCCAGCTGCTCTATAGAGAGAATTGTTGTGCTCGGAAGCTCAGGTATTTGTGCATGCACAGATTGACCCAGCAGAAGCGAGATTAACGTGGCAACTATGAGCTTCATTAATGTTACCTGTAATTGATGATGATCAATCTTTGCATGTATCTAACCCTCGCACGTAATATTCACCGAAATGCGTCG
>CAZAGH010000129.1:0-3758 GCA_964484755.1 uncultured Melioribacter sp. | reverse complement strand
ACGCCATCGTCGCCCTCGCGAAAGCGGGGGCCCAGATCAGATACTGGATTCCCGCGTGCGCGGGAATGACATCTGGACAATAAAAAAGCCCGTCAAATTGACGGGCTTGCTATTTTTGCCCTCCTGAGGGACGGGGCTGAGTGGACGCTACTGGATTCGAACCAGTGACCTTTACGATGTCAACGTAACGCTCTAACCAACTGAGCTAAGCGTCCTCGGGGGACGCAAATTTAGAAAAGATTTTTTGATGTTTCACTTGAAAGGTTCTGCATGTCGATAATAACGCTGATTTTGGGCCTAGGCGTACTGGCTCTTCTCGTTGCCGTGGTCTTTCGCCAGCGCGTGCACGCTGTCAAGATCGAAGATGGGGCTGCCTCGCCTGAGGAGCTCTCACGCCTTACGGAAATCTCCGATGCCATCGCCGAAGGTGCTATGGCGTTCTTGGGGCGCGAATACCGTGTTCTGGGATTGTTCATGGCAATCTTTGCCGTAGTGATCTTCCTGACGGTCGATCACGGTGGTCACACGGCTCTTGCGTTTGTCTGTGGCGCTGCAACATCTGTTGTTGCCGGCTACATCGGCATGAAGATCGCAACCAAGGGTAACGTACGCACGGCCTCAGCTGCCCGCGTTTCGCTGCAGAAAGCTTTTTCGGTTGCTTTTGAATCAGGCGCTGTGATGGGATTTGGTCTCACGGGGCTTGCAGTCGTTGGTCTGATCCTCGTGTGGTTAGGAATCGACGCCGTTCTTCCAGTTTCTTCTGTGATCAGCCGCGAACTTCAGATGGAAATCCTTTCGGGATTCGGTCTCGGTGGTTCAGCCGTTGCTCTCTTCGGCCGTGTTGGTGGTGGTATCTACACAAAGGCTGCCGATGTTGGTGCCGACCTTGTTGGTAAGGTAGAAGCTGGTATTCCTGAAGATGATCCGCGCAACCCAGCTGTTATTGCTGACAACGTTGGTGACAACGTGGGCGACATCGCCGGCATGGGCGCGGACTTGTTTGGTTCAGTTGCCGAGTCAACATGCGCAGCTCTCGTTATCGGCGCAGCCGGCTACGGTGTTGCAGGTGGCAACAACCTCAACATCCTTCTCTTCCCGATGCTTGTCAACGGCGTTGGTATCGTTGCCTCGATCCTTGCATTGCCATTCATCCGCGCAACGCAAGAAGACAAGGTAGAAGCAGCTCTCAAGAACGCGTTGATCATCTCGACGGTCATCATGCTTGCAGCGCTTTATCCTATCACGATGTGGGCCTTCGGTGGCACAACGTTCGCTGTATCCGGCGTAACAGTAACTGGCATGGGTGTCTTCGTTGCTCTTGCTGCAGGTCTCGTCGCTGGCCTTCTCATTGGCTTGGTCACCGAATTCTACACATCACACCGCTACAAGCCAGTACGTGAAGTTGCTGATGCATCAAAGACAGGTTCTGCAACGAACATCATTTACGGCCTTGCTCTCGGATACAACTCAGCTGTTCTTCCGATGCTTCTGATCGCCATCTCGGTTGTGATCGGTTACGTCTTCGCTGGCATGTATGGTATCGCTCTGACAGCCATCGGTATGCTTGGTACGATCGCAGTTGGTCTGACGATCGACGCGTATGGCCCAACATCTGATAACGCCGGTGGTATTGCCGAAATGGCTGAAATGGGCAAGGATATCCGTAAGCGTACAGACGCTCTGGATGCAGCTGGCAACACAACAGCAGCTATCGGTAAGGGCTTTGCAATTGGTTCTGCTGCTCTGACATCGCTTGCGCTCACAAGCGCCTTCATCACGCGTGCTGAGCATTCACTTGGCAAGCAGCTTAGCCTTGAGCTCACCAACCCACACGTACTTGCTGGACTCCTCGTTGGTGCTGCGCTTCCGTTTGCGTTCTCAGCGATGACGATGAAGAGCGTTGGTAAGGCTGCATTCGCCATGATCGAAGAAGTGCGCCGTCAGTTCCGCACAATTCCTGGCCTTATGGAAGGCAAGGCACGTGCTGAGTATGCAAAGTGCGTCGATATCTCAACGCAAGCATCCATCCGCGAGATGATCGCCCCTGGATTGCTTGTCATCATTTCTCCTCTTGCTGTTGGCTTCCTCTTTGGCGTGCAGATGCTTGCCGGACTCCTTATTGGCTCGCTCATCGTAGGTGTGATGCTCGCGATCTCTATGGCCAACTCAGGGGGCGCATGGGACAATGCTAAGAAGTACATCGAAACAGGTGTGCTCGGCGGCAAGGGATCAGATACGCACAAGGCTGCCGTTGTTGGCGATACTGTTGGCGACCCATTCAAGGATACATCGGGGCCAGCTCTCAACATCCTTATCAAGCTTATGGCCATCATCTCGCTCGTCTTTGCTGCAGCGTTTGCAACAAAGGGCGGGATCTTGATTCCGTAAACCTGGAATGGTCACAGCATGCTGTGACCACTACCCTCTTGACTTGTAGGGCCGCAGCATGCTGCGGCCCTTTCTTTTTTGGGAACGATTAGCCCCGTTCAATCGTTTTCGCAAACTGGTATAACAATTTATCTGCACACCATGAAGCTCATTGCAATCCTTGCTGCGCTAGCAATTTCCTGTTCGTTTTCATTTACAGCGTACGCGCAGTCTGTAGGTACGATCACCGGTTCTGTCCGCAATGCCCTCACGCAGGAGCTTGTCATTGGCGCAACCGTAAAGCTCGAGGGAACAAAACTCGGCGCATACACCAACACCAAGGGTGAGTTCACAATCAAGAATATCCCGCCGAAGTCATACACTGTTGTGGTGACGGCTGTTGGATTCAAGAGCAAGTCTCTCTTCAATACCCTCGTAACATCAGGCAATGTTGTCAATCTCTCGATAGAGATCGATCCTGATCTTACCCAAGGGGCTGGCATCGATGTCGAGGTACGATCGTTTGGCAAGCGCTCCGAGACGCCTCTATCGGTGCAGAGTCTCACGACGGAAGAAATCCGCAGCAACCCAGGTGGCAACTTTGACATCTCACGTGTGTTGCAAGCGCTTCCGGGCGTCGGCGGAGCCACAGGCGGTGCCAGCTTCCGCAACGACATTACCATTCGTGGTGGTGGCCCGAGTGAGAACGTGTACTATCTCGATGGTATAGAGATTCCTCAGATCAATCACTTTGCAACGCAGGGTAGTGCAGGAGGTCCAGCCGGCATCTTGAACGTATCGTTCATTGAAGATGTAAACTTGAGCTCTTCGTCGTTTGGCAGTGGTTATGACAATGCTCTCTCATCGGTGATCGCCATCAAGCAAAAGGATGGCAACAGTGAAAAGCTTCAAGGTAACATTCGTGTGAGCGCAACAGAGGTTGCGGCAACTGCTGACGGACCTGTGTCGGAGAACACAACCGTGATTGCTTCGGCTCGTCGTTCGTACCTCGACTTTCTTTTCGCAGCGATCGACCTTCCTATTCGTCCGAACTACTGGGACTTTCAGTTCAAGACCACGACCAAAATCGACAACAAGACCACGCTGAATGTTATTGGTGTAGGCGCTATTGACGAGTTCCGCTTTGGTGTCCCACGTGAGACGTCGCTGGAAAAGGAATACGTATTGCGATCAGCCCCTTCGGTTGATCAGTGGAATTACACGATCGGTGCATCGCTCCGTAAAGCACTCGATAACGGGCAGCTGTTTGTTTCGCTGAGCAGAAACATGTTCGACAACAAGCTGCAGCGCACCAAGGAAGCACGTGCTGGGAAGCCAGCTGAGAAGGTCTTTGATGTTTCGTCACGTGAAATTGAGAACAAATTCCGCCT
>CAZAGH010000128.1:0-3854 GCA_964484755.1 uncultured Melioribacter sp. | reverse complement strand
GGATGTGCGTGGGATCCCCGCATCAGATGCAGACGAGCAGGCGACTGCAGTTGGGCAAACGCAATTCGTGCTCACAACGATTGTTAACAATCAAGCACCGCCACAGGTGATCGTCCTCGGCGGACGAACCGATACATTGGTACTACGCGACACGTCATCGGCGCAGTTTGGCGAGCAGCTCAGCAGTGAATTCTGGATCGAGCCTGCCCGCACAATGATTGTTTCTGCCGCCGGCAAAGAATGGTCCAACCGTGTTACCATTGGTGGTGCGGATCCGGCGCGCGATCTGCAGTCACTGCCGATTGTCCGAGTGATAAGCGGAACTCCTGTCGAGATCATGCGATATCTCGAACAACGGACGTTGATCATCAAGGGCAAGGCTCCGGTTAACGGTAGTTCCGTAGTTGAAGTTGTGGCAACGCGAACAGATGGCAAGCAGGCTCGTCAGTCGTTCACCGTCCAGACCGTCACAACGGCCATACCTCGCATACCTGAGACGGTCTATCCAGGCGTTGAGATCGTTGTCGATCCGCTGTTGCCGTCTGTTGAATCTGCTCGTGCAGTCATTCGCGATGGGGCTCGCGAGATTGCGGCCACATCCTCGGGAGTGCTTCGCTGCAGACCTTCTGCATCGGATACAGGTAAGGTTTTCGTCTTCGAGCGGTCGATCGACGGGCAGATCGATATCACAGCTAACATGTATGTGCGGTCGTTCCCGCCCCCAGTCGTTCGTGAAGTTCGACGCGGTAGTGATGCCAGCATGAAAACGGTGACTGTGCAATTCTACTCGGCCGACAGGACCACGAATAGACCGATGCTGAAGGTGATCGACGGGAATGTAGCTGGTGTGCGCAAGCTCGCTGGATACCTGCGTCCTGCAGATAACCAGAAGCCCACTGTCTCATGGATCGAGGTCTTTGAGGTCACTCGCAAGGACGCCAGCAAGCCATTCTCCTTTAGGGTACAGGCCATCGACGAGCGTGGACGCAGCGGCGGGATCTTCAGCGAAGACTAGATGATCGAGACCTAGCTGCTCTATATGCGCGGACGTTATCAAGGTGCTCGGCATAAGATCGCGCAAAACGGTGCCCACCTGTACCGTCGCCCCGGGCAACAAAGAACACAAACTCATGATGCTCAGGATTGAGTGCAGCCCGCAGGGCTCGCAGACCAGGATTACAGATTGGGCCCGGAGGTAGTCCGGCGTGTTGGTAGGTATTGTACGGATTCGATGCGTCGCGTAGGTCAGACCGTGTGATCGCCAGGTCACGTCCATACTGCAGCGTAGGGTCTGCCTCGAGCCGCATCGAGCGCTCAAGTCTGTTGGCGTAGACACCCGCGATCGTGGCAAACTCATCCTCGCGAATAGCTTCCTTCTGAACGATTGAAGCAAGCGTGATGATTCTGTCGCGTGAACGTACGTTTTCGCCGGCCAGCGACTTCCAAGCCTTGGAAGATGCATCAGCCATCATCGCAGCAATACTCTCTGCAGGCTCAGTGCGAATCACATGATACGTTGCCGGCATCAGGAATCCGTCCATAGATGGTGATGTCACGCCGTATACCTTCCGCGTCGCCTCATCGGTACACCAGGCGATAAAGCCCGCAGAATCAATTTGAGCGCGGCGCTGCAGACGCGACGCAATCTGGAACATCGTGAAACCTTCTGGGAACGTAAGCTTGATAAGGGGCTCCCGGCGTCCCCATACGAGCATACTGATCAGGTCGGACTGCGTGCTGCCAGCTGGTATGCTGTATCGTCCCGGCGTTAACGTTCTGCCCGTCAAACGCAACCCAATCTTCACCATGTACTCAACAAAAGCCCGATTCGGAAACGTTGTTGCTTTCCAGAGCTCCTCAACAGTAGTCGCCACACCGAATTGCGTACGCTCGATCAAGATCACGCCTTGCGATTCAACACTTCGATTGAGGACAACCACCGTGATGATCAGCACAACCACCAACAGCGAGCCAGCTACCGCAACCCACCGTTTCATGCAGCAGCGCCTACCGGGTCTGCTGACGAAGTAACGGTGCGGACAAAGATCTCATGCAGACTTGGCTCGACCACTCTGAACTGAAGAATTGTAGCCAACTCAATCGCCTGCTGCAGCACGCCATGTGCTGTTGTGCCGCCTGAAAATGTCAATTCAATCCAATCTTGGCCCTGCGCATAGATTGAGGTTCCCGCAATATTCATGAGTGCGTCAGAGGACCCCTCGGTTTTGAAGCGTAAGCGATTGGTTGCATGGGCGTTACGAACAGTCTGCAGGGAGCCGTCCAGAACAACCTTGCCCCGGTTGATCAACGCAATATCGTCGCAAAGGCGCTCGACCTGATCCATTTGATGCGTGGAGAGCATGATCGTAGTACCAGACGATTGTAGCTCCTTGATAACGGAAATCAAGAGGTCGGCATTAACCGGGTCAAGTCCGCTAAATGGTTCATCCAGTATCAAGAGGGAAGGGGCATGCAGAACAGTTGCGATGAACTGCACTTTCTGTTGCATTCCCTTTGAGAGTTCTTCGATTTTCTTCGACTGCCATCCATCAGCATCCATCCTATGGAGCCACCTACTTGCCTCATGTTGGGCCTGTGCAGCCGACAACCCTTTGAGCGTGGCAAAATAGACGATCTGCTCCAGCACGGTTAGCTTCTTGTAGAGTCCGCGCTCTTCCGGGAGATAGCCGATACGCGTGTTGCGCTCCGAGGCCTTGATGCCATCGAGGAGAATCGTGCCAGAATCGGGCTCGACAATCTGAGTGATCATCCGGATCAACGTGGTCTTGCCAGCCCCATTAGGTCCCAAGAGACCGAAAATCTTTCCCGGACGAAGGGTGATGCTTACATCATCATTGGCAACATGGCTGCCAAATCGCTTTGTTACATGAGATACTGTTAGCATAGCTGCGAAGCTACGGCAATTCGTAAGTTTGTGGCACTTTTTACGCTACCGCGGTGTTCCCGCGGTACATCACGGATCATCACACTTCGGAAGAGCAATGAAAGCTTTTGGCGAAATCTGGGAATCGAACCTCTTTCAAAAGTGGCTCATGGCGATCACTGGCTTGTTGCTGGTCGGATTTCTGATCGGACATTTATCGGGCAATTTGCTCGTATTTATGGGGCCAGAAGCCATCAATGAATACGCGCATGGGCTACGAACAATGTTGCACGGTACGGCGATATGGATTGTTCGTTTCGGACTCCTTGCAAGCTTTGTCCTACACATCACATCAGCTATCAAGCTGTCCCGCCGCAACCGCTCTGCGCGCCCAAGTTCGTATAACACGGTCGAACATCGTGCATCGACGCTTGCCTCACGGTCGATGCTCTACTCGGGTCTGCTTCTGCTGACCTATGCCATCTACCACCTAGCACACTTTACATGGGGCGTGGTCCACAGCGAGTATTACGCGAAGACCTGTCCGCCATCGCCAGAATGCGCAGACTGCATTCCAGACGTCTACACAATGATCGTATCGAGCTTTCAGCAGCCCATCATCAGCGTTGCCTACGTGCTTGCCATGATCATGGTTGGTCTGCACCTCAATCACGCGATCGCAAGTGCAGCACAAACGCTTGGTCTACGTAATCGTCGAATCGTACCGATTGTACGCACGGTTGGCCCCCTGCTTGGAATCCTTGTAGCATTGGGTTTCTCATCTGTCCCACTGGCAATTCTTGCTGGAATTGTGAAATAAGGAAGGATCAAACACTACCATGGATCTGAAGAATCATATTCCCAGTGGACCCATTGATCAAAAGTGGGATAAGCACCGGGCGGAATTGAAGCTGGTTAACCCAGCCAACAAGCGCAAGTTCAGCGTGATCGTCGTTGGTACGGGGCTTGC
>CAZAGH010000127.1:0-3882 GCA_964484755.1 uncultured Melioribacter sp. | reverse complement strand
GCTCTCGTCCGCGTGTGGGATCGAAGCTGAGCAGTACAATGTCGCCCCGCTCTGGTACATACACCGCCATACCTACCAGACCTCCTTACCCACTGGGACATGATCGTTCTCCAATCCATGACGGTTCTTTGCCGTGATACACTTGACAAGGCTCTCCAGATCATATTTCACAGCTGTGACGATGGGTCGTATGCGTAGCTCACCCTCTACAAGAAGCATCTCTACCTCCTGTTCGGCAGTGCACCCCAATTCTTCGAGAACCACTTTTGGTATTCTTATAGCCATACTATTTCCCCACTTCTGTATGTGTGCTTTCATGAGGTCAAAACGTGACAGTGATACAATGTAGAAACAGCAAGATACGTTGCCAGTGCCGAGTACCGAGCATTGTCGTCTGTCCCGCGAAAGAACGTCATCCTCGCTAGAAGCCCGGTCACGGAACTACCGCAACTCTCTCGATTGTTCTGCCCAATCTAAATGCAATCTCTGAGTACACGAGACACGATCTCGATGTTCGGTACTCGGCACTCGGCACTTATCTTTGCTCCCTATGTCACGCATCATCAAAGCCCCAACTGGTTCACAACTCACGTGTAAGAATTGGCAGATCGAGGCCGCATATCGGATGATCCAGAACAATCTGGATCCGCAGAATGCCGAGAAGCCCGATGAGCTGATTGTCTATGGTGGACTCGGCAAGGCGGCCCGGAACTGGGAGGCATTTGATGCCATCCTGTCATCGCTGCGCGACATGGATACCGACGAAACCTTGCTCGTGCAGAGTGGCAAGCCAGTTGGCGTTGTCAAGACGCACGATCTTGCGCCGCGCGTGATCATTGCTAACTCGAACCTTGTGCCAAAGTGGGCAACGTGGGATGAGTTCCGCAGACTCGATGCCATGGGGCTTATGATGTACGGTCAGATGACCGCCGGTTCGTGGATCTACATCGGCACGCAGGGCATCGTGCAGGGTACATATGAGACGTTCGCAGAATGCGCACGTCAGCACTTTGGTGGCACACTAAACGGACGCTTCCTACTTACTGCCGGACTCGGTGGAATGGGTGGTGCTCAGCCCCTTGCCGCGACTATTGCAGGCGCTGCAGCCTTGTGTATCGAGATCGACGAAGAGCGCATCGACAAGCGCATTCGCGACGGGTACTGCGATCGTAAGATGAACAGCCTTGACGAAGCACTGCAGGTGATTCGTGAATATCAAGACAGGAAAGAAGCCATCTCCGTTGGACTCGTAGGCAATGCGGCAGAGATCCTGCCGGAGCTGCTCAAGCGGGGTATCATTCCGGATGTTGTGACCGACCAAACATCGGCGCACGACCCCCTCAATGGATACTATCCAGCAGGTCTTACCAAGGCAGAGGCAGATGCACTCCGCATCTCAGATCCAGCGACATACCTCGAGAAATCCTACGCTAGTATTGGTCAGCACGTGCAGGCAATGCTGGAGTTCCAGAAGCGCGGTGCAGTTACGTTTGACTACGGCAACAACATCCGCGGTATTGCGCGCGATCATGCTGGCGTTGCCAATGCATTCGACTTCCCAGGATTCGTACCGGCGTTTGTGCGCGAGCTCTTCTGCGACGGGAAGGGTCCGTTCCGCTGGGTTGCCCTCTCTGGCGATCCCGAGGACATCCGCGTAACTGACGAAGCCATCATGAACCTCTTCCCTGAAAACCACCACCTGCACATGTGGATCAAGGAAGCACAGGATCATATCGGCTATCAGGGCTTGCCTGCCCGCATTTGCTGGCTGGGCTATGGAGAACGTGCCGCAGCTGGTAAACTATTTAACGACCTTGTTCGTACAGGTAAAGTATCTGCCCCAATTGTGATCGGCCGGGACCACCTAGATTGTGGCAGTGTTGCATCTCCGCACCGTGAAACCGAAGCCATGATTGACGGGTCTGACGCAGTAGCAGACTGGGTGCATCTGAACTTCGCGCTCAACGCCGTCGGCGGTGCAACGTGGGTTTCCCTCCACCATGGCGGAGGGGTTGGCATGGGGCTTTCACTGCACGCTGGAATGGTGGTTGTAGCTGACGGAACCCAGATGGCAGAAGAAAAGTTGGCACGGGTATTGACTTATGATCCATTAATGGGCATTTTGCGTCACGCCGATGCCGGCTATGAGCGAGCAATTTCCAACACAAGAAAGTTTGGCATAGAAATTCCACTACCTCTTAAAAGCTGAGTATTTCACTGATCCGGGACAGAATGGCATAACTGCTACGTCGTTTTAACAGATTGACTGTCAGTTTGACAGTTTAGCTAACACAACTAGCAGGAGTTGCCATGAGAACCGCAGACTTCCGTCGCAAGACGGGTATCGCACCTCGCCAGGGTCAGTTTAATTCTGAAATCACCACATCAGGAGGTAGTGCCATGGATCTCGCACTGCAAATCGAACAACTGTTCCGCACAGATCGGAACAAATACCTTGGCTTTATCCGCCAACGGGTCCGCAACCAAGAGGATGCGGAAGACATTCTTCAGGACGTCTTTACGAACGTTCTTGCCGCCTCAAAAGACGTCAACAAGCCAATCGATAACCTGGCCTCATGGGTGTTCACATCCGTGCGCAACAGGATCATCGACTCCTACCGCAAGAAGAAGGCCGACAGTTTTGCTGACCTCGGAACGCAGGAACAGCACGAAGATGGCTCAGACATGATCGAGCGCTACCTGGGCGACCTCTCCTACAACCCGGAGAATAGCCTCGTACGCGAAACGATCTGGGAAGCAATCCTGCAGGGCCTCGAAGAACTCCCAGCCGAACAGAAATACGTCTTCGTCAAAAATGAATTCGAAGGTATTTCGTTTAGGGAGATGTCCGAAGAGACAGGTGTTAACATCAACACTCTTCTGGCACGCAAACGCTACGCCGTCCTGTTCCTCCGCAAGAAGCTACAGGCGTTGTACGACAACATCAACGACTAGCCTTCCCCCTTATGTCGGTTACGACAACGAAAACAGCCCGCACGATGATGTACCTCGGTAGCATCGGCGGGCTGTTGCTACTTCAGGGGGCTATCTTCATGGGCCTGTGGAACCTTCTAAGCGACAACCTCGACGACATCACGCTCCTCGAAGGAATTGGGCTCTCTGCCATCTCCTACGTACTGATCTTTTCGTTTAAGTACGGCGTAGAAGACTACCCCAAAAACACGATACCCTTCCGGCGCAAAACAAACCTTACCCAGAAGTGCGCCAACATGACGCCCGAACAACGCGCCCAGCTCCGCACCGAACTCGTCGAGAAGTGCGGCTGTAAAGAGTAGGGGCGGGGTACGAGGTACGGATCGTCTTTCCCGCGAAAGCGGGAAACCAGAAAGCTCATGGATGCCCGTTTTCGCGGGTGCGACGATTGTACCCTCGTACCCTTGCGTACCCCATCCCTTTATCTCTGCACCACCATCATCCCACGCATGGGATAGCGGCTGCGTGCAACGATGGTGTAGAAGCCTTCGTCGAGACTGCTCACGGCCATGCGCGAGCTGATCACGCCGTTGGATGCAACATGTGCCGTGGTGGTGGCCACAAGCTCGCCGGCCAGGTTGTAGATGTCTAGTGGCACGATGCCGCCTGTTCCAAGTTGAGGTGTTGTGCTGGTTGCCGTTGTCCGGCACATCAGCGTTACCTCATCTGTTGCCGGGTGCGGCCAGACGTGGATGTGCTCGGCAGCGATCGTGTCCTTGATCATGCGCATCGTGTATCCATCTATCATGCCCATCTGACGGGTACCTGATGCCAGGGAGCTGCGTGCAAATGGTTCTTTGTGGGCCGACATTTCAACATCCTCTGCAGGCAGCGCCTCGGGGTCTGTTGTTGCAAGCACCAGTCGGTAGCGCTCATTCGGGTCTGTGA
>CAZAGH010000126.1:0-3894 GCA_964484755.1 uncultured Melioribacter sp. | reverse complement strand
CCCAACTGCAGTCGCCTGCTCGTCTGCATCTGATGCGGGGATCCCACGCACATCCAGCGTCACTCGAAACGTCTTGGAGGACATCGAAGCAAGTATGGGGCTCCATCGGAACACAATGATTCCACGCTCAGGAGCAACCTTCAACGAGGCAAATACAGACTGCTGCGGCAGTGAGTCATCGATCACGAGGACCTGACCATTTGCTACATCCTCGATCGTAGCACGAACCCTCATTGCATTCAGTGCTGGCGAATAACGGATGACGTTGATCGAATCTGCAGACCGAATGGTAACAGGACCCAACGAATCACGTTCGATAGAACATTCCAGTCGGATCTTTTCAGGGAACAACTCAATACGTGAGGTTGCCGCTGCATCCTGGACGGCATCTGCAGACACATCCTTTCGATCCGGCATCAGAAGCACTAACGCAACGAGATACAGGACGAAGTAGATCTCAACGCTCTTGCGGCGTCTAACTGCCTTGGCCATCACGTTCAATGATACTGCGAGAAAGAAGCTTCTCAAGCTCAACGCGCACCAATCGTTCGACTTCATGGCGCTCTACATCACGGAGTCGATCATGAAGCGCATCAACACTTGTCGTAAACGATGTGAGCGCTGTTGTCGTTTTCGACATAGCGTCCATGAGCTCAGGATTTGGCGATACTGCCGCTACCGCTGCGTCGACACTGCTCTTCATACTCTGGACCATCTCTCCCTGCTGGGTTACAACGTCCTGCAAGGTTCCGGCAATAGCCTCAAGCTGCACGGCCATAGCCGCATAATCACGCCCGATCTCGCCAAGTTCGCGTAGAAGTTCCTGCGATGCATCCTGACTAGCAAGACTCTCCGTCGTTCCTTCTTCATCAGGGGGCGTGAAGAACATTACAGCAAACAGCAGAACGAGAAGCGAGGCCTCAACGATGATCGCTGCAACTACGATACCGGGAGTATCAACAACCTTTGTGCGGTTTAAGCCAATGGCAACCAGCAGAAAGGCTGCGCCGATGTACACGAAGGCATTGATGGCAGAGTAGAAATACCTATTAACAATCTCCTGCATCCAGAGGCTCGTGCCACCGAAGAATCCGAGTGGATGCAGCACTGTCACATCACGATTGACTGTTTTGAAAAGATCACGCTCGGTGGCACAGATACGCCACATCACGATCAGCGTGGGAAGGGCGCCCATGTGCTTTTCTGACCGTAAATCTCGATATATATCTCGCAACAGGGCGCGTCCCGCGATAGTTGCAAGTGTTTCAAACGTGAGCATAGTTCACAGTGTGAGGTTGTTCCTGGCTTCAATGATACGCAATAGCTCTGGTTGTCCCTTGTCTATCCGACACTTGTGTCGTAATCTAGGGGACTATATTCTACAACGCCGGAGATCTCCATGATCCTGTCTACGATATCATTCGTACTGATTGTCCTTGTCTCGCTGCTGCACACAGCGCCAGCAAGTATGGCACAATCAACGCCCCGACCAGTGGCCAAAGGTGCCCCTTCATCCGTTTGTTTCGAGCGGAACGTAGGGCAAGCCCGATACGATGGCACGATGCCCAGTAGCCCCATCGACGCTGTTGTTCGGGTGAATGGCACCATGGCATATGTGCATGCAAAGGGGCTGCATATTGCGCAAACACGCACGTATGCAACCGAAGAGCACACTCGGAATGAGCCTGATTATGCTACAGACATCTACCGTGTAGATATGGAGTTGGTGGGCAGTAACTCGTCGGCCAGAGCAGAGTTCGGCGGTGAGCTACCAGGCAAGGTCAGGTATTTGAGCGAGTACACCGGCGTGCAGGGACTCGAGGCCTCACGGCACCAGTCGCTAACCTACCGCGAAGTTTATCCCAATATCGACCTCCGTATGTACCTGACGACCGCCGGCGTCAAGTATGATTTTGTTGTCCACCCAGGTGGTGATCCAGCCCAGATTGCCATGGCGTTCAAAGGCGGAACTGAGCCTGTCGTCAAAGGCGACGGTGGACTCGAGATTAGCACACCAATCGGTGTGATCGCTGAACAAACACCCGTGGTCTTTACAAAGACCAGTGCGGGCGACTTTGCAAGTAGCATCACCTCAGCTTTCGCTGTTTCAGGCAGGACCGTCCGATTCTCGGTCGGTGCGTACGATAAGAGTCAAACACTTGTTATCGATCCGCAGCGCATTTGGGCAACCTATATCGGAGGATCTCAGAGCATCTTTAACAACAGCAGTGGTATCTCCCCAACCTCGCTGCGGACAGCCTACGACTCAACAGGTAATGTGATCTTAGCAGGCACGACCTATGCCACGAACATGCCGAATTCACCGGGTGTTTTGCAGCGTCGACTCAAGGGGCGTATGGACTGCTTTATCTCAAAGTTCAGTGAGTCTGGCTCATTCCAGTGGCACACGTATTATGGTGGTTCGCTTGAAGACATTCTTCACGATATCGCGATTGACCCGAGCGGCAACATCTGGGCAGCCGGAGAAACGAAGTCCCGAAATCTGCCTGACTCCTTCCTCGTTGGCTCAAATGACGATCTTCAACGTTGGGCAGAGATAGACTCGATCGCATGGATCGCAGGTTTTGTGCTAAAGCTTCAGCCAGATGGCAAGTGGAGCGACAGTTGGCTTGTTGATGACCGTGAGAATGACCGCATTACCGGTATTGCTGTAACGAAGGATCGCGTTGCTATCGTGGGTTCTACGAATAGCCCCTTGCTTGGTTTTATGAATGGTGACGGCGGATTCAAAAAGGACACAACGAACTTTTCGTCGACCTACGACATCTTTATGGCCACCTTCAAGCTTAATGCGCAGAATAGGTGGTCGCGCAGTTACCACATCTTCTACGGTGGACGTGGCATGGATTACGGTGGGAAGATTGCCATTGATGGCGATGGGAACATCGTGTTCAACGGTCTAACGCAGTCGCCGAACTTCCCGGTAACAGATGGCTCTGTGCGCCGCGGAGACGATGACAATGTTGTTGTCAAGTTTGGTCAGACTCCTACACGAATTTGGGCTACTCAGTACGGCAGTACAGGTCAGGATCAGATGTGCGACATGGCAGTTGATGGTCAAAACAACGTTGTCATCGTTGGATATACGCTCGGCACAGACTTCCCGACCACAACCGGTGCATACAAGACCACGCTAACAGGCGTTGCAGACGGGTACATCCGCAAGCATCTTGCTAACGGCACCGTTCAGTGGTCCACCTACCTCGGTGGTGATTCCACCGATTATCTCTACGGTGTTGCCGTCGACAAAACCAACAACATTTGGTACTCCGGCAGCACCTTTGCATCTCCGAATATCCCGCTCACACCAGATGCTTTTCAAAGCACACCGTACACGGCTGGTGGCTACATCCTCAAAGACGGCTTCATTGGCAAGCTAGATTCAACAGGAAAGAAGCTCCTGTATGGTTCCTACTACGGCGCTCCGCCGCAGACCACACTACCTGTTATTGACCGAGCGAACCCTGTTGTACCGCCGCCGAACACTGACTTTGGTGCGGACGATGCCGTAGACATCGCATGCGATCGAAGCGCATACGTATCCATAGCAACCATAGCTGAGAGCTTCCGTATGAGCACAACACCTGGTGCTTATCAAGACTCTTCGCTACTCTACAAGGACACAACACGCGCGCATCCGTTTGTTTCGTATTTCACGCAGTGCAAGGACTCTGTCATTGCCATCATTCCAAATGGACCACCAACCTTGTGCGATGTTGATGCACGTCAGCTGTTAGCACCAAACGGTTTTGCCCGCTATGAATGGTCAACGGGTGAGAAAACACGCGTTATCACGGTACGTGATACAGGTACCTACACCGTTATGTGCATGACAGCCGAAGGATGCCGGTACCGTGACACGATATACATGGC
>CAZAGH010000125.1:0-3961 GCA_964484755.1 uncultured Melioribacter sp. | reverse complement strand
ATCACACGACTTGCGCAAGAGCGTCTGCATCTGATGCCCCCTCCCAAAGCCCCTGTTGTGTTGGAGGCAACACCACAACGATGACTCCAGAAGATCAACCACGGGACCCTATTGCATGGAAGTCAGGCCTTCTGGTGTTCTTCTTTGCCTTGGCCTTTAGCGTCATTATCGGACGCTTGTTCTTTGTGCAGGTCATCGAAGGGGCTCGTTACAGAGATCTTGCTAAGAAGCAGTATGAGAGCAAGGTGCCGCTGCGTGCTGAGCGCGGACGGTTGATCGATCGCAACGGACGCGATATGGCAACGATGATGAAGATGACGTCGTTCGCTGCTGATCCATCAGTGCTGGAACAACCCGAACTGGTTGCGCAGTTACTTGCAGCAACTGGTAGTGAGCCGGCATCTGTCTACCTCAATAAGATTCGCTCGGCAAAAGGACGCTTTGTCTGGCTTGCGCGGGGTATCAATACCGTGCTCTTTCCTGTGCTAGATACGATCAAGATTCGTGGTCTGATTCGTGTCAAGGAGCCAAAGAGGCTCTTCACGCACGGTCCGCTAGCAGCACAGGTGATCGGCACTACGGATGTTGACAACAACGGCCTCACAGGTATCGAACTGCAGTACAACGAGATTCTCAAGGGTAAGAGCGGTTTTGTTGTCATGCAGCGCGACGGAATGGGGCGACTACGTCCTGGGATCAATCCCGAGCGCGAGGTCGCGCTTGATGGTAAGAACCTGCAGCTCACCATCGATCTTGAAATGCAGCGTGTTGTTGAGCAGGAGTTGGCCCGCGGAGTCTATGAAAATGGCGCAACGTCAGGCACAGTCATTGCCATAGAACCGTCAACCGGAGACATTCTGGCGATGGCATCCTACCCAAGTTTTCATCCCAATAGACTTGATCAGGCTACTGATGATGCGATCCGCATCCGATCCATCACGGATCAGTATGAACCCGGCTCGACGATGAAGGCCATTACTGCAGCCGCTCTTATCGAAGAAGGAAAGGTAGGCCGGCTTGACCCTGTTGATGGTGGCACAGGGCAGATTCAAATGCCAGGGGGCGCTATCATCAAAGATGACCATCCCGTTGGACAGACGAATTTTCAAGGGGCTCTTGAACAGTCAAGCAACGTTGTCTTTGCAACACTGGCACGTCGGCTTGATGATCGAATCTTCTACAAGTATGTACGCGACTTTGGGTTTGGGATTCCAACTGGAATCGATCTGCCAGGTGAGGTGCGCGGCAGACTCAAGAGGCCCAATGAGTTTGACATGTCGACGAAGTCATACATGGCTTTTGGATATGAGGTGAGTGCAACGGCCCTGCAGGTACTGTGTGCTTATGCAGCGATCGCCAATAATGGCGTATTGATGCAGCCGCGCATCGTGCGGTCTGTTATGCAGGACAAGAGCGACGAGATGACGGAGATCCCGCCGCAGAAGGTGCGCCAGGTGATTCGTGAATCAACAGCACAGGAGCTCAAGGAGATGCTGGTGGCGGTGGTCGAAAAGGGCACGGCCACACAGGCATCGATTCCCGGTGTCCGGATAGCCGGTAAAACAGGAACGGCACAGCAGCTCACCAACGGCACCTATGACCGCAAGAACTACACAGCCTCGTTTGTGGGATATTATCCAGCTGATAAGCCCCGTGTAGCAATGATCGTGATGCTCGATAAGCCTACGGCAAGTATCTATGGCGGTCAGACGGCCGCTCCGATCTTTCGTCGCATCGTGCAGAAGACGATGACCATGCTTAAACTGGATGTTGTCACGCAAGAGCGTATTGCTGCCTCGCACGTTTCGGATACTGTTGTCGTGCCGGACGTTCGCGGACTTTCCTATGAAACAGCTGATTCGGTGCTGCATCGACTGGGCCTTCGGCTCGATACAGTTGGTTCCGGACCCCTACTTCTGCGTCAAGCACCTATGCAGGGAACGCGCATTGAAAGGGGCCAAGCAGTTCGTGGTGAGTTTCAGCAACTAGCAGCGGCTGTATCGCGTCCCAATGTTGTTGGTTTTTCTTTGCGAAAGGCCATCACGGTCTTGCACGCCGCAGGGTATGAAGTGCGTGTGCGCGGATCGGGCAGGGTTATTCAGCAGGATTGGGCAAACAAGACCTGCATTATCACGGCTCAGGGTCCGTAGGGCTCATTGTAACTCTCTAACGACCCGGGGATTCTATGTGTGTTGTAGTTTCCCCAAAGATTTATGCGATTATTCCTTTTCATCGTCGTTGTTTGGTCCTTCATCGTGACGTCTGCGATTGCGCAGAGTCCTGCGTTGACCGAGACACTTACGTTTGCGCCAATACCCGTTGGTGCGCGGCGCGAGCTTCGACTAAGGATTCAAGATCTTCCAAGCGGTGGTTATTATCAGGTCGTTCAGTCCCCACGTGCGCCGTTCACACTTACCAGCGAACCTAAAGACCTGGTTGTCAGCGGCGATGATATTGAGATTCGCGTAGAATTTGCCCCACAGACCGTTGGGGATTTTCAAGACGAGATCAAGCTACAGCGCACTCCGGCCACAGGACAGAACATCGTAGATCAAATTCGCATCCGTCTGTTTGCAACAGCATTTCGAATTGAACGCACTGATGACCTCGACTTTGGTAAGGTAATGACGGGCGACACAGTTACGAAAACAGTGCTCTATCGTGCTGGCCGAAATGACGAATTCAACTTCGAATATGCTGGTGAGCTGAGCGAGCCATTCTACATGGTAACTGCGCAGGGTCCGATACGCCGCGGCTTCGATACACTTGCCGTAATCGTTGGATTTTCTCCGACAACTGCCGGCAAGTTTTCAGATACGATTGGAGTTGTGCGCAGAGACCTCTCCGGCCGTAGGCTTGATACGGCCTTCATTGTCCTAGAGGGAATTGGACGTGCCATGCCAGTCGAGAAAACGGTGGATCTGCGCGATCTTGTTGCAGGTGATTACGCTAGCAGACAGGTTGTTGTGATTCTACCTGAAAAGATCGTTACCACAAGTTTCACGTATAGCGTCGAAGCACGATCTGCTGCGCCATACACATCAGTTTCGATTACAG
Organism: uncultured Melioribacter sp.; assembly: GCA_964484755.1. Classification (GTDB taxonomy): domain Bacteria; phylum Bacteroidota; class Ignavibacteria; order Kapaibacteriales; family Kapaibacteriaceae; genus UBA10438. The sequence goes on along the minus strand of CAZAGH010000125.1, from coordinate 904 downwards.
CCCCGAGTGGACCAAGCACAAGTCAGCAGATCACGCTGAACGTGATCGCTAATCCACGTAACAAGGTTGATCAGCGTTCTACGTACATGCTCTTGCGCAAGGATCCCTCCGGCCGCGCGATCGATTCAACACGTATCGTACTCGATGTGGCAGCATCATCACGCCCCGTAGCATGGAGTGCATCATTTGGAGCGGACGCAATTGTTGCACGTATTGGCGACACGCTAACGCTCGAATTGCGCGCCCGCACATCTGACCCCATCGACGAACCAACACAGATTCAGTCGATCAAGTACAGTCTTTCCTACAATCCAAGCGTGTTTGTGCCGCTTCTTGCATCGAATCAGGTACTGTCTGTGGTTGACGATAAGCAGGTGTTGACAACAACGATCGATGCGTTTGCCGAGCCCCCTGTCATAGGCGCTGACGGCGATGTCATAACAACGCTGCGCGCTGTAGTAGCACTCGGCGATGCAGAGTCAACCGTGTTGGATGTCTCAGACGTTTCCTGCACGGATGTGCGTGGTGTACCTCTTGCAATGACGGGCTCGTCAACAATGCTGCAGATCTCGAACGCATGGCGATATGCAACCGGTGGCGTCCGACTCGTGAACACACTACAGGGAACGCTCACTCTCGACGTTGACCCTAACCCTGTTGTTGGGATTTCGACACTTCGTATCCGCAATCTTCCCCAAGGGGCGGGCCAGGTTACCATTGTTGATGAACTTGGGCAGATCCGCGCAGATCTTACGCAAGATGTGCGCGCAGGGAAACGAGATTTTACCGTTGCCTCATCTGGTGCAGCTGATGTCATTGTTGGTCCCGGGAGGTACTACGCTAGATGTGTTGTAGAGAGCATCCTCGGTAACACGCTCAGTAGTATTGTCCGCCTGTTCGTTGT
>CAZAGH010000124.1:2037-4036 GCA_964484755.1 uncultured Melioribacter sp. | reverse complement strand
GACGCCTTGTATCTCAAGGGGCTTGCACTCCCATCGGGGGATGTGCGATAGCAGACCACGGCATCGCCCTTGCGGATGCCGGTATCGGCCTCTTGTTGCTGTCTACGCAGCACAATGTGTGATGGCACGCCATCCCATGCGTCGGGATCTACTGCGAGTCCGGTGATCGCGGCGTATCTCGAGGCATCCTGCGTCTGCTGGGAGACAGATTCCGAGGCGATCAGCTGGAGCCATGCGCTCACAGCGAACTTCTCCGTAGGGTCGAGATCAGTCAGCGACCGAGCGGCTGCGTCGACCGTATCACGGTCGATACTTGAGGCGGCCTTCCCGGAGTCCGACAGGGAAATCGTGGCCTTGAGTGGGGAGCTGTCCTGCGAGGCAAATGCAAGTTCGGTGAGCACAATGGCATTGCGTGCCTTGAGCAGCGACGCGAAATAGCGATCATGGTCCTGTACTGGGCGAAGCTGGTCTTCTCCACCCTGAACGTACCACAGCGCCGTTTCGGGGTCGCATGTAGGATCACACTCCCTCATGAGTGCCGCATAGGCCGCAACCTGCGCTGCATGGTCGGCCCGGACGCCCGACTTGGGCGCCTTACCGGCCTTCATTTCTACGATCTGGATGGTCGTGCCCGCAGCGCTTTGGGTCCGCAGCACGATATCGGCCCGTCCCTGGAGTCCGTAAACGCTCGAAGCGTAGAACGGCTCGAGGGTAACATCAGCCCCTTGCCACCTTTCGAGCATGGTTCTTAGCAAGGGCAAGGCTGACTCGATACTGCCGATCAGCTTGGCAAAGTCACTACCCCTGGCGGCTAGTGCCACTGGCAGGGGACGCATCGCAAGCACCCGCTCCAGGATTTGGTCATCTGGTAGGGGGCCCCCCTGAACCAAGAGATCGAATGCTGAGTTGATGAGACTACCCGCCAGAGCTAGCGGACGTGACTCGGCCTGGCGGATGCGTCGGGGTGCAAGCAACCCTGGCTGCAACGCGCCCTCGGTAACCAGTCCAGCTGCCTCGGTTACGTCAACCGGATAGTCGGGACATATTACATACTGTGGAGCATCGTGATGCGATCCCGAGTTATCCACACTGTGCGTAACCCTGTTGATGCCGAGACCTGGCAAATAGCCCTTTGGGGTTTTCCACATCAACCCCAAATCACATAATTGTTCTAATGAGATGGTTTCAGTGGTCAGCGTATCATATTCAATCGTAAGCAGTTGCGACGTTAGGTTGACATCTATGACAGTGCCACGCTTGACATGTGGATAACGATGAAACCCGACGTTTTCCATTCCTGTGGATAACTGTCTTACTCGAGTGGACGCAGGTCCTTGAGCCTGATCTGGGGCGTTGAGGTACCCTGGAACACATTCTCTTCGAGTGTGTAAACCATGGCAAAGTGACGTCCATGGCTACACTCAGAGATCTTCTTGCCCAGATTAAACCCAATGGCATCGATTGCGAAGTTTCGCTGCAGGGCGCGGAACTTCAGATGGTTATTGCCAACAATCTTGACGCCATTCGCAGAGACCACATTATCAGTGTGGAAAACTGGCCGATGGTTCTGATAACCGTATGGTGCGAACTTCCCTAGGAACTTCAAAAAGCTAGGAGTTAGCTCGTTAAGCTGCAATTGCGTGTCAACCACGATCTCGTGCTCGAGCATCTCCGGCGTGATGGCCGATGAAGCCATGGCGTCGAACCGACGCTGCAGCTCGGGGATGTTTTCCACAGGCAGGGAAAGCCCAGCCGCATGGATGTGTCCACCAAATTCTGTGAGCAGGTCTTCGCACTGTTTCAGCGCGCCATGAATGTCGAAATCCTTGACAGATCGTGCAGAACCCTTGGCAATTCCGTCGATGGTTGTGAGCATGATCGAGGGCACGTTGTACCGCTCTACAAGACGCGAGGCAACGATTCCGATAACGCCAGCATGCCAGTTATCCTGATGCAGCACCAACGACTTACCGCTACCTGTTGCAAGCTGTTGTTCGGC
>CAZAGH010000124.1:0-1937 GCA_964484755.1 uncultured Melioribacter sp. | reverse complement strand
ACCAGCCCCTTAAAGCCGGGACGCGGATACGAGTTCAAGAGCTCCAGTCCGAAATAGCTCAAAACGCGGTTTTCACCCGTCAAGGGGGCTATATCAGCTGCGGAAGCGATGGCCACGAAATCCAGATACTCGTAGGCAAGTTCTGGGTGACCCTGACGTTCACTGAGGGCTTGGAGGAGTTTAAATGCTACACCGCAAGCGGCTAAGTCCTTGTAAGGATACGTACATCCAGGCTTGATAGGGTCCAGCAGCGCAAGCGCCTTCGGGATCTCCTCGGCAGCCTGGTGGTGATCGCAGACGATCACATCGATGCCAAGTTCTCGGGCATGATCAACGGCACGGGAAGCCGTTACGCCGACGTCCACCGTAACAATAACCTTCGCACCTGCCTCGTGGGCACGGTCTACAGAAAGGGGCGTAAAGCCGAACCCCTCTTCGAGTCGGCTCGGAATATGATAGTCAGCATGGGCACCGATTCTGCGCAAAAAGTGCAGAACCATTGCGGTGCTCGATGTGCCGTCCACATCGTAATCGCCATGAATCCATATCAGCTCTTTGCGCTGAATGGACTCTTCGATACGATCTACTGCCAGTTCCATTCCATCCATGAGCCATGGGGAATGTAAATGATCCAGTGATGGCTCAAAGAACCGCTGGACATCTTCGACAGTGGATAGCCCCCTGCTCACCAAGACGCGAGCGATTGGTGGGGGGACGTGAAGTTGTTGTATTATGGTTTGGACAGCATGTTCATCGTGACAATCCCGGGTAATCCACCGGTAGTTCAAAATGTTCCTGTTAATTTGATAACAAACTGCCCGAAGATACGAACCAACGCAGCCTGTGGCAAAACGCATACACGACTATAATAACGTCCCGTCCGATCAAGACGACCACGACCTGGGGTACCGGGCGCGTACGCGGGAGCGGGCAAAGCTGCTGGACAGAACGCGCACGCGGGTAAAGCAGGGCAACATCCCGGAGGGGGCTCTCCAGGGCACCGTGATGCGTCCACTCGGACCCCGCTGGATGGTTGCCACACCAAACGCCATCTGGGACTGCGCCGTTTCGGGTATCGTAGACGTGCCCCATACCTCCAGCCTCGTGGCCGTGGGAGACACTGTCTGGGTGCTCCCGGACGCCTCGCAGGACGGTACGGCATCGATCGTCAAGGTAGAGGAGCGCACCACCGTGCTCTCGCGCAAAGCCGCCGGACGTGGCAAACGGGAACAAGTGCTTGTGGCCAATGCGGAGCAGCTCTGTATCGTTGTGGCCGCTGCCCAGCCCGACTATAAAAAGCGTCTTATCGACAGGTACCTGATTGCCGCTGATAAAGGCGACCTAGCCCCCATGATCGTTGTCAACAAGATCGACCTCATCCCCGATGAATACCGCGAAGACTTCGTCGACGACCTACGCGTGTATTCCGACGAGCTGGGCATCCCCGTGATGTTCACCAGCACCAACACCGGAGAGGGCATCGCCGAGCTCGAGCAAGAGCTCTTGGCGCACGTCTCCCTCCTTGCCGGACCCTCCGGCGTGGGGAAGTCATCGATCATCAACCTCATCAGTAACATCCCTCAAGCCGTTGGCGAGATCTCCCGCAAATACGATAAAGGACGTCACACCACCACGGCCGCCATCGTTATCCCACTCCGCAACGGCGGCACCGCCATCGACACCCCCGGCATACGCGAATTCGCCCTCTGGGAGCTCGGCCTCGACGAACTTCCATACTACTTTGAAGAATTCGTCCCCTTTGCCGAGAACTGCAAATTCAACTCCTGCTCCCACACCCACGAACCCGGCTGCGCCGTCAAGGCCGCCGTCGAACGCGGCGAACTGGACGAGGAGCGATACGAATCGTACAGAACGCTGAGAGAAGAGAAGGACGAGTAGGGCAAGGTACGAGGTACAAGGTACAAGGTACAAGGTAC
>CAZAGH010000123.1:0-4038 GCA_964484755.1 uncultured Melioribacter sp. | reverse complement strand
GTACCTAGTCCCTAAATCTTATGTCCTTCGTCCACCTTCACAACCACACCCACTTTTCACTGCTAGATGCGGCTGCAAGCCCGCAGACGCTTATCGATGCTGCCAAGGCAGATGGTCAGTCGGCACTTGCGATCACCGACCACGGTGTGATGTTCGGGTGCTTCGAGTTTTACAAGAAGGCCAAGAAGTCTGGCATCAAGCCGATCATTGGTTGCGAGGTGTACATCGCGGTGAAGAAGCACACCGACCGCGAAAAGGTGCTCGATGCAGGCAAGAAGCGCAACTACTACCATCTGGTGCTGCTGGCCAAGAATGAGACGGGCTATAAGAATCTTGTCAAGCTCACATCTATTGGGCATACCCATGGGTTCTACTATAAGCCCCGTATCGACATGGACCTCTTGCGTGAACATCACGAGGGGCTTATTGCGACGTCGGCATGTTTGGCTGGACCCATCAACGCGCCTATGCTTGCCGGTGATGAGGAAACGGCCCGACGCAACGCGATCACGCTGAAGGAGATCTTTGGTGATGATTTCTACATCGAGCTCCAAGACCACGGTCTGCCCGAAGACAAACACGTGCTCGAGTTCGCTCCTCGGCTTGCCAAGGAACTCGGCATCAAGCTGGTAGTCTCCAACGACACACACTACGTCAAGAAAGATGATGCCGTTGCACACAACGTGCTGCTGCATATCTCCAAGGACGCTTCGTTTGACCGTTCGCAGTTTGATGTAAAGAAGGACCTGCGCTATCGTGTACCGGAGATGTACATGAAGACGCAGAAGCAGATGAAGGATCTCTTCAAGGCCTTCCCCGAGGGTATCGAGAACACCGTTGAGATTGCCGAAAAGGTAAACCTGACGATTCCGACGGAACTGCAACTGCCGCAGTTCCCTATTCCACCGGAGTCGGACGCAACAACACTCGAAGACTACCTCGAAGAACTCACGATGAAGGGGCTCGAGGAACGCTACCCCGTGATGACAAGCGAGGTGCTCGACCGCGTGAGCTTTGAGCTCTCTGTGATCAAACGGATGGGCTATGCGGGATACTTCCTGATCGTGGCCGACTTTATCCGCGCGGCACGTCAGATGGGCGTGCGGGTAGGTCCTGGACGGGGCTCCGCAGCTGGTTCGCTCATTGCCTATGCGCTGCGCATCACGGATATCGATCCGCTAAAGTTTGATCTGCTCTTTGAGCGTTTCCTAAATCCTGACCGGGTATCGATGCCCGATATCGACGTTGACTTCTCTGACGATAAGCGAAGTCGCGTGATCGATTATGTGAAAGAAAAGTACGGCGCCGACTCCGTAGCGCAGATCATCACCTTTGGTACGCTCTCATCACGGGCCGTGCTCAAAGACGTTGGACGTGTTCTGGGAATCGACCTTGCAACGATCTCGCAGATCACCGATAAGATACCGGTGGTCATGGGTAAGGTGCATTCGATCTCCGATGCCATGGACCTGCCGGAACTGAGATGGATCAAGACGGCAGAAGATCCGCGTATCAAGGATCTGATTAGCTATGCGCAGGTTCTCGAGGGCTTTGCACGTAACGCTTCGCTGCACGCCGCCGGCGTTGTGATCGCGCCGGGTCCGATCAGTGACTTTGTGCCGGTCTATAAGACGCCAAGTACTGAAACCGCGACGCAATACAACATGAAGGATCTTGAAGAAGCTGGACTTCTCAAGATGGACTTCTTGGGCCTACGTACGCTCAGCATCATCGACCAGACACTCGAACAGGTAAAGCGGAATCATGGAATCGATGTCGATATCGATGCTATAGACTTTGGTGATACAGCCACCTACGAGCTGTTCGCCCGGGGTCATACACAGGCCGTGTTCCAGTTCGAATCCGACCCGATGCAGAAGGCTCTTCGTGAGCTCAAGCCAACGGTGCTCGAAGATCTGATCGCCATGAACGCTCTGTATCGTCCGGGTCCGATGGACAACATCCCGGACTTCATCGATCGCAAGCATGGTCGTAAACCTGTTGAGTATCTGCATCCGCTCATGGAGCCGATCCTTTACAAGACCTACGGGGTTATCGTCTACCAAGAGCAGGTAATGCAGCTCGTGCAGACCCTTGCCGGCTTTACCCTTGCGCAGTCCGACGTGATGCGCCGCGCCATGGGTAAGAAGGACGAAAAGTCTATGGCCGAGCAGCGCGTCAAGTTCATTGAAGGGGCTAAGGCAAACGCCAACATCGAAGAAGCACTCGCAAGCGAGATCTTCGACCTCATCCAGAAGTTCGCCTCCTACGGTTTTAACAAGTCACACTCTGCCGCCTACTCGTATCTGGCGTTTCAGACGGCGTGGCTCAAGACGCACTACCCTGCTGAGTTCTTAGCGGCCAACATGACGGCTGAACTCAACGATCAAACCAAGATCGTGGCACTGATCGATGAGGCAAAGCGCATGGGCATCACCGTGCTGCCTCCGGATGTGAACAGGTCGATGGCAACATTTATCGCCGAAAATAAGTCCATCTACTTTGGTCTTGCCGGCATCAAGGGCGTCGGGGTAACGGCTGTTGAGTCGATTGTGGAAGCGCGTAAGGACAGCCCCTTTACATCGATCTTTGATTTCACGGCCCGCGTCGATAAGAAGGTCGTTAACAAGCGCGTGATGGAAGCACTCGTGTGTTCCGGCGCGTTTGACAGTCTACGCAACGGACACCGCGCACAGTTGTTCTCGGTGATCGACACAGCGATACACTATGCCTCGCAGGTGCAGGATGATGCACTTTCTGCCATGGGTGGTGGACTCTTCGGCGAGGCCGAAATTGAACGTCCGAAAGAGCCATCGCTGCCGCAGATCGAGCCATGGCCCGAGCGGGACAGACTGCGCAAGGAAAAAGAGGTCCTCAGCTTCTACATCTCGGGTCACCCCCTGCAAGAATACGCCATGGCCGTGCAGTCGTTTAGCACGATCAACCTGGCGCGTATCGATGCCGACATGAACGGTAAAGGGGCTCGCATTTGCGGACTCATCAGTGATGTGCGTACAAGGCTGGATAAGCGTGAGAACACCATTGCGTTTGTCAAGGTAGAGCAGTATCAGGGCTCGGTTGAAGTGATCTTCTGGAGCGACAAGTACAAGCAGTTTGCAGAGCTCATCAAGCCCGACACCGTTGTGGTTGTGATCGGCAAGTGCGAGGTCAGCGGTGAGACGATGAAGATCACGGCCGACGACGTGCTCACGCTGGAGCAGGCCGAGAAGCGCCTTGCTAAGGGCTACGTGGTATGCATCCGTCCGGATGAGCACACAGACGAGCACCTACGCGCGCTCAAGGAGCGCTGCAACACATCTGACGCCCAAGAGCAGCTCTCGTTTGTTGTGATGCATCCTGAAGGCAAGCGTTTGTATACGACCATGAGCAAGATCAAGTTCTCGCAGGAGACAACGAAGTTTCTCTGCAGTACTTTTGGAGAAGCAAACGTGCTTGTCGACGCAGAACGCTAGCGAAAGGTCTCATGCCACACGTCCAGTCAGCCATCGGTATCATCGTGATCCTTGCCATCGCCTGGCTGTGGTCATCCTCGCGCACAAACATTCCCTGGCGCACCGTTATCTGGGGCATCGCACTTCAGCTTGTCCTTGCCGTTGGCGTCATGGTCTTCCCTCCCGGCATCATGTTCTTTCAAAGTCTCGGCGATGGCATCACGTGGTTCTTGGGCTTTGCTAATGAGGGCGCTGCCTTCTTGTTCGGAGATCTGCCACGAGCCAAGGGCGTTGCGGCGGTAGGCTTTCAGTTTGCGCTGACGATTACATCGGTGATCGTGTTCTGTTCGTCCTGTACGGCCATGCTGTATCACTATGGCATCATGCGGCGCTTTGTGAAGCTCGTTGCGAGAGTTCGCGAGCGGACGATGAAGACAGCGCCTATTGAGTCAATCAACGCCGTTGGCGAGATCTTCTTGGGTCAGACAGAATCTCCCCTGCTCGTTCGACACTACATACCCCGCATAGCCCCTTCCGAACTCTTTGCCATGATGGTTGGTGGCTTTGCCACGATCGCTGGCTCTAC
>CAZAGH010000122.1:0-4117 GCA_964484755.1 uncultured Melioribacter sp. | reverse complement strand
GTACCTAGTACCTAGTACCTAGTACCTAGTACCTAGTACCTAGTACCTAGTACCTTATCTCCTTCTTCGTAGATTAGCCCCCTAACAAGGAGGCATCGTATGCACGGTCGTTTTGCTACTGTTGTTTTGGTAGCTCTGGTCAGTTTGTTGTGCTCAAATGGTACGTCAACCGCAAAGGATGGCGACACGATCTATGTGAAGACGCTCACGTTCAAGGACACAACGAAGCGCTCGGGAACGTGGTTGTTCCCGCCAAAGGACAGCTACGAAAAAGTAATCATGCTCTACACGCTCAAGTGCGATCCTGCAACCACACAGGACCAGTATCCTTGCGGCGAGTGGGATTACTTAACGTACACCATGCTGCGTGATTCAACAGGTGAATATGATTCAACGCGACTGTTACAGCCGAACTTCCGTGTTCGTGGAGGCACGCCGGATTCATTCCAGTACCGCAACTCGTTTGTCAATGTGAAGACTCGCTATCGCACCGATACGGCAAAGCGCACGTCAGGTGCTGGCGACTTCTTTACTGTTGGCGAAAACACATTTTCTAATACAGCCATCTTGCAGCCGAATGGCGGACGAGTAGCGTTTGTGTGGACGGCCAAAGAGTTACAAAACGCTGGTCTTACGGCCGGATTCATTCATGGCATAAAGTTCACTACGACTGCGGCCGCACCAGGTGTTAAGCTCTTTACAGTTCGTATGCAGCAGGGGGCTAATCTTACAGTACCGAAGCTGCTTAACGGACAGGGAACAACAACAGCGGTCCGACGTGACATCTCGCTTGTTAAGGGTGAGAATCACGTGGTGTTTACAACACCGTTCAACTGGGATGGTACATCAGATGTGATCATCGAAATGTCGTGCCACAGCTCTCCGACTGCAGTCGCTATTCAAGCTGGTTCAAGCACAAGCGGAACGGCGAGTGAGAAGTCACGCAAGGCGTATCTGTTCACATCTGGGGATGCGATGGTGATCCCAAGTGAGATTGGTGCAACGATCAAGGATGAGATCACGATCTCGTTCTGGTGTTGGGGAGACGCCGCACGCATGCCTCGTCCAAACAACGCTTTTGAAGCCTATGACAATCGCGGACGCCGAGTGCTGACCGCTCACCTGCCTTGGGAAAACCAGACAGCCTACTGGGACGCCGGCATCGATCCTGCCAGCGGAGCATATGACCGCATCGAGAAAGCAGCACCAACGGAGTCAACAGAAGGACGTTGGAATCACTGGGCTTTCGTAAAGACCAAGAACGGCGTCATGCGCATGTATCACAATGGCGTACTCTTCCATGAGGGCACTGGCAAAACGCGCAAGATGGCCGGTATCGCAAAGTTCCTTTTTGGTACAGGGGGCTCGGGATCCTATGAAGGTCTTCTTGATGAGATTCAAATTTGGAATGTAGCCCTCGACGAAGCAACGATTCGTCAGTGGATGAATCGTCCAATCTCTGATGTCCACCCACAGTACACCAAGCTTCTTGCGTATTACAATGGCGAGCTCGACTCGGATCCTTCTATAGCTCGTGATGCATCAATCAGCGGATTTTCGGCAACCTTGTTTGGCGTTCCTACGTTGCAAACGATGCGCGGAGATAAGCTCGGATATCTCACAGAGACCAGCACCTCGCGTCCAGCGCTTTCCTTTGAGCAGGGCACTGGCATCACTTCAACATCCGTGCGAATCGACACGGACATTGAATCAGAGCCGCGCCGCACATCTGTCATCAGATTTAATCGTCCTGTTCAGCCCCGTATCTACAGACCTAATGCAGAGGACGATCCTTCGGTTGCCTCCGATACGATCCTCGTACAAGAGGCAGGGTACCTGTACACCTACGATGAGAATGGGATGAAGGTTGATTCGACGCTTGTTCCTGCCGAAACAACGTTGCGCAAGACAATGTCGCCGTACTTCAGTCCAGTTGTTGATTATGAGATCGGACGTTACATCACGCCATACGGTATTGGTCTTGATCTTGGACCGCAGGGATTCCGCTGGGAGTATGATGTAACAGACTTTGCTCCATTGCTTCGTGGTAACGTGACGCTATCGGCAGGTAATCAGCAAGAGCTCATCGACCTGACGTTCATGTTCATCAAGGGAACGCCTCCACGCGATGTCAAGCAGATCGACCAAGTGATCTACGAGCGTGGGGCATACTATCCTGACGTGATCACGAACAAGGCAGTTGTGCCTGTCGAGGTGACGCTTAATCCTGAAGCAAAGATGTTTCGTCTCAAGGCTGTAACGAGTGGACACGAATTCAGTAATGCAACCAATTGCGCTGAGTTCTGTCCGCGTGAGCATTTCCTTAGCATCGATGGAACAGAACGCTACACATGGACGCTCTGGAAGGAATGCGGCGATAACCCGGTCTATCCACAAGGTGGTACATGGCTCATAGATCGCACGGGCTGGTGTCCCGGAGACATGGTGGATCTCTATGAGTTCGAGGCAACACCGTTCATCCAAGGCAAGAAGTCTGTGACGATCGACTACGGCGTCAAGAAGAAAGCAGCTGAAGAAAACTGGGGTCGTTGGGAGATCTCGACACAACTGATCGGCTACGGCGCGCCAAACTTTGAGACAGATGCAGCAGTTGCAGATGTGATCTCGCCAAACAACTGGGAATACTATAGCCGACTCAATCCAATCTGCGGAACGCCTGTTGTGGTCATCCAGAACACAGGGGCACAAGATCTTACTTCATGCACGATCTCATACGGAGCGCAAGGCGGAGCGATGTCGACCTACCAGTGGAAAGGCACTCTCAAGTTCCTCGCCAAGGACACGATCGCACTGCCAATTCCGGCATGGCCATCAGAACCAGGTGCTCACAAGTTTGTTGTGTCCGTTGTTCTCGACAAGGATGGTTATGCCAACAACAACACCCGCACGACGAACTTCATCATGCCGCCGGTGTATTACGATGACCTGCAGATCGTATTACGTACCAACAAGCAAGCTGAGGATCAGTACCAGTGGCGTTTGCGCCGCGTCAACGACAACAAGATTGTTGGCGAAGGTGCTACACTCGAGAGCGAAAAGACATTCACGTACGACTACAAGCTTGAGCCGGGTTGTTACGACTTTGAGCTGATCAATAGAGAGGGACTTGGTCTCGACTTCTGGTTCTATCGCAATCAACTTGGCACAGGTAGTCTCCTGTTCAAGTCTGGTGGCCAGACCATTAAGACCTTTGAGCCGGATTTCGGCAATAAGGCATGGACGCAATTTGTAGTGGCTCCAAAGCCAACCATTCTTGTCAGCACAGACACAGTGAAGTTTGATCTTGCGTCTCCAGGCCGAATCGAAAATTCATTCGTGATTCGCTCTGGTTCAGCGGCCCCACTGCGCGTTGACAGCTTAGCGATCTTCTCTGTGCGGAAGCACTTCACCGTTGTGTCAACAAGTGTACCATTGCCTACGACGCTTGAACAAGGAGATTCGATCATCGTCACTGTTGCATTTGAGCGTCCTGATGCTGGTCTTACATCTGGCTCGATGCGCGTATACTGCAATGATGAGCGTAATGCCGCACGTCAGGTTCGTCTCGTAGGTCGAGTAGGCACAACAAGTGTGGATGAATCAGATGTGTCATCTGTGCTTGCGTGCGACATCGTACCGCATCCAGTTACAGATCATGGGACACTTCGTGTCCAGGTCTATCAATCTGAATTGCTTCGTGAGTCCACAATTGCAATTCGCGACTTGATGGGTCAGGTGGTTGCCGTTGTGCACCGTGGCGATGTTTCGAATGGCGAAGTTCGCTTCGACATTCCAACATTTTTGGCTTCTGGTTCATATACTGTTTCCATCGAATCAGAGTATGTGCGCCACGCGATACCATTGGTGATCACCCGTTAATCATGAATAGTCTAAAGTTTCAACGGGCACTTCGAGCGATAGATCCATCCGTGATCTATCGCTCGAATGATTTAGAGGATAAGCGAATCGGTGATGTGTTGGTGCACATCAAAGACATTGCGAGCGAAGCTGAGCTTGTGTGTGTTCTGGTAGGTGCTCCGCAGCATATCGGCGTAGAGCGCAATGGTGGACGTCCCGGTGCTGCTGAGGGCCCGACAGCCTTCCGCAAAGCCTTCTC
>CAZAGH010000121.1:0-4118 GCA_964484755.1 uncultured Melioribacter sp. | reverse complement strand
TAGTGAAAGCTCTGCATCCAGATTGGACTCCGGAGATGATCTATGCTCAGCTACGTGGTACGGTGGACCAACTCGTTGGTGTCTCGGCTGCGAACCGGCCACTGTATTGGGGTCGAATCAACGCTGAGCGTGCCCTTGCTACAAATGCAACATTTACATCGGGCACACGCATGCCTGGCATCATGCTGAAGTCTGCAACCATTGGCGGCTCGGCTACTGGTAAGATCACAGACTACAGCCGCACAACGGTCCGCATCACCCTCAGGAATGTTCTTGCAGATGCATCGAACGTTATGATCACACCAACGGTGCTCGATGCACAAGTGAAGCAGTTCACGACCAGCGCAATTTCTGTTGGCAACATTGCCCGTAATGCAGAAGGACAGGCCTCGCTCGACATTCAGCTTGACCAGCGCTTCCCGTGGTATGCGCATTCAGTACGCATTGCCCTCGCTATCAGCAGTGGCACGTATACAAGTCACGAGGTTGTCGACGTGCCCGTTGATCTGTCAACATCAAACACATTCTCAATGATCGCCTCGATACCGGGCGCAACGTGGGACAAGATTGATTACACAGATGATGGAGCCTTGTATGCAGCCGGACAATACTTAGGCCAGCGTGCGCTGCTCCGCGCAGTTGGAGGCAATGGCGGTTTGGTGAGTCCACCATTTACCGTAGCTGCGCTTGATGCTGTCAGCGCGAATCAACTCGTGATCGGTGGACAGAATGCTGGCAAGGCCTCAGTATCGCGCTCGACAAACGGCGGCGGATCATGGTCAACAACAGACGTTAGTGCCTATGCAACATCAGTTGTTGGCATTGTGATGTTTGATGCTTCTTCAGGTATTGTTTTAGGCAACCCGGTCTCGGGCAAGTTCGGCATCGGACGCACGACAAACGGTGGCGGTGCCTGGACCCAAGCAACAGGATCGCCGATATCAACCACCAACGAGATGATCGTTCCGGGTAGCGTCACGTCAGTTGGCGATGCCGTATGGTTTGGGACTTCAACCGGTCGTGTCATCTATACCCTGAACAAGGGTCAGACCTGGGCGCAAGGCTCGCTTGGTGTCTCCGGTGCTCGAATCGTCTCGATCGCGTTCCGCGACAGCACCAACGGTGTGTTGCTCTATCGCACAAGCAGCGCCAATGATGCCCCGTATCGCACGGCCTACTCTGCTAATGGCGGTTTAAACTGGAAGGCTGTAGCCGTCGATATCGACACATGGGGTGTTACACCGACGATGGTCGCAGCAAATCCTGGACACCATCTTCTGATTTGCAACAAGGGAGAGGTGTTTGCCTCTGACAATAGCGGACAGGAATGGACACCAGTTCTCAGCAAGCCAGTTTCTGGTGTTCGTGCGGCTGCAGCAAACGTGGTCAGCCGACCATCTGTTGTCTTTGCTGGCGACGAGGTAGGTGTGCTACAGTATCGATATGCGGGGTTGAACGGGCCTAAGCTTCCGTCGTTCACGACCACAGAGGTGGCATTCGGTAACATGGAACCGGGGCAGAATCGCACACGCACGGCCACAGTCCGCAACAACGGTACATCTGATCTCACAATCAGTTCGTTTGACATCGTTGCTCAGGGGGCTACACCTGCAGCGGCCTTCACAATTACCACACCACCAAAGACAACAGTTCTTGCTGGCAGCACGATCACAATCCCTCTGCGTTGCACTGCTTCAGACACGGGCGCTTACAGCGCAAAGCTGCGCGTCAGCTCAAACGGTACTCCAGCACTGATCGAATTGCCGTTGACCGCAAATGTGAGGATCCCTACATCGGTACACGAGGATCAGTTGGCACTTGGCAGCGTTCAGGTATGGCCCAATCCTGCAGTTTCTCGCATCACTGTGATGGTTGGTGCATCCTCAACACTGCGACTCATCAGCCTCGACGGTCGTGTTTTACTTACTGCACAGGTCGAGCCGGGAACAACAACTGTGCCGCTCAACGACGTCCCTTCTGGACGCTACCAGTTGATCCTGATGCATGGATTGGCGGTGCGCACGATGCCGATCGAGATCACACGATAACAGATAACACAAAGGGGCTCGCAAGCCCCTTTGTTGTTTCTTACATAAACGAACTCTTACTTCCGTCGTCGTCTGGCTGATATGCTCCTGCATATCCTAGACGACGACGCTTGTTTTTGACCCACGTATAGACCACAAAGGCAATGCCACCAATCACGAGCAACGTGATTAGCAGTGTACCCCATTGGAATGTACCAGGGTAGACCCCCGTGGTGCCATCTGAATTAACAACCGTATGAGGGCGGGAGAAGTAGAATGCTGGGTGGAATGGCATCGACCAATACCATGGGATGCTGCCAAGCATATATCCCATCATAAAACCGTCGCCCATACCGCCATATCTGTTGATGACGTAGTTATTCCGTGTTCCGTTTGCACCAGCAAAGGAACGTCGCTCGGTTGCGCGGGGCACTCCATAGCGTCCTGTGTAGTCCGCCGGCCTGTTCATGCGCGTCCCACCGAACGAGTTACGCGCGCTTGGCGCATTGTATCCGGAGCTGCGATTCGAATTTGCAGAAGGCCTGTTCGGTGCCGTTCGTGTTCCCCCGAATGACTTTGTGCTCTTTCCATAGCTGCGGCTAAAACTCCTACTGCCCCCGCGGCTCCCGCCAAAGGAACCGCCGCGGCGTTGCGCAAGAGCATCAAGTGGGGCTACCCATGCTGCTACGGCTATGATAAGTGCGGCAATCGCTAGTATACGTTTCATGTTAAAACACACCTTCAGTTGTCAGTTCTCCGTTGTCTTCCCGATATGTGATCTCAGCAACGAATTCAGCTCGTTCTGGAATACTCTTTGCACCACCAAACCAGCTGCGAAGCCCCTTTCCTTCCTGAACAGAGGGAGCCTTGATGTGTACATACAGACGAACAACGCCGAACTGCTCTTCGTTGTTGCGCGCTACAAGCGTTGAATCAAGACTTCCGTCGCTAACGATCGTAAGCAGATTCAATACCTGCGCTTCTTCGTCAGTAAACCCGGGAGGTTCCGTTTTGATGTTGTCTAGGTAGTCGGTAAAAACGTTCTTGGTATAGGCCTGTCCATCGGTTCCGATGTACATGAGCAAGACGTCAAACTCGCCGTCTTCGCTGATGTTGACGAACACCTCGCGGACTCCATCGAGCTGTTGTCCATTGAAATAAATGGCCGTTCGCTCGATTCTACCGTTACCTTCTATGCTGAATTCTGCCATATCGCAAGTATACGACGAACAACCCGCCGAATCGTTGCAGTGGGCAAGCGTTGTGGCTATCTTCGAGCAGTTGTAACACGAGAGTTTCCATGGCATCTGAAGACGTTGGAGTACTGTTCGACCCGTCGAATCCCTATGAGCGACCAAGCTTCACGCTAGGCATCGAAGAGGAGTACATGGTGCTCAACCCAACCACGTATGACTTGCAGTCGCATGTCGAGCTTGGGCTCTTAAGCAAGGGGCAAGAGGTACTCCACGAGCATATCAAACCCGAAATGCACGGTTCGATGCTCGAGATCGGCACGGGCATCTGCAAGAATGCCTCCGAGGCCTATGCAGAGGTTAAGAAGATCCGCGGCATTGTCTCGAATCTTGCCAAGCAGAATGGCCTGTGTATCGGCGCGGCGTCAACCCATCCGTTTGCGCGTTGGGAAGACCAAGAGATCTACCCAGATGAGCGCTACAAGATTCTTGTTGAAGACATGCAGGTGCTGGCACGTTCGCTTCTGATCTTCGGCATGCATGTGCATATCGGCATTGAGAACCGCGAGGTCCAGATTCAGCTGATGAATGAGATGCGGTATTTCATGCCGCACATTCTGGCAATTAGTACGAATTCCCCGTTCTGGGAGGGAATCGACACCGGGCTTAAGTCATACCGCTCCAAGATCTTTGAACGCTTTCCCCGCACGGCTCTTCCCGACCTTTTCTCGAGTTATGGTGAATACCAGAACTACGTGAACCTGCTCGTGAAGACCGGCTCGATCGACAATGCCAAGAAGATTTGGTGGGACATCCGTCCGCACCCATTCTTCCCAACTCTTGAAGTCCGGATCTGCGACCTACCTATGCGCATTGAGGAAACCGTTGCCATCGCAGC
>CAZAGH010000120.1:0-4194 GCA_964484755.1 uncultured Melioribacter sp. | reverse complement strand
AGGTACAAGGTACAAGGTACGAGGTACAAGGTACAAGGTACAAGGTACAAGGTACAAGGTACAAGGTACAAGGTACGAGGTACAAGGTACGGGAGAGATTACTTTAGGGTATCAAGGAGTTCTGTAGCACGTGCCGCTACTTGTTCTTTGAGTTCTTTAGGTCCAACGACAACGATGTCTGGGGCCCAGTGGAGGACCCATGATACGAGTTCGGGGCTAAGGCCGCAGCGGATGTAGATATCCAGTGAGCCGTCGTCGGAAAACTCGAAGGTTTGTTCGGGATGCCAGAATTGTTTGCTGAAGGTTTGGGCGAGTTTTGGTTTTGTAATGCGGACATGGATGTTAACCTGTTTCTTGTCCTTTGATGACCATAGACCGAACCTGTACTTCATGAACTCTCTGAGAGAGAATCTATGTGGTCCCTCTGGCGGGTTGCGGATGACGACTACCTTGTTGATCTGGTCGATCATGAACACTCGATAATCCCGTTCCTCAACATCAAATGTGATCAGGTATAAACGACCGAGGTAGGGAACAATGCGACATGGGAACATCGGTGAGTTACGCTTTCCGTCCTTGTATTCGATGCGGATCCACTCTTTGTTTGATATTACTTGAATGATGCGAGTAAGGATAGTATCATCGATCTCACCGGTATAGTGTCCGAGACTGATGGACTCCATAAGATCGTTCGACGGAAGGACCTCGCCGGGGGCCTCCGTCTCAATCTGACGCATCAGAGCATCGGCTGCTTCAAAGGCCGTCGATTTCTGCAATACTGGTAACGTCGACTTTAACAGGTGCTTTGAAAACAACTCGTTGTTTGTGGTGTTAGAGCCAACGTAGGCACCAGAACGCTTATCTATGCTGTACACAACGGAGTTGCCCGCGCGTTCACGCTTGAGCTTAACACCAGAGTTCTCGATGATCTTTAGGTCGCGTTGCAGACTACGATCATGCACCGAATCACGCTCTGCTTCTCGCTCTTCTAGCATCTTACGAATTACCTGTAACGAGCCTGAGTTGCCAGCACTCAGCCACATGATAATCCGAACAATACGAGCTGCCTGATCTGCTTCCATAGTCTCACCGAAATAGTTGTTACGCTTAAAAGAACGACATAATATGTCGTTCACAAAAGTACATTTGTTTCCAACACAAACGGTCTGGTATTCACGACATATCATGAATCGTTCATGCGAGAAGTATGTGATTGTGCGATCACGTCAACACGGAACAAGGTCTACGTCCGTTTTTCACAAAGAGCACCCCAAGGCAACCACATGATGCAACAGCTCCTCCCTTGTATCAATCGAACGTAAGGTCACAGCATGCTGTGACCATCGAAACCAGTCACAGCATGCTGTGACCACAAAAAGGAGGCCACCATACAACACGTCACAGCGATTCTCGCGCTCGCTTTTGCCCCTGCTATTGTTTGCCTGCCAGCCCCTTCCCATGCCGATACAACTGCTATCAAGCAGTTTATCAACGAGCATTATGCCGATGAGTTGCCAAAGAACGCCGGCAAGATGTCCCTGCGTCAACTACGCAGACACTTCGATTCCTACACGCAGATCATCTCTCAAGAAGAGATCGATGAACGCGAGCTCGCCTTTGCCGGTGTTTTCAAGAACAGCCTTGGAGTCAACTTAGGCATCGGCAATAACGGTGCTCGTGTACTGAGCATCATGCCTAATGGTCCGGCTTACTTTGCCGGTGTGCGTGAAGAAGACGTTATCGAGCGAATGGATGGTGATTACAGGGGGCTGCTCGATGCCATGGTAGGTGCTGGACCACTTACGCGTCCAACAGGAACGGTTGTGAATCTGCAGATCCGCCGCAGCGGCAAGGTGTTTACGCAGCAGATCAAGTTCAGCACCTTTGAGCTCGACCCGATTACCTACTTCATTTCTGGACGCATCCTCAGCATCCGCATCAACCGCTTCTCACAGGGCCTTGCACAACGGTTCAAGACCATCACGGCTTGGATAGATCCCAAGACAATCGACACACTCATATTCGATGTACGGGGCAACCCCGGTGGACTCCGCGATGAGGCCGTTGAGCTTGCCGAGCAGTTCATTCCGCTCGGTGATACGATCTGCGCGTTTAAGTTCCGCAGAGAAACAACCTATAGCATAAGTCAGCGCGCCTCACGCTGGCGAGAGACACGCCCCATATTCATTCTCCAAGACGGAGAGTCGGCCTCCGGCAGTGAGCTCTTCGCCGGCGCATTGCTCGTTCGCTGCAATGCGGTTCTAATCGGCAGCACAACATATGGTAAGGGGCGCATGCAGCGTATCATCACCGAGAAAGACGTACCGAATATTGCCGGTGATGATGTGGCCGGCTTGTACATGACGATTGCCTTCTTTCTTCCCGGCGGTACTCTAGACATTGATGAGGCAGGGATACCGCCTACGATTGAATTCATAGCTCCACATCGAGATGTCGGCGAGTTGCCTCATGAATTCGATGTTGCAAAATGGCGCAGACGCATTCCGATGCCCGAGCAACGTCATATCGACAGCGCTAACGCTCTGGGCTATGGCAACGTTGCCCCCATCATCTGGGGGGAGAGGCTAGCCCCGTACCATGCCATCGATGATGTGCGACTTGCACTGTTGGAACAGCGCAAATCAACAAAGTAAATGTAGCTTTTGCCGGACGACGAGATATGTCGGCCGGCAAGACATTTTGCAACTGTGAAGACGAATCAGGTTGTATTCACAAGAACACACACCAGACGCAAGGATAGATGAAGACACTGCTACACGAATAACAACCACAACCATTCACGGGAGGACGTCATGCGCAACTTCATTGCAACGCTCGCAATCGTAATGCTCAGCTTCTGTCTGTCTGCTGGCACCTCCCATGCCGATACAACTACTGCGCAGCAGTTCATCAAGGAGCACTACTTCCGGCAGCTTCCGGGGCACATTGTGAAACTCCCCTGGGATGAGTTCCGTACCTACATCGACCGCTATACGCGGCTCATGTCTCCCGAAGAACTTGCCTATAGGGAGAATTCCCTCAAGGGGCTTAGCACAGGCAGAATTGGAATCCGACGCGACAGTAATCTGATGGGATGGACGATTATGCACGTCGTACCAGGAGGGCCCGCATATTATGCAGGGCTGCGAGTTGATGATGTGATCTACAGCGCCGACGATCTTGCAATTGCCAGCGTACGTCAAGATTCAGCACATCGTCGTGTAACGGGTCCAGCAGGAACAGGCGTTACAATTGAGTATATACGCAATGGCAAGTGCCGCCGCGCAGTGATCCATCGTGCAGACATTCAAGAGGATATGGTCTACTGCCTCGTGCAAAACCGCACCCTAAGCGTCCGCATTACGCAGTTTGGACTTGGCGTTCATGATGCATTTACACGGGCAACGGCTGCAATCAACCCGAGCGACATCGATACATTGGTCTTCGATGTGCGCGACAACCCAGGTGGTTATGTTGACGAGACACTGAAGCTGCTCTCAGAGTTTATCGAGGCTGGCGATACACTCATTGCCGAGCAGTACAGGCATGACATTGACTATAAGCTAGCGGACGCCTTCGGCCGCTGGCGCGGATCCCAGGTCATTGTCGTCATGCAGGATTCCAACTCTGCATCAGCTAGCGAGATGTTTGCCGGCACACTCAAGGTGCGTCGCAGTGCTGTTATCGTAGGCACGACAAGCTATGGCAAGGGGCGCATGCAGCGCATCTACGCTGGACGCATCTATCGTGCGATGTTTGGCGATTCAAACATCGCGGGCATAAGCGTTACAATCGGCACATATCTGGCAGGCGGCATCCTACCCGTTGATAGCATCGGTGTTCTGCCCAATGTAGAGCATC
This sequence comes from uncultured Melioribacter sp., assembly GCA_964484755.1. GTDB lineage: Bacteria > Bacteroidota > Ignavibacteria > Kapaibacteriales > Kapaibacteriaceae > UBA10438. The sequence goes on along the minus strand of CAZAGH010000120.1, from coordinate 333 downwards.
CTACTCCTGCTCGTAAGCAAGGCAAGCTGCCTGATAGCTTTGACGTGCTTGGACTGCGACTTGCCATCGACTATCCGAGCAAACACCACATCGACAGTGTCAACAATCTCGGATACGGTAATGTCGCAACGATCATCTGGGGAGATCGCGTCGAGGTGAACAATGCCCTTGAGGATCTCACGGCAGTCCGACATAAGATCCCCACTCCGATATGGCGCTGCGCTGCAAATCATGACACGCTGCCCACAGCATTCAATCGCTCGGATGAGGAGGCAATACGTCGTAAGCTGGCATTTGCCTTCAAACCGCATCTGTCCGATAGCCTCCTGCAGC
>CAZAGH010000119.1:0-4290 GCA_964484755.1 uncultured Melioribacter sp. | reverse complement strand
TGACTGTCCGATTAACAAAAATCACACCCGCTGCAACGGGCGTTCGCTTCCGCGTAAATGGTACGCGTAACACTTCGGCACTGGTGCAGAAAATCGTCCCGGTACAGGGTCAGAAGGTAGTATCATTTGCATTTGATGCAGGGCAGCTTCCCGTAAATGCTGTGCTTACGGTAGCCCCAGTCACTTCATTGTCCAATGATATTGGTGCAGAAATCGTGAGGACGATTAACACTCGTCCGGATACGTTATCCATGCGAGCCGAGCCACCAATTGATACATTGTTGATGGAGTGGGACATCGAGCCGTCAACACAGTTGATTCGCGGAGTTAGCAGACTAGATGCGAAGCTGTTCTTTACAAAGTTGCCGGCGCAGACTGAAGAGATACAGGTGTTGTCGTTTGATGATACGGGTGTTGTGATAGACTCCATAGCCTACCCTGTTCCTTATCGGTTAACCTATGACTCAGCACTTGTTGTGTCGGGTAGTTTTCCATTCCGAACGTTTAACACGTCTTCACTACAAGTACGCTACATCACCGATGGAGGTCCTGAAGGGGGCATACGGTACAATAAGCGTGTCGTAACGAGGTACCGCGAGCCCCTTGCCTTGCGTGTGCGCAAGATGAACTATTCCTCAAATCCACCTTCGGTAGATAATACACCTGCGTTGCAGGGCTCGAACGATATTCTTGATTTGGCGGTGCGTTGGCGTGCGAATGATCCCAAGAGTACTGTTGGGTATACGAGTCCATGTACAGTCGATTCAGTCCGTTTTGAAATACTCGACTGCGCGGGACAGATCGTCGAGTCGATGCTTGTACGTCCAGAGCCACGGGGCGCACGTTCCGGATCGGCTGCTGATACGCTCTTTGAAGTGCGTCATCTGCCGCTGTCAACAGATCGAGTACAGGCACGCCTGTATTCGAAAAGCATGACGCTTCCACGCTCGGGTGTCTTGGTTACAGCACCGTTGAGCTTGCGTACCAACCCAAATCTGCACGTACCACTTGGCCTATCCTATCCCACGTATCGTGTCAATGACACAGTGACGAAGAAGCTGGAACAGAAGATGGTGATAACCAATCTGAATGCTGTGGTAGAGGTTGATTCTGTAACTATTGTTGACAAGACAGGAAAGACGGTGTCCATGTTTGGTCCCCAACGTCCGAGATTAGACACCATTGTGCTGCCACCATTTGACTTTAACACATTGATTGCGGAGAATGGTCCGTATGCCATTCGCGGTATTGTTCGGACCACTACGTGCGGCGTGCTGCGCTCTACCACAGTACAGCTGGCAACACTTGATGTTGCTCGGATCTTGCCAGAACCAGCCGCTTCGAACTGGGTTTACTCGTCACAGGGGTGGGGTCCGTTCCAACAGGGGCGCGCTCCGCAATCACAGTTCGTATTGAATTTCGATCCATCACTGCTGATAAAGAGCCGTGCTAGCCTAGCAGACAGCCTCGAGTTGGGTCTGCAACCATATAGTAAGGCGCTTGGTGGTGTTGTTACAGAGGTTACAACAGGATATCTCTATCCTGCGTCCTCTACATTGCCGACAACGGCGCGAGCTCGTGCAACATTCAATCTCACAGCTCTAGATACAACTTCCTCGATCCAGGTACGCGTACGCTGGTTGAAGAAGTCACCTACAGGCGTTCAGGTTGCTTCGGAGAACAAGTACTATTATCCCGTTTCCATGTTGGCGTTCCCCGACCAACCCATCGATCCTGATACAACGCTATATGAACAATCAGTGCTTGCCGGATCACCTGGGCTTCGGGTCATGCCAAGCAATTACAACTTCGGAATGCAGCCCCAGTCTTCGGATATCGATTATCTGCGATTTACCGTGCTGAGCTCGGCAGGTGCAGTTCTCGATACATTCAGCATCAAGCCGACAACTCGCGATCTCAGTAAGCAAACCTCCATCTTTAAAACAATCCGTGATGTTGCGCAGTATCCATGGCCACATGTTGCACCGGATAGAGAACAGGTATCGATCAACATTGGGTATCAGTTTAAAGGGGCCGACAGGCCCACAAAGGTGCAAAAGACATCAATCAGGATTCTGCCACGTGCCGAATGGTTGAATGGCTCAACTGCACGGCTGAATGGCACGGCAACGGCAACTTCCATTCCAGTTAGCGTATCGATTCCAATGCCTGCAAGTGTGTTTGAGTCAACGGTGCCCGTATTTGGCCTGATCACCTACTTCGTTGAAGGCGAGGGTTCTGAGAAGTCCACCAATCTCGTGGTCAATGCCAGTTACAATCCTACAACACGGCAGTTCACCATGCAGAACTCAGCACCAGGCGGTTCGTTCTGGGTTCCGACAATCAGCTTGGCAGGAGGTGCTAACTACACCAAGACAAGTGCAGCGCGCGATGGAGAGCGTAGCGGGGAGTTTACAGCGCGCTACCGTTTCGAGGAAGCCCAGTTACCAGGCTTGGATACTCTGATTCCAAACAGAGAACTTCGCGTACGCTCGCTATACTCATCAAGCTTTGGTGGCGCTGTTTCGATGATTCGATGGATCCAAGAGACTGCAGAGACCATGGAGCGGTTGATCAAGACATCAACCCTTGTTGCATCAGGTGGACTGCTTCAGATTACACCAACGTTCACTATCGATGCATCAGTGCAGCACACGTCAACAGTAAACATTGGCACTGAGGATCGTGGTGCCCTCGTGCATGTTGGCGAAGAAGAGCCCACGTCGAAAACTGAACAAGACGAATTTCCAACAAGTCAGTCGGTCGCGTTCACGCTCACAGGTGGTGGTGGCATCGAAGCCAGCATGCTCGGTCTAATTGGCATTGGTGCCTCTGTGACCGATGACTACATGTTTGCATCGGGATCGATTTTTAGTGGTCCTGTTGCAAGTGCAGAGTATAACTACTATCCAACCCGACTGAACTACAGCCGCTGGTTTAACATGGAGCTCTCGCTGTTCTTTGGCATCATCAACATCGATCTCTTCAGGGGGCGAATGCTTCACTTATATGATCCCCGCATTATGCCGTCCTATCTGGTGTTTGATGAGGCATGGGAATCGGTGTTCACATCGAGTGGAACTTCGAAGCCCCGTGATCAAGTGCAGGTGCTTGAGCAGATCTCAAAGCTGCCCGAGGAGACGCCATATTACCGACCAGCACCTGTGATTGCCGCAAACGACTCACAGCTTGTCACGGTGCACCTTGAACAGTCGTTGCTCGGAAGAAATGGCCGGTTGGTACTCTCTACGCTTGAGCGTGCTACGCATTCGCTTATGAGCACAGCTGTGATAGCTGACAATCGCAACGCGATGCATGATCCGACAGTTCAACTTCTAGGTAATGACGGTAGCGCTCTGATTGCGTGGGTACAGAACGACGTTGATGCCTTTAACACACCAGCCTCATTACAGTACGCTGACCTACTACGTACTGAGAACATTCATGCTGCTTGGTATGATGCGTCAACTCAACGCGTAGTGCCGCTTCCGAACCCAGCTGAAGCAACCGATGAGCTTATCGACGGGGTGCCGACACTTGCCGTTGCGCGCGATCAACGCAGTGGAGTTATTGTATGGAATGGTATCGATCCTTCGTCCGGCACAATTGAGAAGTATGTGAGACGAGTGGTTCGCACAGACAGCACATGGAAACTGGGTGAAACAATCCCATTGCAAGCAACCCGCGGAGTGAATCGCAGTATCGGTGCATCATCGCTCAATGATGGATCATATCTCGTGACGTGGATCAATGATGATGTTACGAGTAATGAGTCGCGACTCATGTCTGCACGTATATACCCGAATGGTCAAGTAGACCTGCAAGAGATCGAACGTGAGTATGGTGTCAACCTCTCAAAAGCACGGATGGAAAGCAATGGCGAGGATGCATTATTAGTGTTCGCCCGTTCACTCAAGACAACGCAGTCTGAGTTCGATCGCTCACTCGACGCGTATCGTTTCGTTGATGGTTCGTGGACACAAGTTCGAAAGGTAGATCTCGATGAAGACTATGGCCTCGTCCGACACATGGATCTCGATCTTGCGAAAGACGGTTCATTTGTCGTTGTAATCGATGCCATCGATCATAATGAGCAGGGCAAGGCCAGACATTCGATCTACGCGGCCACGGGCTCCATTGAACAGCCTTCAGATTCGTGGAAGGTGGCACGAAACCATCCCACCTTACTTGATGCACGACGCTCAACCTGGTCGCTATCAACAGCTGTTGGACCAGATAACGTGTACTATGTAGCAACACAAGAGTTGGATTCGCTGCGCGACAACCGTC
>CAZAGH010000118.1:2533-4293 GCA_964484755.1 uncultured Melioribacter sp. | reverse complement strand
TCATGGAAGAACGCTTGGATCTTCCGGTTGTTGTTCGGACCAAAATTGGTGTTCATGTTATTGAAGCCATAGTGCAGAAACAGAGTTGTCCGCTCGTTCACGGTACAAAACGCCTGAATTCGCGCCCTACGAATGCCGATATCAAAGGTATTGTCGACAGGAGCCCCTTGCTGAAGTGTATTGGGGTTACTTTCGTTGTATCGCGTCCAGAACTGACCAAACATCTGGAGTTTAATTGCGCCGGTGCTGTCGGCAGGGGCCGCTAACAAACATGTGCAGGCACAGACAACCAACAACATTTGCAGAATGATGTAACGATATGGCGCGCTGCGGGTCATAAGATGTATGGAAGTTAGGTACTCAAGGGTAATTAGCGTGCTCCTCCCTATTTCATGTGCACTCATGATAACGGGCTTTACGACTCTACAGCACGATATCACAGCGTCCGTTGCCGATAGTGTTATTCGCAACACCAAGAACGTCGTGGTGCTCGATGTTCGCACGGCAGAGGAGTATCGTCTTGGCCACCTGCGCAATGCCAAGCTTATCGATTACTATGACGCCAAATTCCAGCAGAATCTTCAGGTTCTGCCAAAGGACGCAACTATCGTTGTGTACTGCCGTTCAGGTCGCAGAAGTGCTGATGCGTTAGCAATTCTCAAGAAACTGAAGTATTCTCGTGTGTTCAACATGCTCGGGGGTATCGATGCATGGAACAAGGAGAGGCGTCCAACAGTCAAGGGGAAATGATGAGAGCAAGCGCACTTCTCATCCTGTGTGTTTTGTTATTCGGCTGCAGTAACGATCAATCGGATCGTCATTCCCGCGAAAGCGGGAATCCATCTGGAGATTCGTTGTTCGTTCCCCCTGACACCTCCACGATTCCGCACAATGCAACAGGTGACCTGATCCGCTACGGACGTGAACTCCTGGTGAACTTCCCCTACTATCTTGGCCCGAAAGGCAAGATTGGGAAGTACGGAGGCAACGGACTCGGCTGTCAGAGCTGTCACCTCGAGGCCGGAACACGCCCATACGGACTCAACTACTTCTCGGCCCATGCGCGCTATCCGCAGTATCGTGCGCGCGAAGGCAAGGTGCTAACGCTCGCCGACCGCGTCAATAACTGCGTTGAACGTCCACTCAATGGTAAGCCCCTTCCGCTAGACTCCAAAGAGATGGTAGCAATCGTTACCTATATGCAGTGGCTTGGCAAAGGTGTACCTGTTGGTGGCAATGTGCCAGGAGACAGGCTCAAGGACATTGCGCTACTTGATCGCCCCGCAGATCCTATCAAGGGGCGAGTAGTCTATGAGAAGCACTGTGTACGTTGCCACGCCGACGACGGTCAGGGCGTACTCAAACCCGATGGCATTGGCTATGTGTACCCACCAGTTTGGGGTAAACTGTCATACCAGCCAGGCTCTTCTATGCACCGCTTGATCAAGTCTGCTCAGTTCATCAAGTACAACATGCCGCAAGACATCGCACGCTGGGACAAACCCGTCCTCACCGACGAAGAAGCTTTCGACGTTGCGGCATACGTCAACGATGATCAACTTCATGATCGTCCACAACCGGACCTCTCCGGCGAATACCCTGTTCGCAAAGAAAAACCCATCGACTACTACTGGGCCCCCTACGCAGACCCATTCCCTCCGGCACAACACAAGTACGGTCCGTTCAAGCCCATCATCGAATGGCGCAAGAAGAATGGACATCCGACGGGATATTGAAGAAAGGTACGAGGTACGAGGTAC
>CAZAGH010000118.1:0-2433 GCA_964484755.1 uncultured Melioribacter sp. | reverse complement strand
GTACCTAGTACCTTGTACCTAGTATGGCATTCGTCCTATGCACTCTCCCCAGATAGTCCTCTAACATCAGGGTATAGACTCCGGCTGGAAGTTGCTGGACGTCGAGTGTTGCGCGCGTGCCGGTGGATGTCATGAAGAGCACCTGCTCACCGCTCATCGCATACATGCGGATGGTGCGGATGCCAGAGCCGAAGTTCTCGAGATGTAACTCTGATGCTGCTGGTTGCGGATATGCTGTTACAGCTGAACCGTATACGACGTTGTCTTCCCGGACATCAGTAAGGGCAACGATCTCCACAAACTGTGAGCCTGTTAGCTGTAACGATGCAAACTCTGTGCTGCGTGGTGTGATGCGGATACGGTAGTCCCTGTTAACGGGCACCGATACGGGAACGCGCCAGAGAAAGCCTTGTGATGCAGCGGGAACGCTGTCACGGATTGTTGTGATCAAGTAGTCTCCGAGCATGAGCTCAAGGCGTACACTACCGCGAATGTTGGTTTGCCATGTGATGGCATAATTGTTGTCGTGCATCCACGTTACATCTGTCGCTGGCTTGATAAGGCTTAGGTATGGTTCACTAACCATGAAGCTATCAACAACAGACCATGCACTCCATTCACTGCCTGTCTTTGCGCGAGCGCGCCAGTAGCGGCGTCCGATGGGACCTGCTGCAATGATCGTTGCTCTATCGTCTTGGTTTGTTACGTCGATAACTGGCGATGTCATTTCATGCGTCAGCGACACCTGCACCTGCAACGAATCCGAGCGTCCAGGTACGATCACACGCAGCGCGCAGGAAGAATCCATCAGCACCTTTTCATCGTTGATTGGCGACTGCAATCGTGGCACGCGCGGCGCACCTGGCGATGGAGCAGGAATGCCAAAGCAGAACTCACCAGGCTGGGCACCTTCGACGACTAGCTCGCGTGTCGTAGGATCCCAACGTGTAGGCAGAAGTGTAAAACGACCGCTATCGATTACCGGTCTATGGTAGACAACATACTCTCGTGCTCGCGCGCCTAGCTCCAGTGTGTCTACATGAAAGCGCATCGTCATGCGCACATTGCGAATGCCCTCGCATGTGAAATCTACACGAGCTTGTTTGAGGGAGGGGGCTTCACCTGTCCACAATGGATTCTTCGGCGACCACATAAAGCGTCGCGCTGTAGTGGTGTTGTAGAAGAACGACTCCAGCGTTGTGAACTCTGTGCGGAGTCCGACAAATGTTTGCCCCTTGTAGTACCGATACGTGTCACCCGTAAGCACATCTTTTGCCTGTGCCGTTACTGTTGCGCGTCCTGTTGGCCAGAACGGCACCTTGGTTGCACGATACACATACATCTGCTTGGGGTAGTATGCTTCAAATACAACATTGCCTGCAGAATCAACTTCGGTTACACCTGGTGCTCCATCGTTGGCAGCACTTCCCCAGCCCAGGAGTCGGTGACCGTCTGGTAGGGTCTGCATGCCCCCTTGAATGCTCGCGTAGATATCGGGTTGTGGACGATACTCCCAAACCATTGTAGCGGTCTTGTTGACTTCATCCAGTTTGTACTCTACGCCCCGTGAATGCATTGGCTGATGCTGCGTGCCATTATCGAAGAGCGAGATGTTACCGTTGGGCAAACGCCGTGCATCGTGCTGATAACTGAAGTATGTTGGTGCGTACTCCTCATTATCGCCGATGAACGTAAACTGATTGCTCTTGCCGCCTAGGGCCCACATGATCTCGCCAGTTGTGCGATTAACCTTAACCACTTGGGACATGTGGCGCAAGGAGATTATCCAGTTGCCATCGTCGTCTATCCACAGTGAGTTGTTATGACTGTAGCGAATTGCTGGTGCAGTGAGATCTTCGTACGACTCTGTAACCGGGATATGGTCAAGCGCGCGCCACTGCGAGACAACCTTGCCATCGCAGTCGATTTCTTGAATCACCGTCACCACGACATTAGCGGCCGGGTGTCCGTTCGGTACAACCTTGCTCATGTCGATCGTTACATCTTCTGACCCCAAGATCACGCGGTGTCCGTTTGGCAGCATCTGCACATCGTGCTGCACCGTTAGATAGCCCCCTCGCTGTTGGAGGAGTCGTTCTTGCTCTTGAAAGAGCGTGTCAACGATAAACACACCTGCAGGCACCGTAGCGCCGGCAAACACCACAAGTTCCGAGTAACCTAGGCGTCCATCGGGAAACACCTTAAACTCGAATGGATAGTTGGCAACCCTTCCCGTCTTGATCACGCCACCGTTCACATTATACGCGCCCAGATACGCCCCATATGGACGCGGAGAAATGCGGCAATTCGGTGCAAGTAGCAGATACCCGGGAGAGGGGGCGATATTGGTCGTAACCTTAAGCGGCGCCAGATCAGACTGCGCCCACACGCTTGATGCAGCAATGAATATTGCGAGTATGTGGAGCAGGGGGC
>CAZAGH010000117.1:0-4459 GCA_964484755.1 uncultured Melioribacter sp. | reverse complement strand
GGGGGCGACCATCACGACATGCACGGGGGCGACCATCACGACATGCACGGGGGCGACCATCACGACATGCACGGGGGCGACCATCACGACATGCACGGGGGCGACCATCACGACATGCACGGGGGCGACCATCACGACATGCACGGGGGCGACCATCACGACATGCACGGGGGCGACCACGCAGGGTCGCCCCTACTGGGCGATATCGTAGGATGGTTCAAAACGATGACGACCAACGAATACATTCGTGGGGTTCGACATTCGGGATGGCCTGCTTTCAACCGGCATCTTTGGCAACGAAACTATTACGACCACATTGTTCGAACGGCGGAATCATTGAACAACATTCGTCAATACATCATTGACAACCCACGTAGGGGCGACCCTATGTGGTCGCCCATGATCACGCCCGCCCATGATCACGCCCGCCCATAATCGCGCCCGCCCATGATCACGCCCTATTTATCTTGGGCACGATTTATCGTTCCCCTCGAAGGGGTCACGATATATCATTCCCCTCGAAGGGGGCACGATATTTCGTTCCCCTAAAGGGGGCCAGCATTTGCGAGAAGAATCCCGATGGGTAGGATTCTACGTTGTCGAAGCCGAGTTCGATGTCACGTCCGTCGTGGGGCATGTACGAGGTGCCGAAGATCCAGTCCCATACGCTGAGGGTGAGGCCGTAGTTGACGCTCTTAACGCCTTCTGGGAGGTGTCTGGCATGATGCCAGATGTGCATCTGCGGTGAGTTGAAGATGTACTGCAACGGACCCAGCGGCAGATAGAAGTTTGCATGATTCAAGTGGCCCACAGCCGTTGCAAACACGCCAGCAGCCATGAAGTCGATAAGATCGAATCCAAGCAGTGCCAATGGTATGTATTCGAGCACGCCATAGATGACGTTCTCTGCAAAGTGGTAGCGCAGGTGCGCTGCGTATCCCATTTGTTCGACGCTGTGGTGCACCTTGTGGAATTGCCACAAGAAGTCCGAAGCATGGAGCAGTCGGTGAATGTTCCACTGGATGAAGTCGCGTGCAACAAAGATGATCACGAGGAGCAACCATGGCGAGAGATGCGATAGCGACGCATGGAAGGCGTTGAGGTACGGAAACACGCTGGCCAAGTATGTCTTAACGTGCGCACTGATGCCTGAATAGCCTATGGCACCAAACAGAAACACGTTGAAGAACATGTACCAGGTATCAAGCCAAAAGTCTTTACGTAAGACTGCCTGCCCCTTTCGCCATGGACGAATGATCTCGAGCATCCATACTGCAGCAGAGAGCGCCAGAAAGATCCAGAAGAAACTGGACCAACTGGGGGTAGAGATCATGAGCCAGAGATATCTGAGCTGAGTCTCATAGTATGCGATGAGGGCGTCCACCTCGGTTTGCTCGCTCGGTTTACTTGGTCGTGGTTGGCAAACCTGCGCTGGACCACGATGTGTATCCGCCGGTCATGTTCCAGACGTTCTTCCAGCCCATCGACGTCATCTTGCCCGAGGCCGTGGCACTACGCCCGCCGGCTGCACAATAGACGAGAACTTTCTTGTCCTTGCTGATCTTTTCGATGGTTGACTGAAAACTTGGGTCGTTCACGTTGGCGTGGATTGCGCCCTTGAGGTGTCCAGCGTTCCATTCCTGTGGGGTTCGTACATCAACCACAACAATGTCGCCCTTGTCGATCATCGTCTTGGCTTCTTGTGCTGTGACGTTCTTGTACTGCTGCGCGCATGCTACGGAGGCGGCCGCAACGAGGATGACCGCGATGTTGGTGAGAAAGCGTGTCATGGTTTGCCTCCTTCTGCTAATTCTGCAACTGCACGATTAACTGTTGTCCATGGTCCACCGTTGACTGCTGTGTACCCCTTGGCATTTGCAAAGTCCGTGGCCTGCCCACTTCGTCCGCCCGAGGCACAGCAAAACACAATTGGCTTGCTCGTTGGTAGCTTGCCCAGCGCATCAGGGATCTGCTGCAATGGGATGTTCGTTGATCCTGCTACATGTCCGCCAGCAAACTCACCTGGCGAACGAACATCAATAATCGTTGCGCCATTGCGCAGTGCTTCGTTAAGAGCCTCGTTGGAGCCCCCTAACGCTGACTTGAACATGCCGAACATGAATCCGCCCCTGTCTGTAAAGTGTTGTGCCTTAGGACGTCACAACGTTACGGATATTGACGCGTTCACGGAAAGGGGCTCTGCAGGGATAATGCCAGGTCCCGGGTAGCCATCAGCTCTGCGGGTAAAGTATCGGGCATCCAGAAGGTTGTTTACCGCAACATCGAAGCGGTAACGATCGAACGCATAGCCCAGATTGAGATCGTATACCGTGTATGCTGGAATAACACCTGATGCCGCGTTGCGGTCAATCTCGCGATTTGCTGCATCAGCATACTGTTTGCTTACGTGTGTCATCAGCAAGGAGCCACGAAGCCCCTTCCAAGATGCTGATAGACCTGTACGTAGGTTGACATCTGGCGCATATTCGAGACGCTTACCATCGATTGCTGGGTTATCGACAGACCGATAACCGCTCTGCAGAAGGGTTGCATTGAGGAGCCACGAGATCATTGGCTGCTGCTCGGTCATGCCGATCAACCGACTGATGTTAAGATCGTGCAACCACTCAATTCCTCGCGAGTAGGAGCTCGCAAGGTTCGTGCGAAGTCTGAATGTTTCCCCTTGTTCGTTTACACGAGAAACCTCTCCGATCCTGTTACGATACTCGATCGCAAACAGCGAGACATCCCACGTGAGGATATTCTGCAACGATCCACGAAAGCCAAGATCCATCGTGTATCCACTGCCGTCGCGGAGATTTGAGTCGACCACGAGCGTAGGGCTTGTAATTCGCAAGTCTGAGAAGTTAACCGAGCGGTAGTTCTGCGATACGTTAGCGTAGATCTCGTGTGCCGTTTCAGGAATGATGTAGCTGGCACCAAGTCCTGCCAGTAGGATACTGCGACGCCGATCTTGATCAACGGGTGCAGCTTCCCAGCTCACGATGCCGGCGGTATCTGTGATCTTGCGGCGATATGTGCCGCTTGCGGCTGTAACAATGTGATCGTATCGTACGCCAGGGACAATCTTCAGTGACGGTGAAAGGTGAAGAACCATCTCACTGAATCCAGCAAGGTTGCTGTTGGGATGCTCCATATCAAAGCCATCTGCATTGAGATGGTTTCGCAGAGCGAAATCCGGGGAGCTGCCAGCAGACCCCAAGCCTTGTGCTCGTGACGAGCGTCCTGTGTATGCTCGTACGCCTGTCAAGAGAGAGAACGGCATAGCGGCAAGTGAATCATCGTAGCGCAGCGTTGTCTCGTTACCGAGATTTTCATAGCGATCGTCAATAACTACTCGTGCCGCATCGTTGTCGAGATTTGTCACGGACTGATTGTTCCCCACCGATAAACGACTGCTGGAGTTGAAGTAGGTGATAGACTGCAAGCGCAACCGCGTTGCGGCCTGCCAATCGATTGTTGCGGAGGCCATGTTCCAGTCAATCCCCATCCAGTTGCGGGCCCGCACGGATGATCGTGCATCAGCTGCGAATGCACTATCAGTTAGCCCACCAGGTTGATGGGATAAGTAGTTCATCACTGTTGCATCGAGCTTAATCTTGAGAGCGGGTGTAAACTGATGGCCTATCGCTGCATATCCGAAACGTTGTTGGAAGCTGCTGTTACGTCGCCATGCATCCGCTTGTCTGTACTGCGCGATCCCGATATAGTTCGTAGCTCCTGTGGTACCACCAACCTCGATATAGCCGCTTGCAAAACCGTATGAGCCCCCTGAAACGGAAGCAAGTCCGGCAAGGGGCGAGGTGCGACTTCCCTCTTTCATGATGAAGTTGATCGTGCCGCCAAACTGCGAGCCATAGCGAAGCGAACCTGCTCCACGGACAACATCGATGTGGTCAACGGCCATGAGGAGCGGTGTGTAGTACGCCTCTGGGTAGCCCAGTGGATCAGCAGAGATATCGTATCCGTTCTGACGGGCGTTGAAATTGATCATGCGGTTAGGGCTCAGGCCACGAGCACCGATTCCGAGCTGAAGTCCCGATGGGTCCGACTCCCATACGTTGATACCGGCAACCGAGGAAAATGCCTGACGCGCCGTGCTTGTTGCGGGTATCATCGGAACATCTTCGATGTAGACCCGTTCGGTCTTCTTGGTTGCGTTGATCACCGCTGCCCCAACATCCGGCATGCGCGTGATGCGTGACTCGGTGCCACGACGTTCGAACACATCGACGGGCTCCAGCTTAACTGTATCGCCATTCTTCACTCCGGCCTTGGCTCTCGGCTTGACCCCATGTGGTGATAAGGGGCCAGCCAGAGCCACTGCCGTCGAGATGAAGAGCATGATAGCGATGACCATGTGTTCCTCAACATCTATATAGGACTGATTTAGTCCGAAATTAATCTTTATTTGGATTAAGTCCAAATAAGGATTGCA
>CAZAGH010000116.1:0-4495 GCA_964484755.1 uncultured Melioribacter sp. | reverse complement strand
CGCCACAAGACAGGGGTGGTTCCACCATTGTGGGATGGACACGCTGCAGAGCGTATTGCGGCCATAATCACAGCACACTATTCGTAACTTTGCCGCGTCGGAACTCCCTTACGTTATTAGAGATAGACCGAATGCGTCAATGTGTAGCTTCTGCACGAGCAACCATGCTCGTTGCAGTGATCGTGTTAAGCAGTTTGGCAGTCCTTGCCCAAGGTGGTAGCTCGGCTTTGGACCTCGAGAAGCTGAGCGCTTCATCGAAGGCCCTGAGCTCGAGTTCGACGCTGTTAACTGCTGATCAAATCCCAACGGACGACATCGTCGACCCAGCGATCTACCGTCTTGGGCCGGGTGATGTGCTGGCATATCAGACCAATGGTATAGATTTTACCGAGAAAATGACCGTGGTTAGCCCCGAGAATACGGTCATGATCGATCGTATTGGGCTCGTTCCTGTTGGACAAATGACGCTCGCTCAGTTCCGCGATACGCTTCGCTCCGTATTCCGTCAACGGTCTCAAACGGTTGAAGTCTTCGTTACACTCCGCCGTGCCCGAATGATCTACGTTACGCTCAGCGGAAACATGACCTTTCCGGGCACGTATTCCGTGCCAGCGTCCATGCGTGTTTCGACGTTTGTGAATCTCATGCGCCAACCATGGCTCCTGAGCCGCGATGGGGGCTTGAGTGAGATGGCTCGAACAGCAAATGCAGCAACGGCAGTGCCATCACGCACTCCTGAATTTGCTCGCAGCAACAGCCCCTTTCTCGGTCCGTATGCGATGCGTAACATTCTTGTTCGCCATCGCAAAGGTGTCTCGTACGTAGATATTCCAAAGTCACGTCTTGATGGCTTTTCGCATCTCGACCCGCACCTACGTGAGGGAGATGAAGTCATCGTTCCAATTGAGCAACCAACAGCTCAAACCATTAGTATTGCTGGTGCTGTAGTAAACCCTGTCGTGCTTGCATACAAGCCGGGAGATAAACTCTCGGTCCTGCTTGCCGCCGCTGGTGGATTTACCGACAATGCAGACCGCTCGAATGTAACGCTTGTGAATTCTGCAAGTGGTCCTTCGCAGAAGCTGCAATTGCGCGATGACTTCACACTCGAGAGCGAAGACGTTGTGCTTTCGCCAGGAGCAACCGTCATTGTAGAATCAATAAGGCTCTCTGGTGATCGCGACTTCGGTGTAGTGCAGGTATATGGCGAGGTCAGCAACCCTGGCGCCTATCCAGTGCAGCCTGGTTCAACGCGTGTTGCATCAGTTCTTCAGCAAGCAGGGGGCGTTACAGGAAAGGCAGCTCTGGGCTTGTCGTACATTGTGAGGCCAGAGGTTGCTCCTGGCACGCAGATTCAACAGCGTGACGAGGCAAATCGGAGCTTCCAGTATTCTGATCTTAAGCTCGAGGACACCACACGATATCATTTTGATCAGAAATACCGTATGCCATATGTCTCGTGCGACCTTGCAATTGCGTTGCGCGATTCGAACTCGCTGGATAACGTTGTTCTGCAGAGCGGAGATATTATCGTCGTTATCCCAACTCCCGAGCGAGTCTACGTCTACGGTCAGGTGCTGCGTCCAGGCTATGTGCCATATTCACCAGGTAAACGACTCGAATGGTACGTGGGGCGCGCAGGCGGATATGCCACAGGTGCCCAGGAAGATCGTTCTCGCATCATCCGCGGCAGATCCAAGGTATGGGTCGAAGAAGACGATAACGTGGTCGTTGAACCAGGTGATGAAGTCTACGTGCCACGTCCGGCAGATGTGCCGATCAACACAGAGATCCAAACATACAGCGTCATTGCCAGCATCGCTGCCAGCGTTGGTCTGCTTGCAGCAACAGTGATATCATTGTTCCGTTGATATCCTGTTTCTGCCGTCAATTGTGAGCACAACATCAACACATCCGTCCGCAGCGGCAAGGATCTTTTCCAGCAGTCTATGGGTCATGGGCTCACAGGCTGCCGTATTGGTGCTTGTTTTTTTTGCGCAGCGATATATCCTTTCGGCGCTTACGCCATCAGAGAATGGTACACTCTTTCTAGAACGACGCTTGACCGAGCTCTTTGTCGGACTCCTGGCCGACTTCGGCATGAACGGCGTTGTTCTGCGCCGAGCAGCACAAGAGCCGCACAGGCGCCTCGAGATCGTAGCGTCTGCCGCATGGTTGCGAATTGTGCTCTGGGCATGCATGACGTGCGTCGTAGCATTCTACATCATGTTCACGAACGGACCTCTCATTGATGTGTTGATGTGGTCAACATTTCTTCTGATTGCTTCACGTACAACGCTCCTTCGATATACGCTAGAGATCCAACACAGAGCCGCCTCACGATTCATTCTCCCAAGCATCGTGGCACTGGTTGATGCCGTGCTGTTCTTTGCATTGATCTGGCTATTCCGCGATCAATGCACACCTACCAATGTCATTGCGTTGTTCCTCATCAGTGCCATACCTGGATTTCTTGCAGTGGTTCTCATCGGTAAGGGGCAGGCATTGCTACCAAAGAATGCCCGGCTTGC
Organism: uncultured Melioribacter sp.; assembly: GCA_964484755.1. GTDB lineage: Bacteria > Bacteroidota > Ignavibacteria > Kapaibacteriales > Kapaibacteriaceae > UBA10438. Next base: position 1,964 of record CAZAGH010000116.1, on the reverse strand, counting down.
AGAGATGCGCACACTCATTGTTGAGTCTGTGCCGATGCTTGCCTTCATCATTTTATGGGGCTTTCAAGACAAGGTCGATGCGGCCATTCTTGAAGTGTTCGCAACGCGTTCCGACGTCGGCGTCTTAGGTGCTGCATACACGTCGCTTGGTCCAGTGATCTCGCTGCTGCCTCAGACACTAGCGCTTGTTGCATTGCCAGAGATATCGCGCCTGATTCAGAGTGATCGGCAGCGTGCCATAGGTCTTACATCAGGATTGGTCAGGTTTACACTACTGGCCTCAAGTGCGATCGCGGTTATAGCGATCATCATGATCCCATCGTTTATTGAATATGTTACGGGTGGACGTTACAGTAACAGCGTTGACGTCTTCTCGTTGTTTGTCTGGACAGCCCCTTGCATCGGTGTGTTGGTGCTGATCCAGGAAGCGTTAGTTGCCATGGGACGTCAGCGCGAGACCCTCTGGATCGCAATTGCCATGCTTATTGGCACGATCGCTGGTGGTGTTATTCTCGTTCCGGAGTATCAAACATTTGGCTCCGTAATGGCAAAGGTGGGCGCATCCGTTGCCGGGGCGTTGGTAGCTCTGGCCGTTTTGCACAGATCGGCTGGCGGCCTGCTTGAACATGGGCTTATTCTCCGTAGTGTTGCCTTTGGAGCAGGCGTCGTTGGGACCAGCTATGTCGTTCGGACGTCAGACGGTTCGATGCAGATGTATGCTGGAATCATGACTGCGGCCTTTATTGGCCTTGCCATGACCCTCCGCATTATCACAATACAGGAGCTTCGCTCACTCTGGAGTATGGTACGACGAACCCCAGGGCCAGATAGAACGTGAACGTTGATTCAACGATATCGACTCCTTCGTCGCAAGGACAACCGCAAATGTTGCGTCCGCAGGCGCTGCAGTTCATAGCGGACTTCATTGCTCTGATGGTGAGCTTTAGCGTGTACCAGTCGATACGCATGGTCTCTGAGCCACCATACCCATTCGAATGGTATGTTACGGTGTCGCTGATCACATGGTCCTACTGGGTTGTTGTTCTCTGGATGGGCGGACTCTACCGTGACTTCTATGTGCGTTCGCCGTTCGATGAAATCTCATTGGTCTTCCGTCAGACCCTTCTCGGCTCGGCGATCATGTTCTTTAGCATCTCAATGAGTGGACCGAGATCTGTGCGGACAATGTTCGTTGTCTACTGGATCGCAACGTTTGTGTTTATCGTGATCGGCAGGTTCGTTGCCAGAAGACTGCAAGTATGGCTGCGAACGCGTCGCATAGTCCAGATCCCAACACTGATCGTTGGCAATGGTCTGCGTGTATCCCAAATGTTAAAGGATATCTCAACAGCTCCTGCATGGGGCTATTCGGCATCTGGTGTTCTATTGCTGGACGATCGATCACACGTCGTGCAAGACCCCTCGGTTGTTACCATTCGTGATCTCCAAGACGTACCTGCCTTTCTTGCGTCAGCACGCGTTCGCGAGGTGATCATCACTGTTGACCACTCCGATCACGAACTACTCATGAACATTGTCTCGATGGCTACTGGCAACGGTGCGTCTGTGAAGATTGAGCCGGATCTCTACGACATCTTCTCAGGACAGGCACGAACCATGCAGATCTATGGTTCGCCCCTTATCGAAGTACGAACTCAGCTCATGCAACCGTGGGAAGAGGTTGCAAAACGACTAACTGACGTCATCGCATCGATAGTTGGTCTTGGACTTGGTTTGCCGGTTTGGATCCTTGTGGCCATTGCAGTCAAGGCAAGTTCTAAAGGCCCCATGTTCTTTGTGCAGGAACGCGTAGGGAAGAATGGGAAGATCTTCCGCATGGCCAAGTTCCGCTCGATGTACGTCGATGATCGAAGGGGGCCAACATGGACAGACTCCAATGACCCTCGCGTTACGCCTGTCGGACGCGCCCATACAGCACGCGTAACGTATTGGCGCAGTCTGCT
>CAZAGH010000115.1:0-4512 GCA_964484755.1 uncultured Melioribacter sp. | reverse complement strand
CTAGGTACAAGGTACTAGGTACGTCTCGGCGGACTCGCGAAAGCGGGGGGCCAGGATTTTCCCATGTTGCGTATGGATTCCCGCTTTCGTGGGAAAGACAGCAATGTACGATGTACCCTTGCGTACCTTGTACCTTGTACCTTGTACCTTGCACCCTGCACCCTGTACCTTGTACCTTGTACCTCGTACCTAGTACCTAGTACCTTGTACCTTGTACCTTGTACCTTGCGTTAGTGTCTCGCCACCCCACCATCAACATTGATGGTTTGGCCGGTGATGATACCGGAGGCAGGAAGCGCAAGGAACGCCACAACATTTGCGATGTCCTCGGGTTCGTCTGCACGGTGTACGGCCTGTGTTGGGATGATATGCTCGAGCATAGAGCTGACGCCTGCGTTCGTTCCTGCGCTTTGCGTGGCTGTAAGACCTACAGAAATCGAATTGATCGTGATCCCGTACTTGCCTATCTCGGCCGCCAGTGATCGTGTAAAACCGATCACGCCCATCTTAGCTGTAACGTAGTGGACAAGGTACGGCGTACCCAGCCACACTGTGTCGCTGCTGAAGGTAATGATGCGTCCAAAACCTGCCTTCTTCATGTGAGGCAGAACACTGCGAACAGTGTGGAACAATGAATCGAGAGTTACTTCAAGCGTACGCTTCCATTCATCGAAGGCAACCAGCTCAAAGGGCTCTTCGAAGTAGTATCCAACGTTGTGGACGAGGATGTCGACGCGGCCGAACTGTGCGATAGCAGCTTCGACTACGCGCGCGACATCTGATGGGTTTGTCATATCGGCCTGTACGCTTACGACTTCAGCTCCGATGGCACGCACGGCATGCTCAGTGTCGGTAGCTGGTACGAGATCTGCAATGACAAGTTTAGCCCCCTCTTCAGCAAGGCGTTCACAGAATGCACGGCCATTGCCAACGGCTGCACCAGTCACAATCGCGACGCGGTCATGAAGTCCGCGTTCAAAGCGCGCTATTTGCATGGAAGCTTACTTCTGGATGAGGCCAAGTTCGAGACCAACTTCTTGGAACACGTTGAGGATGGCATCAAGGTGCTCATCTTCGTGTGTTGCCATATAGCTGGTGCGCATCATCGACATATTCGGTGGTACGCCTGGTGGGATGAACGCGTTGACGAACACGCCACGGTCGTACAGTTTGCGCCAGAATACCAATGCCAATTCTGCATCACCAACAACGACAGGAACGATACCTGTTTCTGAGTCAATTACCTTGAAGCCGAGTTCAGCAAATCCCTTACGCATCTTATCTGCATTGCTGATGAGCTTTGTGATGCGCTCGGGCTCACGCTCAAGAACATTCAAAGCAGCCAGTGCCGAGGCAACTGATGCTGGCGTTGGAGACGCACTAAAGATCAGTGCCGGAGAGTGGTGCTTGATGTAGTTCATCACGCGCTCTGGCCCGGCTACGAAACCACCAAGCGATGCGAACGTCTTGGAAAATGTTCCCATCGTAAGATCTGTTTCGTTCACCAGATCATAGTACGACGCGGTGCCACGTCCACCCTTGCCAACTACACCCGTTGCATGGGCATCATCAACGAGGACGCGAGCCCCATACTTCTTGCAAACAGTGATTAGGTCTGGAAGGTTAACAATCTCTCCGCTCACAGAGAATACGCCGTCTGTTACGACAAGCTTGCCTGCATTTTCAGGAAGAGAGGCGAGAACGCGCTCGAGATCTTCCATGTCGTTGTGCTTGTAGCGCACAAACTCAGCAAAGCTTCCCTTTGCAAGAAGACATCCATTAATGATGCAGGCGTGATTCTCTTTATCAGAGACAACGTAGTCGCCCTTCTGCACCAACGCAGAGATTACACCAAGTGCCGTTTGATAGCCCGTAGAGAACAGCAATACGTCTTCTGTACCGAGATACTCAGCAAGACGCTTTTCCAATTCCACGTGCAGGTTGATCGTACCAGTTAGGTACCGTGAACCTGAACAGCCGGTGCCGTAACGATCAATGGCATCTTTTGCTGCTGCTTTGACCTCTGGGTGCGAAGTAAGACCAAGGTAGTTGTTTGAACCAGCCATGATGACCTTGCGGCCTTCAAGCATAACAACGGGACCTTCGTTCTCTTCGACCGGACGGAAATAAGGATACAATCCGGCAGCTTTGATATCATCTACTCGAGTGAAATCACGACATTTTTGAAATAGGTCAACCACAATGGCTCCAAGATTTCGTGCTGTTTTCTACGCCTAACCTTGCAAATATCGCAAAAGTGCCCGGCTACGTTGCTAGCGGAGATTTTCCACTTGGATGGGGAATCCAAGATCGGCCGCCTGGACGGCACGGATACAGGCTTGGAGGTCGTCCTTGCTCTTGCCGGTAACACGCACTTTTTCGTCGACGATTTGGGCCGTGACCTTCATTTTTTGGTCCTTGATCAGTGTCGTGACCTTTTTGGCGTCCTCACGGCTTAATCCAGCCTTAAGCTTAACGGTCTGCCGCACATTTTTTCCGCCAAGAAGCTCAACATTCTGCTCATCAAGGGCAAGAACACTGATGCCGCGCTTGATCATTTTGGATTTGATGATTTCCAGTGCAGCCGAGACGAAGTGTTCACCTTCGGCACGGATCTGAAACGACTTTTCATTCCTGTTAAGATCCACCTCGCAGTTTGACCCACGAAGATCATAGCGATGGTCAATCTCTTTTCGGGCCTGATTGATCGCATTGTCAGCTTCCTGAAGATCTACTTCGCTGATAAAATCAAATGAAAATGTCGACATATCTTCAGCTCTTCAGTTAATAGTGTTGTTCGAAATTGTCCATGAAACTACGAATCACCGCGCCTAGTCTGCACTATGCGTCGTCCGACATACCCGCTGGCATAGTCGTGTTTCTTGTGGCGTTACCACTTTGCCTCGGAATTGCGCTAGCATCCGGAGCGCCGTTATTTTCGGGAATCATTGCAGGAGTGATCGGCGGAGTCATAGTCTCGTTGTTCTCAGGCTCGGAGCTCTCTGTTTCCGGACCAGCAGCTGGGCTAACAACGGTTGTCGCTTCTGCGATCATATCGCTGGGTTCATTCCCAACATTTCTCACGGCTGTCCTGATAGCCGGCCTGATGCAGTTGGTGATCGCTGCTTCCAATGCTGGTCGCTTAGGTGACTTCATTCCCCACAGTGTCATCAAAGGGATGCTAGCGGCAATCGGCATCTCTATCATCTTGAAACAGATCCCACACTCTGTTGGCTACGACAAGAGCTTCCTGGATGAAGCAGGGATAGAAGGCCTGTCACAGTGGCACGGTATCCTGGAAGACCCTATAGCGATCATGGATTCTGGTATGATTTCACTTGGGGCAGCTTGCATTACACTGGCCTGCCTTGCCATCATGTTGTTCTGGGAACATCCCAGCATCAAGAGACGCCCGTGGTCCACAATCTTCAACGGTACACTTGTGGCAGTTGTCGGAGGCACACTTCTCAACCAACTCATTGGTGTAATTGCTCCCGAGCACGCCCTGAGGAGTAGCGAGCACCTCGTAAACCTCCCCAATCTTCAATCAGCCCAGGGGTTGAGCGGCTTCTTTGTGTTTCCTGATCTTACCGCCTTTATGCGTAGCGACGTCTGGCTAACGGCATTAACCATTGCCCTCATTGCGAGCATTGAATCGATTCTCAGTGTAGAAGCCGTCGACAAGATGGACCCCGACAAGCGCACTTCAGATGTCTCGCGAGAGCTATATGCACAAGGGATTGGCAACACAGTGAGCAGTCTTGTAGGGGGCTTACCAATCACCTCGGTGATTGTTCGATCTTCTGCAAATGTTTACGCAGGCGGACGCACCAGGATGTCGGGCTTTGTTCACGGGATAACACTTGTCCTGGCCGTACTGCTCCTCCCTGGAATCCTGAACATGATCCCACTGGCTTGCTTGGCATCTATCCTGCTCATCGTTGGCTACAAACTCGCCTCGTTAGACGTGTTCAAAAGCATTTGGCGCGAGGGCTTCCGGCAATTCCTACCATTCATCAGTACGCTCGTAATTGTTGTAGCTAAAGACATTCTTGTAGGTGTTGGCGTTGGCCTAGTCGTTGCTGTGCTCTTTGCCATTCGATCTAAACGCCCAGCTGCGATAACAGTTAGTCATGAGGAAACCCGCTATCTCATCCAGTTCAACGAGGAGATAACCTTCATGCACAAGGCACTTCTCAAGAAGATGCTACGAGATCTCCCGAGCGAAGCCAATGTGATCGTTGATGGCAGTCGTGCGCATTACATCGACCGCGACATCATAGAATTACTGCATAGGTATCAGGATACAGCGAACACTCGCGCTACAAACGTCACAATCGTGAATGTCACGAACGTCACAGAATAACGCATCCACACAGGAGTACGATCTGTAATTGCAGTAGCCTATCGGCTGACGATGACCGAACGTACGAGCTGCGGACTTCCCTGTAGTCCTTGGAAGACCACTACATAGCTACCATTGGCAAGGTTGCCAGCTATCTGACGGCGCAT
>CAZAGH010000114.1:0-4569 GCA_964484755.1 uncultured Melioribacter sp. | reverse complement strand
AGATCGATCTTGATCGTTGTTCTATCACGCACCGGATTCGGAGAGATGCTACAGCGATCCATTGGTACATCGATCTCATCATGCGTTACAGATGTCGTGCCTCCGCCATTGTCCGGCGTGCCTTTATCGACTAGAGAGGTAAATGGTGTTACGATTCCATATGTCTTTCCGAGACGAATGATCTCTTCTCGCCATTCGGTATACCGGGAGCTATTGGCTGGTTCTTTCTTCAGCCACTCAATCAGCATGTCAATTCGATACTTCGCCCAGATCTTGGCTACAAACAGGTTGATGTTGGGATCATCGGTAAGATGAGCCGCGAATGGAATGCTTACTGCACCCTCGCGGTTGGTTCCTGCGACAGTAACGGTTACATCACCCGGTGTGGTGTAACGTCCAGCTAAGACCAGTTGCTGCCCCTTATAGATATCTGGTATCACCGACGGATAGACGTCATACATCACATTGGGGCTCACTGTGATTGAAGGGTTCTTGATCACGGGGTCTTTGATATAATCATAGAACTCGGATACAGTTGATGCGATGCTCTTGCTACGCTCGAGATAATACCACGCCCCGTTGTTCTCATTTGCAATTCGCCTAAGGGCAATCTGATTCACACCGTTGCCAATTCCGAACACGAATATCCGTGTAGAGCTGGTATTTGCCGCATTGAGCTTCTCATGTTCAACCGTTGCTTGACCATCTGTAAGAAAGATGATCACGTTGACATACTCATCGGCTTTGTGCATTTGGAGTGACCGTGTAAGAGCTGCCATGATATTCGTTCCTGATGCGTAGTAGAGCGACTTCATGTATTGGATTGCTGCGCTCATGTTCGAGGCAGTTGCAGGAACATGATCCGTCTTCCATTGCGTTATGTACTCGTCAAATGGAACGACGTTGAAGATGTCCGACGGATCAAGGTTGTTGATACAATACGATGCCGCCTCGATGGCACTTTCAAGACGATCGTCTGCGTCCATAGATCCCGATCGATCAAGTACAATTGTCACACGCTTCGGCATTATGTCTGAATCATCGCCCACCGTTTTCGGAACCGCAAGCATTAGGGCGTAACCATCCTCGTTTGCGGGCTTCGTACTAAGCACATTCATGGACAGGGCATCGAACTCTGGCTGGAAGGTGACGATAAGCCCATTCGTCGTGCACGACACATTGTAACCCTGTCTGCGAATGTGTGTTGATGTCTGCTCTAGAACTTCTGGAAGTTCTGGTCTGAGCTGCAGTTCTGATATCGTACGGCCGGACTGCACATCGACTGCCCACGAATCAATTACCGAAACAGATGTACCAGAAAGTCCCGTTGGTGAGTACTTGTAGGATACCGTTTGATTACGATACGAGAGCAGCTCTACATACGTAAGTTCCACCGTTACGATTTCGGCCGGGAGGATCGTGTCTTTGATGGTAAAGATGAATGGAACACCTTGAAACCACTTGCTAAACGTACTCTGTTCAGAAGTCGGTTCACTTCCGTTAACGGCCGTGTCAGAGGCTGTCATCGACGCTTTGAACCATGTGTCCTTGATCTTCCAACGCATGCTGGTAACCATTGCATTTGCTGGCATCGATACGCCATACATAGGGTTCGCGGCTACAGTCCGCGCGTTATGAAACACCTGCGTGACAGTTGTCACAGCTACCTGCTCACGTATGACAGTATTGACGAACAGCGAATCTGCCAGAACTGGCTTATCGCCATTTGCATGGAAGCTCATAATGCCGCCTGCGAAGGCAGGAAGCACTGCACACATGAGTGCAATGATTGCAACGAGCAAGTAACGGTCTTGACGTGATGAGTACATTATCGTGCCCCTTCGATGAAGATCATAGATTTTGTTAGAGTGGTATCGCCGATGCGCGCGATGATGAAGTATGATCCATGTGTAAGATTGAATGAATGAAGAGGCACGATGAACGTACCGCTGTTTATCTGAGTCTGCGTGATTTCAGCTATTACTTGTCCAAAGAGATCAACAATCGAGATTGATGCGGTTTGAGCTGATATTGTGCCAGGCACGTTGATGGTAATGCTAGACGAGCTCGTGGCAGGATGTGGTGCTACAGAGATCTGAATCGTCTGTGGGACGGAGACCGACACGTCTTCAACTGATGTCTGCTTGTCGTCGGGATCCGCATACAGAGCTGTGTACTTTGTAAGGATTCCGAACTGGATGCTGAGCGAGATCATAGCATCGACGAGTTCTTTCTTTTCGCCATACTTCGCGATCTCAGCTAGCAGGGCATTCACGCGCTCGCGGGCCCAGAGTCGCGCCACTGCCTTGTTGCTCGTTGCAGGGTCTCCGAAGGTAACGTCCTTTGTGAGCGTGAAGCCCGTACCAAGGGTGATACCAGAGAGTGTAACAGGGTACGTACCACCCTGCTCATACCTACCGGCTTGATAGACACGGCCACCGACATTTACATTGGGCAGCTCATACGGCTCGACATCAAACGTCTGCAGTCCGCCGTAATTCAAAGCAAGGCTTGTGATGTTGGGCATTGAGATGCGACGGAGATGGTCGCGGATGATCACCGCAATCGAATCATCATTTGTAATCTCTGTTAGGAAGCCCCCTGACTGCTTAGCAATGTTGCGCATCAGTGTGATGCTTGTCTCTTCGCCAATTGTGATTGGATTAACGGGAACCTTTGTTGTGTTCCAGGCTTGTAGAGAATCAAGGATCTTTCTTTCATTCTGCTCACCGAACGATGGTTGACCATCCGTGATGAACACAACGGCCCGCGCTTCTTCTGCTCGGTAGCTCTGCTGAATTGAGCGGCGAAGCGCCTCATTGATATTCGTCAGACCCAATGCACGCATCTGCTGCACAAACACCTTTGCTTGAGCAATGTTATCGGCATCGGCCGCCACAAGATCATCTCGGAAGGGGCTAACATTCGTACTAAACGTGAAGATGTTAAATCGGTCCTGCGGCTTGAGTTGATCGATGAATGACATCATCGCTTCGCGCAACTGGTCCATACGACGCGGCGTCATGCTTGATGACACATCGGCCACAAACGACACAGCACGTGGGATCTCGACGTTGCCGGTGTCGGGTGGAATCACCCATGTGAAAAAGAACGGACGCGTACCAAACGAGTCTGACGGTACCGGCACATACGTGAGCGTACCCATCTCCGTACCATTACGCTTTGAGGTAAGCTCAAGCGTGTAGTTCTTTGTCGGCACAAATGTCTCATCGCCCAACGTGATCCGTGCTTCCTTGTCGGAGAGCATTTGGATAGTATGCGCTGGAGTATTGATGTAGGATGGCGACTCAATCTTGGACCATGTCGATTGCGTTGAGGCGTCAATCGTAAGACTCATTCGCTGAAGGGGCTTTGGTGATAGCCCCGTCGTTTTGAGTAAATGCTTATAGGTTGACGTACCAAGCGCAAACGGTAGGATCTCCGTGTAGGTAATCTCAACGCGCACATCACTTATGCCAAAGATCGGAGCGATCTGAAGCTTAAAGACATTATCGCCGATCTCCTGAAGCAGAGCTGGATCCAAGGTGCGGCGAATCTTCGCATCGTACGCTGCTTGGGCTTCCTTCTTCTCGCGGACGCTACCCTTGTAGCGAACGCCGTTGAACCAGTAGTAGAGCTCCGTGATAACTGCGCCCTCTGGCAACGGAAAGATCAACGTTGCCTCGACCTCCTGGTTAAGTTCATTACGGAACACTTGATCCACATACGTCGTCGCGACATGGTCTTGAATCTTGACCTTGACGTCATACTTCGAAATGGCGATCGCCTGATAGATCTGTGTTGAGCGTAAGGGGCGCACAAACAGCGCTCCTACTGCAAAGGCCTGTATGGAGGCCGTCGCGAATAGTAGAAGAGTGAGTAAGCTACGCGTGATCATGAGGTGCTCCTTTCGTTGTTGCTCGTTGTTAACGAATGCAACCTACCGGAGGGATTGCCTCATGGCACCTTAATAAAACCTTAACTCCCTTAGAGGGACTGTAAGTACGTAGTCAGCGCTGCAGAGCCTTCTAGGCCTAGCTTTTTCCGCAATTTGGAGCGGTACACTTCAATAGATGCGACTCCAAGACTTAAGACCTGAGAGATCTCTTTCGACGAAAGATTCAGCTTCAGGAACGAGGCGAGCTGCACCTCTTTTGCTGTCAGTTCTGGATGCTTAGTGGTGAGCGTGCGGATAAACGTATCATGCACATCGGCCAATTGCTCTTGGAAGTTCTTCCAATCTTCACCGGTTCTACGGTGGATATCAATCTTTCGCAGCACGTCGCGTAGGTGCTTGGTTCTATCCTGGTCATCGCCACGGAGCGCTGACTGAACGTCTGCGGCAAGCTCACTGAGAAGCTCATTCTTTTGTGCGATCGCTAGGACGTTGGTGTTAAGCTCGCGCTCTTTTGTTTCCAGTTGGAGAGTGAGTCGTTCATTAGCTGATTGCATTCGTTCACGTTCCCGCGCTTCTCGCTCCATCTCAAGGCGTAGCTGCAGTCCTTGAGAATGTTGGGCGCGCAGCTCTGCATCAGCAGCAAGCTGTGCAAGCGAAGCATTTCGCTCATG
>CAZAGH010000113.1:2016-4613 GCA_964484755.1 uncultured Melioribacter sp. | reverse complement strand
ATACCTCCTTGCACCCTCACGGTGCCTTAGAATGTCCACACCGTGCTGCATCGGGTGAACGTAATAAAAGGAGCCGCACCCCACTACCCTGGACCGAATAGTCCAGTTGTGTTTTCGATTGGTAAAAGAACCAGAGGGACCGCACGGTGGGTACCATCCTGAGTATCGCTGACTTCCACTGAGACGGCTATTGACCGTTCTTGCCGCAAGGGCAAGTGAGGCCTGTCATTGATATCCAGAGACTAGTTCCCTGGAATGAAAAACTTGTATGGTTCTTTTTCAAGCGTGCGACAACAGTAGCGAAGTGCGGCTACACAGTTTATCAGCCTGTCACGTTGAAAGGAGGAGTTACAAAAGGGGCTGGTGCGCAGCGCGCTCCAGGTACTGAGTCATCTTTTCCAGTTCTTCAGCCACCGCCTTGGTTGCCTGAACGTGCTGTTCTTTTTCGTCGAGGTATTTCTCGGCAATATTTAACGCCGCAAGGACTGTAAGGGTAGGTGTAGACTGCTCCCGCAGAGTTTGCTGTAAATGCTGAACTTGGATGTTGACTTCACGTACTGATTGTTTGATCTTCTCTTCGTTTTCCCCACGAAGAGTAAGGTCTTTTCCGCCTATTTGTACTCGTATCGCTTTCGACATGATGTAGCTGTCAAAAAGTTCGTTGTCGATGTGACAAGTTAGGAAATCCCGAGCAAATGTGCGACTCGGCTTGCAAGATTATCGAGACGGTCTGCAAGGGCTTCCATTTCCTCTGGACTTAGCCCCTTTCCTGATCCTTGCTCGTGAATGATCTGACGTGAATCCTCGGATGCTATTGGCATTCCGAAGAGGCTCATTTGGTTACGAAGATCTGGGTCCTCGATGTGGCGCAATCCGGCTGCTCGATAGAGCTCGACGATGCCCATGGCCTTTGTGAGTTGTTCCTGTAGTGCTTCGATCTCGTCTTGCAAGGCCGACATCTGCATCTCCGTTTCGGCCGCCTTCGAAGCGATGAGCTCAAGTTCCGAGAGCCTGTGCTGCAGGGCGTCGAGTTCTGGTTGGGATCTGACATCAGACGTCTCAGATTCGGCCGGTTGTGTGTATGCCTGTTGAAGTGCTTCCTGCGCGTCCAAGAGAGCGCGCTGAAGATTTGACACCTGTACTTCGATTGCCTGGTACTTTTCTGCAAGCAACAGGTAGTCATCGTTCAGCTGTGACTTCTCCGTCTTCATCCGCTCCATTGTCTGACGCAGCTCAGCTGCTTCGAGTTGGGCCTCAGAAAGCTTCTTTTCATGCACCTCATTCAATGCAGCAAGGTCGGCTAGCGTATCCTTTGACTGACGTTCAACAAGGTCTTCATACTGGACCTGTAACAACACTAACTCGTCCTTCACACCCCGAAGTTCTGCTTCACGGGCACTAACTTGAAGTTCATATTCGCACAACTCCATACGCGCTTGAGCAAGGTCTGCCTGCAGTCGGTCGAGATCCTGTGTCGTGCCGCGAAGCTGCTGCATCTCGTCGTACTGCTTTGCTAACTCTGCGTCAAATTGCTTCTTTGATTCATCAGCAGAGATCGTAGCCTCCGCCAGTTGCTGTTCTAGCTCTTGAATGGTCGTCTGCGCGACTACGAGTTCCTCATGCAATGCATTTGCACGTGCTTCGGTTGAGGCAACAACTGCATGTGCCTGCTCCGACAGTTGCTCGCGCTCAGCAAGCTTTGCTTCATAATCGTTCTGGCGAAGTTCGGCTTGCTCGGTAATCTCCAAAATCTGAGATTCCAACATCTCGATCATTTCGTGTGATACCGAGGCAGCAGTTGCCTGTTCATTCGCTGTCTTGAGCTCTGATTCGAGACGCGCATTCTGCGCACGAAGCTGGACCACTTCCTGACGCAAGGTCACAATCAGCTCTGCACTCGAACGAACCGTATCCCAAAACTTTATCAATGAAGCGGTGACATCAGACGTGGCAGGCGCCGCCTGCTGCGACATGGCATGCTCCTGCAAAGGCTCAGGTTGATTCTCTGGGTTAAGGAGTGAACTCATACTACTTACTCTCCCCCTTGGTTGTTGTTTCTTGTGAAAGTCCACGCACCCGCGCATGGAGTCGGTGAACAGATGTGTCAAGGATTACAGACATGACCGACTCCACGTCTGCTTCTTGTAATGTTCGCTCGTGTGACCGGAACGTCATCCGCACACCAACGCTTTTATGTCCCTTCTCGAGCGACCCGCCAGAGAAGACATCGAACACACGCGCATCTTCAATGATGGCCGTGCCACACTCCCGGACAAGATCAAGGATTTGCTTTGCACTCACCGCATCAGGAACCACCAGTGCCAAGTCCCGCTCAACAGCAGGGAATGTCGCGAAGGCTTTGTACTGCGAACGTTGCTGTGGTATCGCACGCACATCGATGATCGCCGCCATGACCGACACCTCAACTCCATGCGAGGAGCTGAACTGCGGCAGTAGCTCTCCAGCAACACCAATGCGGACACCATTGATTATGATGTCAACGCAGTTTTCACTGAACGGCGCTGATGGTGCCTTGCATGGGGCTGTCACGATGGCACCCGAGATTACCTTGAGATCACCGAGCAGATCATAAAGAT
>CAZAGH010000113.1:0-1916 GCA_964484755.1 uncultured Melioribacter sp. | reverse complement strand
GCATTTTTGAGGCGGACCGATACAGATGCATCAAGCGCGTCATCAGGCGAACCCAGCACGTTCGTTACGCAGTCTACATACCCACGTGCTACAAGCCCCGTGCGGATGCGCTCGCGTTGCGCAACGCCATGCCTGCCCCCTGCCTTGAGGTGTTCCGGCAATTGGGCGCCAGCGATAGACATCATTGCGCGTTGTGACGATGGGATGTTGTCAATACCGTACATCCGCATGACTTCTTCAGCAATGTCTGCCTCGATACGCACGTCGGCCCGCCATGAAGGGGGCGTAACAGAGCGCATGGATTCGTCGCCGCTAACGTTCTGGACGTCAAACCCAAGCGACCTGAGCATGAGATCGATTCGCGCGTCATCGATTGCAATGCCGAGCAGCGAGCGAACTCGCGCATAGCTTACGTGAATAGATTCTTCGCTTACTGGCGGAGCGCCGACTTCTGTGCGAGTCCCTAACGTGCCCCCTGCCAATTCACAAAGCATCGCAACGGCAAGGTCTGCCGCTGAGCGAACGCCAGAAGGATCTACACCACGCTCGAAGCGATATGACGCATCCGTGCTGAGTCCGAGTTTCTTTGCCGTTCGACGAATCGACGTCGGATGGAAGTATGCAGATTCGATCACGACAGACGTCGTTGTGTCATCAATCTCGGAGTTTTGTCCGCCCATCACACCAGCCACGGCAATTGGACGCTCACCATCACAGATGAGGAGCATATCAGCATCGAGCTGTCGATCCTTGCCGTCAAGGAGCGTCATTGCTGACTCACCCGCGTGCGGCGTACGCACAACAATGGCACCACCACGAAGCTTTGCCATGTCGAATGCGTGAAGGGGCTGCCCCATCTCCATGTTGATGTAATTCGTGATGTCAACGATCACATTACGTGGACGCAGTCCAAGAGCTATGAGACGGTCCTTGAGCCACGACGGACTCTCCACCACTCGCACACCCGTAACAACATGTGCGATGTAGTGCGGACACAGCTCACTGTTTTCTACTCTCACTGCAACCGACGCATCATCACCATTCGATGGAGCAGGTAGCATTCGAGGCTGCGGCACTGCAACCGGCGCATCATCGTACACTGCAGCATACGCAGCGAGCTCGCGCGCGATGCCGACGTGTGAGAGGCAATCAGCACGATTAGGCGTGATGGCAATGTCATAGATCACATCGTCGATTTTAAGGGCTTCGGCAAGGGGCTTACCCGCAACTAGCGAGTCGTCGAGCACCCAGATACCTGATGCATCTTCGCCCAAGTTCAGCTCTGCCTGTGAGCATATCATACCCTGCGAAGTAATCCCGCGAAGCGGACGTTCCTCAATGGCAAATCCAGCAGCCGGAACGATGGCACCGACAAGCGCCACAGGCACTGTTTGTCCGGCAGCTACGTTCGCCGCACCACAGACAATCGTCTTCGTTTCTGATCCAATATCAACAGTACAGACGGAGAGTTTATCGGCCTTGGGGTGAGGCTGTTTTTCGAGCACTTTCCCAATCACAATGTTGGCCAGGGTAGCCGATGCATCAACGACATCTTCGACCTCTAAACCAAGGTCTGTAAGCACACGCGACACCCTGTCAACCGTCCACCTATCTGACGGCAATTCAACAAAATCACACAGCCATTTGTGCGAGATTTTCATCTCAAGCAAACTCTCTATTAATCAACGACAAAGATAGTCGTAGCAAGAGCATAGGCTCGGTTGGAGTTTTACACAACAACCCGGGAGGAGAGGAGAGGTACTAGGTACAAGGTACTAGGTACTGGGTACGAGGTACTAGATAGTCGCTACGAGGGACAACGACAAGAATTGCAATACGTGTGCTCGATTGAATTTCATGCACCTTGTACCTTGTACCTTGTACCTTGTACCTTGTACCTTGTACCTTGTACCTTG
>CAZAGH010000112.1:0-4615 GCA_964484755.1 uncultured Melioribacter sp. | reverse complement strand
CGATCTGGCTATGGGAATTGTATCGGGGAGTCTGTAGAAAAAGCCCTCATCAATGCCTCTTCCATTGATCGTGTCATTTCGGTATGCATACACAAGTCTTCCATCACCTGAAATTGCATAACTAACCAAATCGTCTCGCATTCTGCCGTTGCCCCCGGTCCACTGCAACGAGCCATGCAGTTGCCAGGTAATCTCGCCAGTGGTTAGATCAAGAACGCTTACTCGGGGGTACTGGGAAAGACCAGCCCGCGTTGTTGTGGTACCAATGATGTACCTGCCGTCGGCAGAGAACATAGGGCGGCTAAGTCCCTTGGCAGCTGGAAACGACCGAACTTGGGGCGTACCTGATTGGAGGTCGATGATAACGTTTGAATACGCCGCCTGCGTGCTTGAAGAATCAAAAGACCATAGTGAAGTACCACCAAGATTCACGATGTGCGAGGTATCTCGCTCAGAGTCATAGAGGAGATACGACTTACCGTTAATGGGATCGTACGGCGCAGCCATCCATCTGCCGTCGGGCGATAAGGCATTATGGTAATCATAGAAGTACTCAACCCATCCCAAATACCTCACACTCTTGAGTACGCGCCGTTCTGGGTAGGACAACAGAACGCTTACCAGAGAATCTCGCGTCAAGTACTTAATAACTAATCGCTGTCCTCTCCTGTCAGTTTGAATAGAGTACGGCTCTGCCCGGTCATTAGACACCAATGTCCGAAGTCCGAGACGGTCCTTCAGGGCACCACTGTTTGCATCCATCACAAGTATGTCGGTAACTGTCATGCGAAACAATACACCTACATCTTCAGCCAGTGCATGCCAAGGTCCCCACCCACTACCACTGGGACTATAGTCCTGATAATTCTTGGGACTAGCATCATACGTCCACAACGTATCCCCGATTATCGGTGGCAACTCTGTCTGTGCAGAAGCTATGCCTTGTACCATCAAGAACACTGCGACAACCCTTAGCAGACCACCAATTGGTCTGCCATAAGCTCGATTAATGATTTTGTTAATGTGTATTACGATAGTATACCTCTCCATGAATAATACTTGTAGCTGACTCTTCTAACTGTTGATTTTTACACGTCATTGTTTCATACATCGAATGTCTTCACTACTAAAGCACCAATATCCGGACTTCCAACATTACGGAATATCCGAGAGATTGCCGATCCAATACATTTGAGTCGTCGTCCATATCATGAATGAGCAAAACTGGTGTCTGACGTTCTTGCAAAGGTCCTTAGACGATTCTCGATGGAAGATCTCTCACTGGAACCTTAACGAATCATTCAGCTCAATCTACGTGTTACCTACAATGTCCCAAACCGGTGAATTGTATTTTTTCGGACAGCGTTTTTGACCAGGGCGATATTGGGATAGGCGCGCCCGCTGCGTCATCCCGAGCAGCGACAGTTGCGAGGGACCTCGTGGTATTGTGATGAATGGCGGGCGAGCCGGCGGCTCTCCCGAAAACGCAATCACCCAAGGTCCCTCGTCGCTTCGCTCCTCGGGATGACGCAGCTATCGCCTATTGTAAAATGGTCAACGGGCGCGCCTACGGCGCGCCCGTTGACCTCACCACACAAACCATTGCGCGATGCGTCATCCCGAGCTGCGCCAGCAGCGAGGGACCTCGTGGTATATCGAAAGAGAGCGCGAGCCACCGGCTCGCCCGAGAAGGGACAGGAGGGACAAGAGGGACCAGAGGGACCAGAGGGACATGAGGGACAGATCGTCTTTCCCGCGAAAGCGGGAAACCAGAAAGCTACTCGGCAATCGGCACTCGGTACTCGGCACTCTTTATCCCATACACCGTCACATGGCCTTCGCCAACGCGTGCAACGATGATCACGCCGGGTTGGCCCCCTTCAACAAATGTGAGGCGCGAGCGGACAACTTCGGGGTCTTTATCCCAGCCGCGTTTTTTGATGACGGTGTCGGCTCCCCACCCATACTCGTAGATGCGCTCCTGCATGCGCCGTTCCGATGCGCCGTCTTCTATGTGCAGGATTTTGTACGAGGTATACCAGGGTGATGCAGGGGGCTCGTGGTCCGTTATGCCATATCCAATGCGTGGATCAAGCGGACGCATCTGGTGCTCTTCAAAAAACTGGGTTAACAGACCTGATGCGATCAGGGCGTTGTGTGGTTCAACCAGTACCCTGTACCCAGTACCTTGTACCTCGTACCCAGTACCCTGTACCTTATACCCAGTACCTTGTACCTCGTACCTCGTACCTAGTACCTTGTACCCCGTACCTTGTACCTCGTACCTCGTACCTAGTACCTTGTACCCCGTACCCTGTCCCTCCTGTCCCTCTCGTCCCTTCTGAGCACGATACATCGTGCCCCTGATGCCATCCACCAACGTCACCCATATGTTGGACGTGCCGTGTCCTTTCCACAAAATGCGTTCACGGCATTCGCGACCGAATCCGATGTATTCGGAGGTGTATCCCGGGGCGTCGACGATGTCGCCGGGACCTACCTTGATACCCACGATAAGGGCATTGGGAATACTGCTGAGAGGTGGCTCGTATTCCGCTGCGCTGCGTTTGCGCTGCTGCTGTTCCCTGCGCGAGGGATCGGCCCAGACGCCATCGGCTTCTGGGGCATGCTGACCCGTCCAGCGGTCGTTGAGGCACGTAACGTTGAGCGCCCCTGCTCGACGCAGGTTTCCAGCCGAGCATGCATGGATGAGAGGGTCGGCCTCGTAGGACGTAACGCGCGAGGCCACACGTGAAAGGGCAAATGTGTCAAGGGCTGCGCCTGTGCAGATCTCGAGCACCTGCTCGCATCCTGTAAATGCTTGAGCGTGGTAGGCCGCAATGTCGGGATGCGTGGATTGCTCGGCCATTTGGTTTGTAAACAGCCAGCCATGACGCCGTTTGCCAAGGCGGTCGGCGCGCATCGTGCCGGTGGCCAGTTCAACAAGCATCCTAGCGTGGTCTGCCTGCCCCTTACAGATGTGTGTGCGAATACGGTCAACAAGTGCAGGAGTTACAACCGATTGGTTGGAACGGAGGTCTTCGATCACGCGTTCTACGTGATCTACGACGTCGTCGGAGAGAAGATATTCACCGTCTGCAAATGCTGTCATCAAAAAGCCCGATATTTGCACGTGCACCTGCACATCACAAACGCACAATTACGAGAAAGATCGTTCTATGAGCACCAACGTCCTCGAGCAGCAACTTCACGGAATGGGGTTGCACAACCTTGGCGACATTCACTACAACCTCACTGCACCGGAGCTTGTTGAGCACGCTCTGAGCTATGAAGAAGGCATCCTCTCGGAGCACGGCGCGCTGTGTGTGAACTCTGTGCCGTATACCGGACGCCGGGCAAACGACAAGTTTGTAGTTGAAGAAGACGACACCAAGGGCGACGTATGGTGGGGCAAGGTTAACAAACCTTTTGCAGAGGACAAGTTCAACGCGCTCAAGACGCGCGTGTTTGCCTACCTGCAAGGACGTGACGTGTACGTACAAGACCTGATCGCAGGCGCAGATCCAACGTACAAGCTGCCTGTGCGCTTTATCCAAGAAGAAGCCTATCACTCGCTGTTCGTGCAGAACATGTTCATCAAGGCTTCGGAACAAGAACTCGAAAACTTCCTTCCTGGCTTTACGGTCGTTACGGTCCCTGGGTTTAAGTCAATCCCAGAGATCGATGGAACACTCAGCGAAGTATTCATCATCCTGAGCTTCAAGCAAAAGCTTGTGCTCATCGGTGGAACCAGCTATGCTGGCGAGAACAAGAAGTCGATCTTTACCGTCCTGAACTACCTGATGCCAAAGCTCGGCGTGATGTCGATGCACTGCTCGGCCAACATCGGCAAGGATGGCGACACGGCACTGTTCTTCGGTCTCTCCGGCACAGGCAAGACAACGCTTTCAACAGACCCAGAGCGCGCACTCATCGGCGACGACGAGCACGGCTGGAGCAATGATGGCGTGTTCAATTATGAAGGGGGCTGTTATGCCAAGGTGATCAACCTGAACGCAGAAGCAGAGCCAATCATCTATGGTCTTACACGCACCTTCGGTACGATCCTTGAGAACGTCGACATCGACGAAGAAACACGCGTGATCGATCTTGATTCGCAAGTGCACACGGAAAACACACGTGCTTCGTACACACGCGAGCACATCCCGAACATCGCACCAGACAACCGTGGCGGACACCCCAAGAACGTTGTCTTCCTCACAGCTGATGCATTCGGCGTTATGCCACCAATCGCTAAGCTTACACCAGAGCAGGCGATGTATCACTTCCTCTCTGGCTACACGGCAAAGGTTGCCGGCACAGAAGCAGGCGTCAAGGAACCATCAGCAACGTTCTCTACATGCTTTGGAGCCCCGTTCATGGTGCATCATCCGAGCGTGTATGCAAATCTGCTGCGCGATAAGATCAACACACACGGCTCTACCGTATGGCTTGTCAACACAGGCTGGAGCGGTGGTCCGTACGGCGTTGGTAGCCGCATGAAGATCAAGCACACTCGTGCCATGCTGCGCGCAGCACTCAACGGCGACCTCAACCATGTTGAGTTTGTGAAGGACTCGTTCTTCAACCTCAGCATCCCAACATCATGCCCAGA
>CAZAGH010000111.1:0-4623 GCA_964484755.1 uncultured Melioribacter sp. | reverse complement strand
GTGTCCATACTCTCAAGAAGGGATGGAGTAACCTTCGGTGAAAGTGTCCGCTTGATTTCAATAGCGTGGGTGCGTCCATCGGGGAACGATAGCACAAGGTCCACTTCGGCACCTGCATGCGTTCTGTAGTGACTTGCCACTACACCCTTGGGAAGCGCGTTGAGTATCTGCTCTGTGCAGTATCCCTCCCAGGAGTGCCCACAAATTGGATGCCCCATAACCTGATCAATGCTGCCGAGCCCAAGGAGAGCATGGACGAGTCCCGAATCTCGCCATTGGAACTTTGCAGCTTTTACCAGACGCTTACCAACGTTTGTGCTCCATGCGGGAATCCTTCGGATAAGGTAGAGTCCCTCCAAGATTTCGATGTAGGTACGCACCGTTTTGCTATCGAGTCCGAGTGCGTTGCCCAACTTCGTGAAGTTCACGGTGGATGACTGTTGGTAGGCCAGCATTGTACAAAATCGACGGAGCTGCTGTGGCGTTGCCATCACACCCAGCTGCGGGATATAACGCTCTACATATGCTGTCAAAAAGTCGTCGCACCATTGCATGGCGATTTCATCCGAATCAGACAGATAGCTCTCTGGGAACCCACCACGAAACCAGTGCTTGTTGATGCCCTCATCAGTTACTTCGCCGAGCTCTCGCAACTGAAATGGTGAAAGCTCGAAGTAGCTGATGCGTCCAGCTAGTGTTTCAGACCCCTGACGAAGCAGCTCGGGCGTTGCCGAGCCAAGAATCAAAAAATGCCCGGCGCGCTCACCTTGCTCCCTGCGTTCATCGACCAGCGAGCGTAGCAACGGAAAAAGGTTGGGGAGACGTTGTATCTCGTCGAGCACAACCAGCGAACCCCGATGAGCAGTAAGAAACAACTCCGGATCCTCGAGCTTCGCAAGGTCTGATGAGCGTTCTAAATCTATGTATACAAGGGGCTTATCTATCTTAACAGATTTAGCAAGCGTGGTCTTCCCCACCTGTCGTGGCCCGAGGAGCGCCACCACCGGTACAGAGGCAATCCTCTTCGTAAGCTGTTGCTGTATATGACGTTGTATCATGTACCTTGAAAATATGGAATGGATTCCGGATTTTCAAGGTATTGAGAAGTATCTGTTATGATAATCGTAGGGGCGACCCCATGTGGTCGCCCACGGCGATTGATGCATGGGTCAGTCGATAAAAATCACCGTCGGGAACGTTGTTTTGCAGTTGGGCGACCGGGTGGGATCGTGTCTACCCTCTTGTTGGGCGACCACGTAGGGTCGCCGCTGACATTTTACTGGGCGACCACATAGGGTCGCCCCTACAATTTGTCAGCGTAGCGGGATTTGAACCCACGACCTCCACTACCCCAAAGTGGCGCGCTACCGGGCTGCGCTATACGCTGAAGGCTGCAAAGTTAGTAACTCTGCATGTTATGGGGCTAGGGCTGCCGATACGGTACCATCACTCGTTGTGATTACGCATGTGCGAGCCCCATGACGCCTTGCGTCACTTGGTACCTCTTGTACCTTTGTCCCTTGGTGTATGTGGATGCGATCTTCCCCATATCGCTTGCCCGACATATCATACCATACAATCGTGGCGTCTATTTCGCGGTCGCTTGTGATGGCAATCGATGAAACGCCGTTTACGAGTTGGCCAATGGCTGTGAGGCGTGGACGCTCCACAATACCTTCCTGGACATCGGTTGTGCCGGTAACGGTGAAGTCCCAAATGCCGCGTCCGTACGTGCTGAAGCGGAAGAGACCAAGGGGCTCTACATACTCAACGTGCATGTACACTTGATCTGGCGAGCCTAGTTCGGTAATGTCAGTCCACTCGTTGTTGGTTGTGTGATAGATAAACGCCCCAGCGTCCGTTGCAGCCGCTAGATGATGGCCGTCTGCCGAGAATGCAAGCGAGTTTACATTACAAGGCGGTAGACCTATGAGTATCCGTGGACCGTTGATCTGCGAGAGGTACACATTTTCCTGCGGATAGTTGCCCAGCCCTATGCCCCCTATAGCATAGCGCCCAGCATCCTGCGGGTCTATGGCCAATGCGTATCCTTGCGGACCTGGATCAAGCCAGAATAGGTTGTAAGCATGCCACGTTGAACCACCATCGGTTGTTCTATACGACGTATTGGCCGAGGTTAACGCGTAACCAACCCTGTCATCACTTGGCGCAAATGCAAGTGCAGAGATTTTCCCAGTAAAAGCCTGGTTTACCGAATCTTCGATAAGCTCTGCTCCATTGAAACTGTATGTGAAGATACAATTCGACCGCGCTCCACCACCGAGAAAGACCGTTTTAGGCATCGATGATCTTACTGCAAGCGGCGGCAGCTCGAGTCCGTAACCGAGTTGCAGTCTATGCGCCACAGGCAACCATTCCTTCTCGGTTTCTGGAATGATGATTACCGACCCTGGCTTGACGCAGAATAGAGTGGTACCGCCATCACCAGAAACAAGTCGGCTGTATGTACCCGGCATCATTTGCTGGAAGGGACGCACACCCCCTTCGTCTACCTGACTGCGCTGCAGTCCTTGATCCTGCGATCCAGCGTAAACAGTGCTCGGTGTAATGCGATTTGTGTACGTGCCATAGTAGCGACCAATGTTCAGATTGTTGAGGGTGATATTACGGACGAGCTTTGCACCGCTTCGCGTGATATAGGCAGCACCCCCAGTGCAGATGAACGTTACTTCTTGCGGGAAGCTTCTCACGGCGGTGATATCAGCGTGAAGTTTCGATGCAACATCGCTGTAGTACTCCTCTGAACTATTGACTTTTGTCCATGTTCGACAGTCGTCTGTACTTCGATATGCGTCTGTACCACCAAATATGTATGACCCATCCTCGTAAGCCTGTGCGAATGATCGGACTCCCAAGGGGCGAAACGGGAGTTCGCTGACAATACTCCAGGTGACACCACCATCTGTCGTTTCATAAAACCGTGTGCTATCAGAGCGCGTCGCAGCCATGATCACAGACCCGAGATCTGCACCGGCGAACACAGCACCCTGTAAACTCCTATCATATCCCCAGCTCGTCCAATAATCGGCTAACGGATTAGCATCAGTTTCCGAAAGTGTTCCATCGGTTTGAATTTTACGAAGCGCGGTACCGTAAAACAGCCAAGCTTCCTGCTCTCCATCTGTCCATAAATGCCAGTATAAATCGAAATAGAGCAGTCGTTGAAAGGATGCCCCTCCATCAATACTTCGATACAAAACATTACGAACAGCACGTCTTGCGTTATCTCTCTCTTTCCCCACGACCAGAATCTCTATGCGCCCTTCGCGTTTCAATGTGACTGCGTGGCTAAAACTACCTGTCTTCCGAAGATCAGTAAGTCCATCCGCTTGGCTCCACACGTTGTTAGCAATATCAAAGAGCCAGACTCCAGATGTATCAGATACTACCACGAGTCGCTCACCCCCATCAGCTATTCGTATGAACTTCAAGAGTAACGGATTGGATACGCTGCGAGCATCAGAATAACATTTCCATTTTGCACCTGACGTATCGCCACCCCAGATCGTTCCGCCTGCCCCGGCAAGCCATACACGACCCGTTGTATGATCGTACTCCGCATCCACAACACGTCCAGCCTGGTTCGAAGATCCAACCTCTCTCCACGTCCCTTGCACGCCCGCTTGCATGCGCAGCACTTCACCTTGCTGCATTCTTGCATAGCGCGCATCACGGATTGCTTCACTCACTGCAAGACCATGCGGCTGCCCCTGCTCATTCGATTGAGGATGCAGCGAAATACTTGTGAAAAGAAGAAGTAACAGATACATACAAGACAGCATTGTGTTATGGGGCCAGGGCTGCCGATACGGTACCATCACTCGTTGTGATTACGCATGTGCGAGCCCCATGACGCCTTGCGTCACTTGGTACCTCTTGTACCTTTGTCCCTTGGTGTATGTGGATGCGATCTTCCCCATATCGCTTGCCCGACATATCATACCATACAATCGTGGCGTCTATTTCGCGGTCGCTTGTGATGGCAATCGATGAAACGCCGTTTACGAGTTGGCCAATGGCTGTGAGGCGTGGACGCTCCACAATACCTTCCTGGACATCGGTTGTGCCGGTAACGGTGAAGTCCCAAATGCCGCGTCCATAGGTGCTGAAGCGGAAGAGGCCAAGGGGCTCTACACGATCCACATGCCAATAGGTTTGATCAGGCGCACCGAGCTCTGTTACGTCCGTCCATGCGCTCTGCTGCTTATCGTAGATGAATGCTCCCACATCCGTTGCTGCTGCGATGTAGCGTCCATCATCTGACATCGCAAGCGTCAGCACCAAGCATGGTGGAAGACCAACAAGTGGTGTGAAGGTGCTGCCGGCATCATCACTGATGTATACGGCAGGAGTATCATAGCCAGTGCCACCGATGACGATGCGAGATGGGTCGGTGGAATGAATCGCAAGTGCTTTACCGTGGAAGTAGTGTCCACCAAGCTTTTCTGGACATGACTTCCTGGTCCATGTTGCGCCAGCATCCGACGTGACGAAGATGTTGCCGTTTGACGTCATAACGTAACCATGGTTATCATTACTGCGCGCAAACTCGATCTCGGTGATGCGTACATTGCCAGCCCCTTCACTGAAATCGAACTTCAA
>CAZAGH010000110.1:0-4634 GCA_964484755.1 uncultured Melioribacter sp. | reverse complement strand
AGGGGGCTCTGGAAGTCTCGGAACAAGAGCTTATCGATAATGTATTCGAGTTCACAGAAACAACGGCAGCGCAGGTCATGGTGCCGCGCTCGAAGATCACGGCACTCGATAGCAAGCTCTCGGTCACAGAGATGCTTGATATCGTCATGCGTGAGGGGTATTCACGTTTGCCAGTGTATTCTGATTCGATTGACACGATCATCGGCATCATTTACGCCAAAGACTTGCTCACGTTGATGCATCACCGAGACCTCATCATCCTCCAGGACATTCTGCATGCCCCTTACGTTGTGCAGGAAGATGTGATGCTCAAGCGCCTTCTGCGCGACATGCAGCGCGACAAGGTGCACATGGCTGTCGTTCTTGATGAGTTTGGCGGTACGGCCGGACTTCTCACGCTTGAGGACATCATTGAGGAGTTGGTCGGTAATATTCAAGACGAATACGACGACGAAGCTCCGCTGCATTCAAATCAGACTTTGGATGCCATTGAGCTTGATGCATCAATTCGCATCGACGAAGCGAACGAAATCCTGCAAGAGCCCCTTCCAGAAAGCGAAGACTATGAAACGCTGGGGGGTATGATCAACAACTATGCTGGACGCATACCGTCGATGGGCGATGTGATCCAGCTTGAACACTACGATTGTACGGTGCTATCGGCCACACCGAGGCGTGTTGAACGAGTCGTTTTGAAGAAGCGTCAGTAACAGGCGTTGTTACTTGACAACAAGCATTGGCTTGACGATCGAATAGCCTGGTGCTTCAAGCACAACATTGTACATGCTGGAGGATGTCGTTGTTCCCCGCACGATGTATTCAACACTGTGAATGCCGGCCGGCAGGGTAGTGTTGACCACCGTTGCTACATTGTTTCCTACAAGATCAGTAACGTAGACCGTAACCTTGACGGCCTTAGGTAGGCGGAAAGTAACTGTAGCCTTGTCCGTCACCGGGTTTGGATAAATATCATCCAACTCGATATCGGCCACCACGAATGGCTTCGAGATAACATCGTTGTTGATCTGATCTTGCTCTACATACACCGGAGCAGTTGTGATCTGCGAGCAAGGTGTTGTTAGCCTTGCATGGTACGATCCGGTAAATGCACCATCTGTTGGTTGGATCCGCAGTTCAGGGCTCGTTGCACCGGAAAGGGGCTCGTTGTTTCTAAACCATTGGATTTCGAAGTACTTGGCATTCTTTTCATTCTCGATGCCGAGTGTCAGTGAAGCACCATCCGCCACACGAAGTACTGTTTCCGGATCCAGAGCCGATGCGCCGGCATTCGATACGCGTGTAAGGCGTGGGGCCTGTCCTGCAGTGGACAGTCCTATCGACGCAAGTAGCGTCAGTGCGATGATGGATGGTCGTTTACGCATGAGAAACCTCTGTTCGGCCGACGAAAATATAGCGAAATTCGTGCCACTGCATAGCGAGCCATGGACACGTACCGACCACCCCGAATCTTCATCACCGCCGGCGAGCCCTCGGGCGATGCCCATGCTGCGCGGCTGATGGCAGCCATCCGCAAGCAGTTACCCGATGTCATCTTTGAAGGATTCGGTGGCCCCCTCATGGAAATGCAGGGTTTGCGCTCACTGGCGCATATCAGGGATCTTGCTGTGACGGGGTTCTACGAGGTTGCGAAGCGCTATTCATTCTTCATGGATCTTCTTAAACGCTGTGAGAAGGCCATCGCGGTTAACAAACCGGATCTGTTCATTCCCGTGGACTATCCTGGTTTTAACATGCGATTGGCCGCACGTGTGAGAAGTCCACGTCTGCCCGTTGTTTGGTACATCGCGCCTCAGCTTTGGGCATGGGGCGAGAAACGAGCTGCAGAGCTTGCGAGAGTTGTCGACCGACTTCTAGTGGTGTTTCCGTTCGAGGTTGAGTTCTTCGGAAAGCACCAGATCAAGGCGGAGTATGTTGGGCATCCTCTTATCGAGGCAATGGGAGATGTTCCAGCTGATCGCGACCCTATGCGCGTATTGCTCATGCCGGGTAGTAGACGCCAAGAGATCCATCACCATGTACCGTTGATCACGTCTGTGGTCCAACATGTGCGGAAGACACATCCGCACGTTGAGATGGTGGTTGCAAAGTCTGCCAACGTCGATGCTGCCGGCATGCAGTCATTGGTCGATGCGGGCGCCCATCTCAGCAATGACGCCATCTTGGAGATGCGTCGTTGTTCGGCTGGACTCATCAAAGCTGGGACCTCTACTCTTGAAGCAACATTGGCGGGTCTGCCGTTTTCTACATTCTACCGAACCTCCATGTTAAGCTTCTACATCAGCAAACATCTTGCGAATATTAGCTCTGTGACTCTTGCTAACCTGCTATTGCAACGTAATGTTGTTCGAGAGTTTATTCAGTCTGATGCCAAGCCCGAGCTTCTTGCACGTGATATCATCGACCTGCTCGAGAATGGGCCCCGTAGGCTTGAACTTCATGCAGCGATGCAGGAGGTTCAGCACATGCTTGCCGGTGCAGGTGCAAGTGTAACCGCCGCAACCATTGTCACATCAATGTTGAGTCGTCGATGAAGGCATGGATACTTTCGATCGTGATTCGACTCCTGGCGCGCACGTGGACGATTCGTGTTCATGGTAGGCTGCCCACGGGACCATCTATTGTTGCGTTCTGGCATGGTGAAATGCTCCCAGTCTGGTTCGCTTTTCGTGCCCTTCGGCCGGTTGCTCTTGTGAGTTCCAGCAAAGATGGATCGTTACTATCTCGGCTCTTGCAGGACTGGGGCTATGGAGTCGTTCTGGGGTCTTCATCGAAGGGTGGCAAAGAAGCACTTGAGCAGCTTGTGCATGAAGCGTCGTCGCGCGTTGTTCTGATAACGCCTGACGGACCTCGCGGTCCTGCACATCAAGCGAAACCGGGCGCTGTGGTTGCCGCGCAGCGTGCTGGTGTTCCATTGATCCTTGTGCGTATGAAGGCTAGCCGCTCGCGTACGTTCGAACGCTCATGGGATAAGTTTCAGTTGCCAAAGCTCTTCGCATCGATCGATCTGTATGTGGACCAGCATTGGACCATTCCATTGGATGCATCCCGAGAATTCGTGGAATCGTCGATTAACGAGATGAACGAACGCATGCACAACCTAACTTCGGATGTGTGATGTCGATCCTACAACGTTTGTACTCTTGGATCATCACTCGACGTAACGCGCAGTTTGATGCACGTACGCGTCCCATTGTGCCTGTTACCAAGCCCGTTATTAGCATCGGCAACATCAGTATTGGCGGCACAGGAAAGTCCCCAGCTGTGCAGCTGGTGGCTCGCATACTTCAAGAACAGGGTCTGCGGCCTGCAATCGTGATGCGTGGGTATCGAAGACGGTCTCGTGGACTCGTCGTTGTGCATGATGGTTCAGCTATCATGACCACCGTTGAGCGAGCCGGGGATGAAGCATTCATGCATGCCTCAATGCTCAGCGTGCCCGTTGTTGTAAGCAACGACAAGGTCGAAGCCGCAGCCTATGCTGCTGGACGCCTACCCTGCGATGCGATTATTGTTGACGATGGCTATCAGCACCGAGCTCTACATCGTAGCTGTGACATTGTCTTGGTAAACGATGAGACAATACGTGGTACACTCCTTCCACATGGACGGCTCAGAGAGCCCCTTTCCGAGCTGCGTCGTGCTTCCATCGTTATCTGTGCGCATGATGGTCTTCGTACAAATGTCATGCAGCATTGCAATCCGGATGCATTGATCGTAACGTCATCATCGGTTATACAGTGCGATGCCCCCAAGGATGCACCGGTTGTTGTTGTCAGTGGCATTGCCAATCCTGAACGTATCAGAGTTTCTCTTGAGCAGCGGGGTTATACGATAGCTACGCATATCGCTTTTGGTGATCATCATCGCTATCGCACAGCAGACATCTGGAAGATCAGAGATGCCGCGGCGTCGTTCAAGGCAGTAGTGGTGACGACAGACAAAGACATTGCAAAGATTCGCAGCGTTGATTCGTCAAACGACCTGCACCAAACGCGGCTCTATGTGGCCCACGTGCAGATGATGATCAATGCGCCAGAGTTTACAGAACGAATTCTCCAGGATATCCAGAATGAAGATTGCCATCTCGAAGAGTGAAGGGGCGAATGTCGATAACTACATCAATTGGCTCAAGACTGCTCGTGAGGATGTAGAGGTCGTGGAGCTTGGTGGACTTATACCAGATGATGCGGTTGAAGCTCTGAAGCAAGCAGACGGACTGCTCCTGAGTGGTGGTGCTGACGTGGATCCAGTTGAATATGAACGCGAGAGTATGCGTTCACTTTGCAAAATGGATCCCGCACGTGATGCAATGGAACTTGCACTCATTCACGCATCGCGCGAACTCCGCATGCCCGTGCTTGGTGTTTGCAGAGGTATGCAGATCCTCAACGTTGCCTATGGCGGCACGTTGATCGCCGATATCCCATCACAGCATCCCACCACGATTGAGCACCGTCAAGATCCGGAGACCAAGATCGATGCCACGCATGGGGTTGAGTTGCAGCCCGGAACGATTCTCCGTCACTATATGGGAGTCTTTGAGGGCACTGTCAACTCAGCACATCATCAGTGCGTAGACCAATTGGCGGATGTCTTCACTCCATCCGCTTACT
>CAZAGH010000109.1:0-4656 GCA_964484755.1 uncultured Melioribacter sp. | reverse complement strand
CCTCTTCGAAGATGTACTTCCCATGCTGATTGAATGGCACAAAGGTGTCGGACGTGCCATGCAGCATCAGCATTGGCGAGGTACGAATGCGTGCGGCTTCAACGTTATTAAAGGTGCCTTTCATCAGGTAGTTGCCAGGAACGTCAAGCAGTGTACCTGTGCGAATCAGAGCTTCAGACGATGCAAAAATTGCCTCGGTGATAACACACTTTGGTTTGTGGGCGTATGCAGAGAGGTACATGCACGGAACGCCGCCGAGCGAGAAACCATAGTTGACGATCTGCGTGGTGTCGACATCCTTGCGCGAGCGCAGGTAATTCAATGCCGCAAGGGCATCTTCATGTAGTCCTTGCTCAGACGATGAGCCTGTACTCATGCCAAAGCCGCGATAATCGTAGATGAAGACATCAAATCCAGCACGGAACAACAGCTCGACTCGATCCCAGTAGGCTTCGATGTTATGCTTGTTGCCATGATGGTAGAGGATCACTTGATGGGGCTCTACGCGCTCTGTATCCGGTTGTTTAACGTAGAACCCATACAGTGTTTCACTACCGCTCTTGAGTGTTACTGCTTCGACGAGAGAGTCGGCAATAACAGCACGAGATAGGTCGTATGATGAAAGCGGGAGCGTGTTGAACAGGAACGAGTCCATCGTGCAGCCACTTGTCATGACCACCGAGGCGCAAGCAAGAATCGAAAGAATGCGCTTCATCATAGCTTGTAGATCCCTCCAATGTAGAAACCATATGAGCCCACTCCGTTGATGGAGGAAAGTCCTTCAAACACTCCAGCCGATGTATTGCGATTCGCTGCTTGCCAGATACCCTCGATCTGCAGGTCAAAGGTCTTGCTGACCGGGAATTGATATCCGACGAAGGGGCTCACGAATACATCGCCGTTTGAGAACTGAATGGTAGCGTGTGATCCGGTATAAACCAGTGACTGCTCGCCCACCTTCCACGAAGCGTTTGCACTAAGGTTGGGGTAGACGCGAGGGTTTGGTTCTGATGAAAGCTTGGCAAACATCAAAAGCTGTCCGCTCACGGTTACCTCTGGCACAGCACCATCCTGGCGTAGCGCCCGATAGCTTGCACCGTAGTCAATGCCGGCAACACCGAAGGCCGCAAGGAGCGCATGAATGTGACCATGCATCGTTAGATCATCCGTAACGCCATGCGCGCCCCCTACCGTGAGGTAGGGAAGGATTCCGGCCGGTGATTTCTCGGGCAGGAATGCACCGCCGAGAGACCCTGTAGCCACATAGGTGTCTTTTTCGAGCACACGCACCGGTTGCACGCTGCTACAGCTAGCCAGAATGATGGCAATGATGACAAGCAACGAAAAACTTGCCACTGATTTGCGTTGTCGAACGTCGTGGGTCATATTGTAACACTTTCTATACCAGTGCGAAGATAGCTTCGCACGTGATCAATTGATGCTATGGGGCTTTGGGTAACGTCGCGGATTGAGTCGGCATTTCTGCCGCTACTTGAGCATGCGAACATCGTCGATGGAATTCGTCATTTGCCGGCGGTGCCCTGTATTGTCATTGTTCCAACGGCGCGTCAGGCAGAAATTGTTCTGCGCGCATGGGCCCAACATAACGGACACGGCGAGCCACCAATCATCGAGACCATGGCGTCGTTTCTTCGACGTCTAGGTACCCATCTTCTCACATCAGCACCAACGATCCTTAGTGAACATCTTGTCGATATTCTCCTGCGGCACGTCGTGGCCGACAGCTCAATGCTGCAGTCGATTGGACTCGAAGCACAGAAGCTTGTGCGTTGGACGCAATACGGTGTGACGCCGGCAGCAGTTGATGAACTTGCCGACAAGGCCGGACCTCATACGCGCCGTGGTAGAATGCTCGCTGAGATCGCTGCCGCATGGAAGCGGCTATATGAATTATACGGCGGCCTTGCCTGTGATCGTGGTGCCTACGAACTACTTGTGCAACAAGCGATCCATGAGATAGCCGAGCGTCCGCTGCGCAATGCATCTGGCGATGTGATCTGCGCATGTGTCATGATCGCTACACACGGTGTTACTCAGGCAGATAAGGAGCTTCTTGCTTCGCTAGCAGAGTATGGCTGGGACGTTGGAATCGGATTTGCAGCAGAGCTTGCGCCAGTGTCTGGGGTATCGGAATCGATCAGCGCATCTGCGACGGACGCGGCCTGGTATGTTGCTCATGGTTGGCACCACGGCTCATGTGCGGAGCAGCTGCCAGAGTATGAACTTGTTGTATCAACGCTTCCAAGTCGAGAAGAAGAGGTACGGCGCATCATGGCTTCCATTAAGCATGATGTCGCCGATGCGATCTCCCTGCGCGACATCGCCATCTGCGTGCCGGGCGCGTCGATCTACCGACAGATCATTGATGACCATGCACGCCGAGCAGGTGTGCCACTCGAATCCAAGAGGCATGTTGCTCTTGCCGCAACACCTGCTGCGACGGCCGTGCGTGCGATATGCGATCTTGTGATACGCAGGTGGCTGCGCGATGATATCGAGAGACTTCTTTCACACGGTTCAGTGATAACCGAGATACGAGGCAATGCCGATCTGCTGTATGTTGCTCGTAATGAACGCATACCTGGGGGTGAAGGCATACGTGGATGGCAGAACCGTCTAGATGCCATCGCTGCGAGCTGCGCGGAACTGCTCAAGAGCGACAGCATAGATCCTGATGAGCAGCGGACGATCGAGCGTAGACTGCGTCGAGCCGAGCGAGCATCGATGGCAATCAACAGTATTGCGCTCGTTGTTCCTTCGGGTAGTGGTGAGCCCCTTTCAGCGGTAACCTTTGCAGTGTCAATCCGCACCGCAATCGATGGAATGGGGCTTGCAGCACGCCAGCAGGAAGCGTGTGAGCAGCTTACAGACTGTCTTGATGCCTATACGGGGCTTGCAGAACGTCATGGATTGCAGCTTCTGACATTTGAGCAACATGCAGAGCACTGGTGGCGTCTTGTGGTTTCTGCGGCAAGCAGGGTTGAGAGAGCGGCAGGTACAGGAGTTGCCGTTGTTGCACCGGCAGAGTTGCGGTGCCGAACGTGGCGGCGCGTCTACGTGCTCGGTATGATCGAAGGGGAGTTTCCTCGTGTGAGTGAGCACATCACCGACCGAGAGATTATCCCAGGTGTGCTCGAGCGTATGTATGTGCAGGCCATGACGGATATAGCTTTTGCTGTGCAAGAGGGTGGACGTCTTGTCTTGACCAGGCCGAAGCACATTGATCGGGCGGTGACATTGCCTTCGTCATTGATTGATGTGCTTGGACGCACGCCATCGTCGAAGACGCCTCCTCTGCTCGATATACACAATCGCGTAGCAGTGCACCCGTATGATCTGCGTCCGTCTACACGTGATGTTTATCGTATGCCACAATGTGCAACGATCAACAACATAACGATTCCTGAGCTCCACGAGCGCCTTGAGCAGGAGCGGACGCGTCCACTAAGTCCATCACGATTGGATTTGTACTCACAGTGCCCATTCCGATTCTACGCCGAAAAGATCCTGCGGCTGCGTCATGTTGACATTAACGATGCGAAGCTCTCTCCGCTCGAGCGTGGCACCATGCTGCATGATGTAGCTGCCGAGTTCTTTCGGTCGCTGCAACCAGCCGTGCCGTATGACAGCATCTCATCGGTGGATGAGTTGTTGTCGCTCTCGGTACGCCTTGATCCAGCAAACGTTGACGCGTATTGGCAGCAGCTGCAGATGATTGCGCATCAGCGCATGGGTACGCAGGAGTGGCAGCACGCCTATGCTATGCTGGATAGGCACGCGCTCTTTGGAACGGACGAGCGGCCTGGACTACTCTTGCAGTGGCTGCATTTAGAGATTGCCTATCAGCAGGCCACAGCGCATTATCCAACGTTGCTTGAGATCGCGATTGATGAAGAACTTGCAGTACCGTCGATGGAGGGGCAAGGAACCCTGCGCGTCTCGACACGTGTTGACCGAATCGATGTTGGGTATCGGGATGGTCGCCTGACATTGGTTGTAAACGACTATAAGGCAACGGCAAGCTCTGGGTACACTCTTGCAGAGATACAATCCGGACAACTGTCTCAGATGCCTATCTACCTTGAGGCTGCGCGTCTGTGGCTTCTACATCGAGGTATCGTGGCCGAGCCGTTTGCGGCGTTCTATCGCTCGTTTGGCAAGTCACTGCACCTGACCAATGACCCAGTTAACAAGATAGCCCTCGTGGATCCGTCGTTTGAGGTGCCGAAGGATGCAGTGGGCATCAAAACGTTGAAGCCCAACGCTGACACCAAGGAGTTTCTTGATAAGCCCCTTACGGAACAGAATCAGCTGATTCTTGATGTTGTGGGGAAGATCGCATCGGATCTTCATGCAGGGCTCTTTGTTGTACGACCAGTTGATGAGGGTGCATGCGAGCTCTGTGATGTGAAGGAGTTGTGTCGAATAGAACATTGGGGTAGAGGATGAAAACACCGAGGATACAGGAAGTTGCAGTAAAACAACTGCGTTGGACATGTCCAGCGTCGGCACTACCATTCAAGTCGAGCACGAAGGAGCTCAAGCCGCTCAAGAAGATCGTTGGTCAGCCGCGAGCTGTCGAGGCACTCGAGCTGGGGGCGCGCATTCGTAGTCAGGGATACAACATCTGGGCTT
>CAZAGH010000108.1:2832-4661 GCA_964484755.1 uncultured Melioribacter sp. | reverse complement strand
ACGATCCCGAGTATGCGGCTGTTCGAAAAGAAGTTGATGACTTTGAACGTGAGTTTGGGAGGCGTCCACGTATTCTGATCGCCAAACTCGGTCAGGACGGACATGACCGCGGCGCTAAGGTCATTGCTACGTCATTCGCCGATATCGGATTTGACGTAGACATAGGCCCACTGTTCGCCACACCTGAAGAAGCAGCGCGTCAGGCAGCCGATAACGACGTGCACGTTGTCGGCGTGTCGAGTCAGGCAGCTGGGCACAAGACCCTTATCCCACAGCTTATTGCAGCCCTTGCGAAGGAAGATGCCAAGGACATCATGGTCATCGCCGGTGGCGTGATCCCTCCAAAGGACTACGATATGCTCTACGATGCTGGTGTCAAGGCCATCTTCGGTCCAGGCACACACATTCTGCATGCAGCCCGCGACGTTGTGCGTGCTATCGCAGATCAGTTGCGTAAGAATGCCTAGGATCGAAACAACGTGATCAAGGCCGGTATTGACATTGGGACCAACACCGCACTGATGGTGATTGCCGAGGTACGTGATGACGGCACCTACACAGTTCTGCATGACGTCCACACCCTACCACGCCTTGGTGAAGGGCTGCTGCAATATGGATCGATCAGCACCGATGCCATTGCCAGGGGTATTGAGTCGATGCAGATCTTTCGCAGCATCCTAGAGCAGACGCAGCCCGACCGCACGCTTGTCGTTGCAACGAGTGCCATGCGCGAAGCAACAAACGGACGCGACGTTCAACAGCAACTCGAAGATGCATTGGGCCAAGAGATCACCATCATCGATGGCACACGCGAAGCTGAGCTCACCTTCCAGAGCGCCGTTGGCAATTCCCCTACACCTTCACTCGTGATCGATATCGGAGGGGGCTCAACAGAATACGCCTTTGGGGTCGATGGTGCCTTATCGTTTTCACGCAGCATTCTCATCGGTGCCGTCAAAGCAACAGAGCTCTTTGCCAATGAACGCCCCCTACCACGTCAAGCCATTACCGATGCGCGCGCATGGGTGCGAGAGGCGCTCGTTGATGTTGAACAAC
The DNA here is from genome assembly GCA_964484755.1 of uncultured Melioribacter sp. GTDB lineage: Bacteria > Bacteroidota > Ignavibacteria > Kapaibacteriales > Kapaibacteriaceae > UBA10438. The sequence continues at coordinate 3,605 of CAZAGH010000108.1, read as the reverse complement.
TACGAGGTGCTACCACAACATGCATCGGAGTAGCCGGTACTCCCGTTGCTCTGGCCATGATTGATGCAGGCCATGCGGAGTATAAAGCAGAGCTTGTAGAGAACTATCATCTTTCTCGTGATCGTGTAGACGAGCTCTGTGAGTATCTCTGCTCGCTATCGCTCGCAGAAGTGCGAAGTATTCATGGTTTGCATGAGCGCAGAGCGGACATCGTACCCATGGGAGCGTGTATATTGTCCGAGTCCATGCACGTGCTTGGATGCACGGGGATGACTGTCGTAACAAGGGGCTTACGTTACGGCGCTATGTTGTCGGCCTAAACGGAGGTGTTCTATGGCTTCGATACTTACAGGTTCGTACTGGACCAGTCTTGGTGCTGCGCTCATCAAGACCATTCGCACCTATCCACGAGAAAGTCTCATTGCCTTTGCAATGTCAATCGCTTTCAGCGTGGCGGTTGCAGATCCCGAGAATGGTGTCGAGAGAACAGCGATCCGCACTGGCATGGGACTCTCACTCGGCATTGCTGTCTCTATCGGATCAACAATCCTGCGTCGCTCAGGAAAGCTCAATACGATCATAGACTGGTTGTTCACGGTGTTGGCCGTTGGCGCATCAACATGGCATGCGCAGTACCTCAACTTTGACAACGCCGACGGTATCGTTGAATACGTCTACTTAGTTGTGCTAGTGCATGTCTTTGCAGCTGCTGCTTGGTCTGTCAGTTCTGGCGTCAGCACATTCTGGAACGCTAACACGTCGATGTTTTATCG
>CAZAGH010000108.1:0-2732 GCA_964484755.1 uncultured Melioribacter sp. | reverse complement strand
CTGGTCGCAATCTTTACGGCCATACTCTATGCCTATGCTGTAAAGCTCTTGACAACATCAATCTCAACCGACATGGCTGTCTACGTTGTCTGGCTTACGGGTACTGCAATCCTAGCATCGCTGCTTACATGGCCACTGCGCAATGAACCCAAGCCCCTTCTCAAGTTTGTGCATACGTGGTTGTACCCTCTCATGCTTCCACTGCTCATGATGGGGCTTTGGTCGCTCTGGACACGATACACAACTGAAGGCATTGATCATGTTGGTTTCACGCTGGGCGTCCTCACGAGTGTTGGCCTGTTGACTGTTGTCATAAGCATGGCCCTGCGAAGAACAGATCCGCGCATCCCAGCTATCGTGTCGCTTGTAGTCTTTGCTCTGACCTCTGTTGGACCACTTGGTGTGAATGCCGTGGTTCAGCGGTCGCAGCATGAACGTGCTGCAACAGCTGCTGAGAAGAGTAATCAAGGCAATGGTGGAGGCCTCCCGCCCGCCCTTGACGATCAACCTGAAATTGCAGCATACACCAACGTTGACCGCTGGGTTGTCGCCTTCAGCTGCAGTGTCGATGATACCCTCAAAACATCCGATGCCATGGTAATATGCAACGATAAGGGGCAGTTTACTGCTGTCCACAATGGACTCAAAGACACCGTGCGTTTCAATATCCGCGAAGTACTCTCACAGATCAAACCTGGCGACACACTCTACAAACCAGTGACTGTGATGGTTGGTAGTCAACGTAAGGCAACGCTCATATGCTCGAGTATCACAACCTATAGTGGCGAGCTGGATGAAAAGACTGCCCCAAGAACCATTGGGCAGATACGGGGCTCTGTGTATTGTGAACCCAGGTAGGGGCGCCCGAATGCCGAGTACAGTTAAGGTTTTGTTAAGGTGTCAGGTGGTATTCCAACGTGTAGGTTGGATGTCAAACACATTCACCACATTAAGAGGGGCTCTTTATGCGCCTATTTCGCAGAACTTCCATCATCTCCGTCCTGACGTTCATCATAGGCATTGCAGCCTCACGTGTATCGGCACAGATTCCGTCTGATGCTTTTCCAGCAACGCCTAACCAGACATACTACGCTGGAGGTGCATGCACATTCTACTCAGCAACAGGCGATGTTTTGATGTCTGTTGATGCCACAGAGGCGCAGTGGTCGTGCAGTCCGGCACGGGCGGCATGGGCCAAGGTTACGCCAACCTCGGGTGGGTACTATGAGTTTCCGCGTTTTACGACCAAGCCGATGCAGGTTGATGCTCAGCGTATGATTGAACCATTCGTCGGGGACACGATCTACGACGAATATGTTCTGCTCGATGGCGTGGGAGCAAAGGCAGACCTTCTATTCGAGCCTAGTAAGATTGTTAGCGTTAGAAACTACGATGGTAGTCTTACCTACAACCTCGGTGAGGATTACGGTATCGACGGACGGACCCTTACGCAAAAGAGTCAACGTGTTTCGAGCACAGTTGCCGTAACTCCTGGAAAGCGTGGTAACGGTTCGCCCAACGGACTTGTCAATACTGCGCATACATCGTGGACGCGTGTTACATACACAGTAGCGCGGGACATGATCTGGGATCAGGAGTTTCTCACAAAATACTTTCCACCTCGTGCTGGGCATCCACTGCCGAACATCGAGCGTATCCTCTATGGGGAGCGCCGTCTTGCCATCCAAGCTGTTGGCATGAGTATAACGTCCGGACAGAATGTCAGTGGCAGCATCGGCGATGAACGCAACTTCCCTGCAACAGCCCCTTACATGCGCGGATACTGTGAGTTGTTTACCGAGGTTCTTTCAAAGTATGGCTACGATGTAAAGCTCCACAACAGTTCCTGTGGTGGCAAGACAATCAAGTGGGCGGCCGATTATATCGTCCCGCTTGCTGTGCCGAACAAGCCCGACTTGGTGATTCTCGACATGGGCATGAACGACATATGGGGACAGACAACACCGCAGCAGTTTCGTCAGCACATGCAGCGCTGCATCGACAGTGTTCGTGCGCACCTGCCCAAGGTGTCCTTCTTGATCATCGCCAACATGATACCAGACACCGCCGGCGTTGGCGCGCCATCAAACGGAGCGGCGATCATGCGCTCATTTCTGCAGGAGATTCGGGATGTGGTTCAGCAGAATTCCAACCAAACATCGAACGTATCGATGATAGATGTAACGTCACTAAGTCAGGCCGTCTATTCACGCAAGGGTGCTAAATCATGTCTGGCAAACTCGCTCCACCCTAATGACTACTTTGCACGTTGGATCGCTCAGGGTATCACGCATGAGCTTACTGGCGGGGTAACGAGCGTCGCCGACGTTCGCAGGAGCAATGTAATAGTTCAGCAACGAGGCAACACAGTATCAATCACCGGAGATCTGCCGGTTGTAGCTGGGACGGTAACGGTTGTTGACCTTCGCGGTAGCGTCGTCTACCAAGCATCGTTTGATGCGAGCGCAGCTGAGCATGTCATCACAATGCCTTTACTTACCCGTGGTGTCTATGCAATCACCGTTGAAAGCGCAGGAAAGGTAATTGCCCAATCAACATATCAGGTGTGGCTGTAGGTGCGAGCCGTGAGTACCGTGTGCTGAGTGCCGAGTACCGAGGAGCAGCGAATGTCATGCTCGCGTAAGCGGGCATCCAGGTATACATGAAAGTAGAACAGACTAAATCCAGATCGTAACATTGACCACGGTATCGAGTGATAATGATTCTTTCAG
>CAZAGH010000107.1:0-4682 GCA_964484755.1 uncultured Melioribacter sp. | reverse complement strand
CAAGGGCTTTACGTATGCGCTGAACACCGAATTGCGTCAAGCTACGTCATACGCCGCATGAGCAATACACAACGCGCACTTGTCATCGGCGGCACGGGGCTTGTCGGATCCCACCTGCTTGAACAGCTCGATGCTGACAACGGTTTTGATACCATCTATGCATTGAGCAGACGTCCGTGGGCAACGCATGGTCGCATCCTAAATATCGTTACTGAGCTTGATACAGTCACTGGACAAGAAGATTTCTTTGATGTCGATGTTGTGTTCTGTGCCATCGGCAGCACGATCAAGAAGGCTGGCTCGCAGGCGGAGTTTCGTCGTATCGATTATGAACTACCAATGCACATTGCTCGACTCGCTAAGGCACGGGGCGTAAAGAAGTTTGTCCTCGTGAGTTCGATCGGCGTGACGCCCGATTCCAAGTACTTCTATCTGCAAGTGAAGTATGCCCTCGAACGCGACCTAGCTGCGCTTGGTTTTGAGCAGCTATCCATTCTCCAGCCGTCACTCATCATGGGAGACCGCAAAGAGTTTCGACTCGGTGAGCTGATCAGTAGAGTGTTCATGCGGTATCTCAATCCCCTTACGCCCGCTCGCTACCGCGGCGTGCATGCACGTAGCATTGCCGCATCGATGATCAACGAGGCACGCAGCCTAAGAGGTGGCGTACGATATGTGAGCAATGCCGACATTCTTACGACATGACCTTTGTCATGATTTGTAGCAGGTTCTGACTCCTAGCTTCCCGCATTCACCATTCACCGGAGGATGCGATGTACAACCTGATCAACAGTCCGCTCATTGAAGATCTCTTCGCTGTATCAACGAAGCCATGTTTGAGTCTGTATCTGCCAACACATCGCACGCAGCCGGAGCGTCGTGATGATTACACACGCTTTCATCAGCTAGTGCGCGAACTCAACAATTCGTTGAAGAACGGATTTAGTCAGGCCGAGATTGACATGCTGATGGCCCCCTTTCACGACATCGATCGTGACGAGAAGTTTTGGAATCAACGTCGTGCAGGGATAGCCATGTTCCGCGCTCCCGGTGTATTCATCACGCAGCACCTTGATAGGTCTGTACCCGAGCTTGCAATCGTTGCTGATACATTTCATGTCAAGCCCCTTTTCAGACTATTGCAGACCGCCGAAGATTACTTCGTTCTCTGCATTACCAAAGAGACGGCACAGTTGTTTGTTGGCAACAGAGATGGTTTAGAACCCGTACCTATTCGCGGTGGAGAGGTTCTTTCGATCGACCAATTGCTTGGATCAGAGCTCACCAAGCGTGGCTTTGCGATTGCGAACTCAGGGGGCATGCGCAGGTTTGTCGGGTACACGACAACGTCGGATGAGGTGGAGCTGGATACACAGAGGTTCTACCGTGCAGTCGACAAAATCATCCTCGATGAGGTATCGGCAATCGATGAGCTCCCGCTTGTTGTGGCTGGACTTACGGAGCAATGCGTTGTCTTTCAGTCGGTTAGCCATAATCCACGGCTCGTCTCATCAAGCATCAGCGTAAATCCTCTGCGGCTTACCCTGCGCGACCTCACGCAGCGCGCATGGGAGGTCATGGAACCCCACGTGCGACAGAAGAGCAATGCATTGCTCGAAGCCTACGTGGAGGCTGCTGCACACAATGGCGGTATCGAGGGCGTCTTCAACATTGCCCATGCGGCAACCGAAGGGCGTATACAAACGTTGTTCGTCGAGGACAATCGGCAAGTACCCGGTAAGATTGACGAAGAGACTGGAAACGTGATCTTTGACGACCTTTCGCAACCCGACATCAACGATGTACTCGACGATATTGCTCGAATCGTTCTCAGAAAGGGTGGAACGGTGATAGTACTCCCCACACAGTACATGCCTACGTCAACAGGAGCGGCCGCTATCCTTCGCTATTGAGCCCGAAAACTGAGTAGTTTCGGGCATGTGGTATGTTCTTCTCCTCCTTGTAACGGCCTCGACTGCTTTTGCACAACCCACGGTTGGATTGATTGGTAGTGATCCTTCTGCGTGCTTCGATGGCTACACGCTCTTTACGCCAGTAAATCAACGGGCAACGACATATCTCATCGATAACGAGGGACAGGTCGTCAACACCTGGAATAGCAACATCCCGCCAGGTCAGGCTGTGATGCTACTCGATGATGGTTCGCTCCTGCGCACGGGCTCTGCAAATGTTCAAGCGATGGGAGGGGGCGGAGCAGGAGGCATTGTAGAGCGCATTTCATGGGACGGCACAACGCTTTGGAGATACGAGCACTATGGGACGACATACCGCTCACATCATGATGTTGAGATCATGCCGAATGGGAACATCATGCTTCTGGTATGGGAAAGCCACACACTGGCTGAGGCATTTGCTGCCGGACGCCTACCCTCGCGACTTGTCGAGAATGCCCTGTGGTCCGAACGAGTGATCGAAGTACAGCCAACAGGACCGAACAGTGGGACAGTTGTCTGGTCATGGAATTCATGGGATCACCTGATCCAAGATGTCGATCCCAGCAAGTCCAACTTTGGCGTCGTTAACCAGAATCCAGATCGCATTGATATCAACGCTGGTGGCAACCGAAGCGATTGGCTTCATGCGAACTCTGTCCGCTACAATCCCATGCGTGATGAAGTGATGATTAGCATCCATCACCTGAATGAGATCTGGATCATCTCCCGCAAAACCGGCAAGATGGTCTATCGGTGGGGCAACCCACAGACATATAAGGCGGGGAATGCCGCACAGCAACGTCTCTGGGGACAGCACGATGCACGTTGGGTTCCAGGTGATTGGAACAAGGTAACGATCTTTAACAACGGCATTGGACGAACGGGAGGAAATGCCTCCAGCGTGGACATGATCGAGCTGCCGGTCAATCCCGATGGAACATATCGTCGAACAGGTACCGACGCCTTTGAGCCCACGCAGGCTACAATGCTCTATCCTGAAGTTCTTTCGAACAGGTTTTTTGGACAGAATATCAGCGGAGCTACGATCCTGCCTAATGGCAATGTGCTTTCCTGCGTGGGTCCTTCTGGCACCTTCGTCGAATCAACACCCGAGAAACGAGAAGTATGGCGATATGTAAACCCCGTGGGTCAGAACGGGGTCATTACACCACAGGGCAGCACCCCACGGAACAACATGGTCTTTAAGATCTACCGCTACCCCAAGGACGCTCCTGCCTTTGCGGGCAAACGGCTCACCCCCCGCGGAAAAATCGAGGATGGCCCGTTGAGTGTGCTGGAATTCGACCATTACGATGACGTAGATGTCAAGATTCTCTACGGTAGCGAACAAGCGCGTGTAACGGTAACTACCCCTGGATTCTACCGACTCGTTGCCTACGATATTCTGGGGAGAGAGCTCGGCAACATCTACGATGGTTGGTATGAGCCCGGCTTGTATACCGTTACCGTTCCGAGATACAGCGCATTTGTCGTGCGTCAATAGCCAGATCGTGGATACCCGATGTCACATTTAGGCCCTCTGACCGCACTATGAAGGAGAGATCCTTCATTTGTTCAGAGGTGTTCATGACTACCACATCAGACGTTTCGTTCGACTACTACATTGAGCAGCTCGAGCAGTTGCGCAGCCAGGAGCTCGCATGGCTCGAGGAGGAAGTACAGTTGGAATCGCTCGTGCACGATGCCAGGGTACATGGGACCATCGACGATCAGCGGGAACTGCGCCAGCGGCTACATGATCTGCGTATCGCCCGTGAGGCGCATGTGCGCTACCACGTAGACCGATTGCGTGGCAGCTTGGAATTGTAACCAAAGCCAGCCCGACGTATTCTTGCGTCATGAAGACAACCTTCCGTGCACTTGTCGTGCTCTTGCTTGCCGTTTCGATCACATCATGCGCCGATCTTATTGACGGTCCATTTCACGGCCGCGACCATGATGACGACGACTCGACAGAGATCGACACCACGGATCATACTGGCGGTGGAGACACCACGAATACTGATTCGACTGTATGCTTCTCGCGCGACGTGCTGCCGATCCTGATCTCGAATTGTGCGATGTCTGGTTGTCACGACGAGGCTTCGCATGAGGATGGCGTTGTGCTTACAACGTACGCATACGTTATGCGTAACGTTACCCCCGGCAGCCTGAGCAGATCCGAGTTGTATGAGGTTATCACGGAGAAGGATCCCGATGACATCATGCCCCCTCCACCAGGTAAGCTCACCACGGAACAGATCAACACAATCGCTCGATGGATCAAGGAAGGGGCTACGAACCGCGATTGCTCCAACGAGACCGCTTGCGACACATCGAACGTAACCTACACAGCCACGATAGCGCCATTGCTCACAACGTGGTGCGTGGGCTGTCACGGTGCAGCTAACCCAAGTGCGGGAATCGATCTTACAGATCGCTCGGTTGTCGAGGCTCAAGCTCGTTCAGGTGCATTGGTAGGCACCGTCACACACACGGCTGGCTTTGCCAAGATGCCACCATCCGGACCAAAAATGGACGACTGCTCCATCCTGAAGGTCAAGGCCTGGGTCGCCGGCGGCTTGAAATAGTCCATATCGGTCCTAAGCCTAACGTTTCCATGAACTTGTGTTCATCGAACAATGAACGCCCGAGTTTGGCGTCCTTTGGCCCATGGTCGTATATTTAGCGCGTCGACCAATGTTTCGTGGTGTATCTCGTGGGTGA
>CAZAGH010000106.1:2446-4707 GCA_964484755.1 uncultured Melioribacter sp. | reverse complement strand
GAGGCACTCGAGCTGGGGGCGCGCATTCGTAGTCAGGGATACAACATCTGGGCTTCGGGTGTGATCGGCACTGGTCGCATGACTACGATTCGGCAAATCCTGGACGACATAAAATCCGAGAAGCCAACGCTCTACGACTTTGCCTACGTACACAACTTCCGACAGCCTGAATCGCCCGTGCTGCTCCGGTTTGAAGCAGGTGAGGGTCGGGTGTTTAAGCGTATGATGGATGAGTGCCTTTCAGTGATACGTCGGCGCATACCGCAGCTGTTCGAGGAGGAGCAATTCCAGTCCACTCGCAAAGAGATCATCCAACGCTTCCAAGAGCGCGAGCGTGCAGTACTATCAGAATTCGATACAAAGATCCGTCCATCGGGCTTCGTGGTCGGTCAGCTGCAGCACGAGGATGGTTCCTCCCGTCCGGAGATATTTCCAATCGTCGACGGTAAGCCCGTGACAATTGATGAGGTAGATCAGCTTGTGCAAGATGGCAAGCTTGCGATGGAGCAGGCAACAGCCATATCCGATGCGTATGCCATGCACCAAGCAGAACTGGCCGACATCGGTCGTATGTCGATGCGGGTGCTTGTAGACTTCCGCAAGGAACTCAACAAACATGACCAAGCGGCAGTTGGCATCCTTGTTACATCGTTTCTCAATGACATTCAACAGAGCTTCCCACGCAATCGAGTGCGCGAGTTCTTAGACGGTGTTTCTGCGCACATCCTTGAGCATCTCGACGACTATGTGCGCGTCTATCAGGCGAAGTATGCCGGCACGGCTGACGAGGCCATCGAAGAAGCAGCTCGTGCTTTGGAATCGATCACTTCGATCAATCTGATCGTTGACAACTACGAAACAACAACAGCGCCCATTGCTATCGAAACATCCCCAACATATGCATCGCTCTTCGGAACCATCGAAAAGCGCATGGATGCACGGGGCTTTGTGATGAGCGATTTTTCGCACATCCGGGCGGGCTCGCTTCTACGAGCCGATGGTGGGTTCGTGGTCATGAATGCCATCGATGTACTTTCCGATGTTGCAATCTGGACGACGCTCAAAAAGGTGTTGCTCTACGGTAGGCTAGAGATTCAGCCCCCTGACAATCAGTTCCAGCTGAATACACTCAAGCCGGATCATATCAATGTTGACGTTAAAGTGATCCTCCTTGGCGACCCGGCAATGTACCTTGCCTTGTGGGCTGCTGATGAAGACTTCCACAAGATGTTCAAGATCCATGCTGAGTTTGATGCCTATACGCAGCGCAGCGCTGACATGATCCGACACTACTGCTCGTTTTTGTCGATGATGTCCAATGAAGAAAATCTCTTGCATTGTGACAAAGGGGCCGCCGGCGCTATTATCGAGTGGGCAGTTGCATTTACCGACTCCCAAGAGAAGATCTCACTCCAGTTCAGTTATGCAGCAGACCTCTTGCGCGAGGCCTCGCACTATGCACGTATGCGCAACGCTCGTGTCATCCGCGCCGAGTATGTCAAGCATGCTCTCGATATGCGACAACAGCGGAGCAACCGAGCAGATATTGAGATCCGCGAGAGCATCAAGAAGGATGTACTTCTGGTGGATGTGAAGGGCTCACGCGTTGGTCAGATCAATGGTCTTACTGTCTACAGTAGCGGTATCATCTCGTTTGGCAAGCCTGCCCGTATCACTGCTACCGTTAGCGCCGGGAATGCAGGTATCATCAATATCGAACGCGAAGTTCAGATGAGTGGTCCGATCCACTCCAAGGGTGTTTATATCCTCTCAGGTCTTGTGCGATCTCTGTTTTCGCGCGCGCAGCCCATTTCCTTTACAGCCAGCATTGCATTTGAACAGTCCTATGGTGGTGTCGATGGTGACAGTGCCTCGGCTGCCGAGGTAGTTGCTCTCCTGAGTGCTATCTCCAACATCCCTGTGCGGCAGGACATTGGCATCACAGGCTCGATCAACCAAAAGGGCGACATCCAGACTGTTGGCGGTGTTAACGAAAAGATCACCGGCTTCTTCGAGGTCTGCAAGGACAAGGGCTTTACCGGCACCCAGGGTGTTATCCTGCCTGCACAAAATGTACGAGACCTCATGCTGTCCGAGGAGATTATCGAAGCTGTAAAAGCAAAGAAGTTTAGAATCTACGCCGTCTCACGCATCGAGCAAGCCATCGAGATCATGATGAACCATCCGGCCGGCGTTCGCGGCAAGACGGGAGACTTCCCACCTGATACGGTCTATGGTAAGGTGCAGCATAACCTTGATGT
>CAZAGH010000106.1:0-2346 GCA_964484755.1 uncultured Melioribacter sp. | reverse complement strand
CAGAGACGGGCACGATAGATCGTGCCCCTGACGTCGATTCGCTCGGATTTTCGACCAGCCTGCGATCCTTCTTCTTCCGCAGAAGCTCGAGGGCTTCCTCGCTAAATGACGGTGCAATGAGGACTTCGGCAAAGAGGCTATGGACCTCTTGCGCGAAATCGATATCGATGGGACGATTAACCGCGATGATTCCACCAAAGGGGCTTACAGTATCTGTTGCAAAGGCCTTGCGGTAGGCATCGACAAGGTTGTCAGCCGATCCAACGCCGCATGGGTTGTTGTGCTTTACGATAACCACTGTTGGTTCTTCGAACTCATCACAGAGTCCTACTGCTGCATCAATGTCGAGAATGTTGTTGTAGGAAAGCTCCTTACCGTGCAGCTGCTTGAACTGCGAGGTAAACGAACCATAGAGCATCGCGCGCTGGTGAGGGTTTTCTCCGTAGCGCAGTGATTGATCCCGCCGCAATGGAATAGCTGTCTCCTCGAGGAAGGGGGCGCTGCGTTTCTGCGCGAAATACTGTGAGATGCGGGCGTCGTAATAAGCTGTATGACTGAATGCTTCCATGGCAAGCTGCTCACGCACATCGAGCGGCACGGATCCTGTGCTTGTAAGATGCTCGATGATCATTGCGTAGTGGGCAGGGTTGACGACGATCGTCGTGTGTTCGTAATTCTTGGCCGAAGCACGCACCATGGCTGGTCCGCCGATGTCGATGTTCTCAACGATATCCTCATGCGTAGCCGATGGGTTAGCCACCGTTTGCTCGAATGGATACAGGTTGATCACGACAAGGTCGATCTTTTCGATGCCGTGCTGTTGCATCTGCTGAACATGCTCCTCGAGGTCTAGGCGAGCTAGCAAGCCGCCGTGGATCTTTGGGTGCAGCGTCTTGACGCGTCCGTCCATGATCTCGGGGAAGCCTGTAACGTCGGAAACACTCTTTACAGGGATGCCCGCCTGGGCAATGGTCTTGGCGGTTCCGCCTGTGGAGAGAAGTGTAGCGCCAAGGTTGTGCAGGGCTTGGGCAAGGTCTACAATGCCCGTTTTGTCGGATACAGAGAGAAGTACGTTCATATGTGCAAAGTTATCCTTTTGATGTTGACCAGTGGGTCGGCTAAGCGTATTTTTGTGCTTCATCACAATTTATTGAGGAGCCATCATGGCAACCACGCTTGATAAGTCCGTGATCACCTGCGATATGGAGGGGATCATTGAGACGTTCAGTCCAGGTGCTGAGGCAATGTTTGGATACAGCAAGGAAGAGGCCATTGGCAAGATGCGTGTAAGCGCATTTTCACCGGGCGAAGTTGTCCTCCAAAACCTTGGAGGCTGGCTCGCAACCGCTGTTAAGGAAGGCGAATGGGTAGGGGAAACGAACTTCATCCGCAAGGGTGGCGAAAAGTTCGGAGCTCAGATCCGCATCACGCCGACATTCAAGAATGGACAGCAGGTAGGCTTTTGCGGTGTGACCGAAGAGCTCGGACGTATTGCCGATGTACCGATCAAGGGAAGCACGAAGATCATTTCGTGGCTTGTGATAACACGAGCCCCCTTCCTCTCGGCAGCACTTACACCGTGCTTCATCGGCCTTGCCTACACAGCTGGTGTAGAAGGTCTCCCACTTAATTGGTTCTATGCAACGCTTGCCATTTTGGGTGTTGCGCTGTTGCACCTTGCGAGTAACGTCTTCAACGACTACTTCGATTACAAGAGCGGAACCGATCAGGGTAACACGAAGTACTTTACGCAGTACTCGGGTGGATCACGCTCTATTGAAATGGGGCTGATCGAATTCAAGAAGACAAAGAACGTGGCAATCGTACTCTCGCTGATCGCGCTTGGCATCGGTATCTTCTTGTGGCAGCAGATCGGAGTGGGAATTCTTTACATCGGCTTGTCGGGTCTTGCACTTGGATACTTCTACACAGCACCACCGCTGCGATTGGTTGCTCGCCATGGTCTTGGTGAGATCGTTATTGGAATGGCGTTTGGTCCGCTGATCACGATGGGTATGCACTACGTTGTCACTGGTGCCTACAGTTGGGATGCATTCTATTTCGGCATTCCTGCTGGACTCCTCACAACGAATATTCTGCTCATCAACCAAGTGCCAGACACAGAAGGTGATGCCAAGACAGGCAAGAATCACCTGCTCGTAACGTTCGGTACGCACGCAGCACCACTGATCTACTCGATCTTCCTACTCGGATGTCTGGGCACAACAGTTTGGCTTGCAGGAGCGTACAACAAGCCCCTTCTTTACGGTGTAACGGCTGTGGGCGCTGCGTTTGGTGGATGGATCGTGAACTACATGCGTCAGCACATCGACAAGCGTTCGCTTG
>CAZAGH010000105.1:0-4807 GCA_964484755.1 uncultured Melioribacter sp. | reverse complement strand
GGACGTTCGGTCAAGAGCTCGAATGAACTTCAGAGTGAAATCGTGTTGCGCCGTGCCGGAGACAAGGTCAATCTCAAGATCTGGCGCGATGGACGTGAGATCACAAAGACCGTGCGATTGAAGGCGCCAAATGAATCGGATGTGGCCTCGAATGACGCACGCAACGAAAACGATGAGCAGTTCGATGTCAATGAACCTGTAGCATTCAAAGATCTTGGGTTTTCTGTATCGCCCCTTTCCGGCGAGCAACGATCATCATTTGGGGTTAGCCAAGGCGTCTATGTGACGAAGGTCGAACGCACTGGACGCATGGCATACCGTGGACTGCGGTCGAACACAGTGATCTTGAAGGCAGACGGCAAAGAGATTTCTTCTCCGAGTCAACTTAAGCGGATCATTTCTGCCAAGAGTCCGGGAGATGGCGTGATGTTCGTGATCAAGAACGGTGATGGATCGAAGCAGGCCATCTCGGTGCAGATGCCAGAATCCTAAGTCAACGTAAATTCGACGTATGAAAAACGTCAACAACTACATCAGCGTCGTTATCATGTTCATGGTAACGACGCTTTGTTCTTCTGCACAGTCCATGTTCTTCGGTCCTATGGTCAGCTCAACGCTGAGTACGTCTGTCGGACCAGACGTTGCCTCGTATGGTACGCCATCGCGCTATGGTGTTGGGGCGCAGTTCTCACGTCGAACCGCAACATCCTCCGAATACACCTTCACGGTGCTGCACAGGATTGAGAGTGGCGGATACCTTACTGATTACGTCAAACCTTCTGGCGGTGTGATCGGCAAGCTGAATGTTGTAGACGTGCCGGGTGGTTCGCCCGTGATCGTCACTACTCTTGAATCAACAGCTATTGAGGCAGGTGCTGGTCTACGTTTCCCAGTGCTCAACCTCGACACAATCGGTACGCGTCTGTTGTTCCAGTTCGGGGTGAATGTAGACCATCTGCTCTCGCTTCGCCAGGTGGCAGATTACTCGCGCATTCCGGAGGGTGAGCGTGGCAGCATACCAGCGCAAACAACGGTCTCCTTTGATGGTCAGACGGGATTTGGCGGACAGTTCGGCTTTGCCATCTCAGCGCCAGCCGGCGACGGACGGTTCCTGATCGAGGTCACGTACAGTGTGCGCCAGCCCGTAACCATTGCGTTTCCTGCAGGAGTTGCGAGCTCGGCATCTGAACAGAACATCGGATGGCTCACGGGACGAGGGATTCGTCTCGGGGCCTCTTATCAGTTCAAGATGTAGAGACGGGGCTTGTTATATGGCGATGTTGGCACCAAGCTCCAATACTCGCTTTGTTGGAATCCCGAAGTACGAAGCTGGCTTACGTGAGTTGCGATGAAGGAATATGAAGATCTCCTTCCGCCATTTCGCCATGCTTTTACCATCGCGAACCGTGATCGTTTCTTGTCCGAGAACAAAGATTGCATCGGTGACATCTACCATGACTTCAAGTTCTGGTAAGAACTTGAGGTCCGTCATGATGTCCAGCTGGTCCATAAAACCATAGCGAACATTCACGACATAGATATCGTCATGACCCTCGAGAACGCGCACATCGTATCGTTTGCGTGGGTCGCCTACGCCGCGCTCGCGTGCGTTTGCTGTGATCTCAACCGACAAAAAGATCAGGCATTCATGGCGGACACGGTTGTAGGTGAGGTTGCTCACCAATGCTCGTGGCGCATTGCCAGTTGACTGTGCCATGTAGATAGCAGTTCCAGCAACATGTTCATGCCACCTGTTTGGCTCATTGATCACGTCGGCTAGTGGCTTACTCGTCTTGTCGATTGCTTGCTGAAGTAGTCTGCGCCCGGTATGCCATGTTACCATGACCATAAAGATTCCGCATGCCAGGACTATCGGCACGTAGCCGCCGTGTAAAAACTTTAACCCGTTGGCTGTAACGAACGCAACGTCCATCACAAGGAAGATGATGCTTATCACTGTTGCAGTAAGCTGACTCCAACCCAGGATGTTTCGCATGGCAGACCAGGCCAATATCGTTGTGATGACCATCGTTGAGGTAACAGCGATGCCGTATGCTGCTGCAAGTGCGCCTGAAGATGAGAACGTAACAACCAGGATCACACAAAAGATGAAGAGTAGCCAGTTAATCGTAGGAATGTAGATCTGTCCACGCTCTTCACTCGACGTATGCGTTACCTTAAGGCGTGGTAGGTACCCTAGTTGCAGAGCCTGCCATGTGAGCGAGAATGCGCCCGAGATAACGGCCTGCGACGCAATGATTGTAGCACCTGTTGAAATGATGACAAGAGGAAGCACTCCCCATGAAGGTACCATGTGGAAGAACGGGTTAGACAGAGTTGCCGGGTTGGAGCTATCACGGATCAGCAGAGCCCCTTGTCCAAAGTACTGAAGCAACAGCGCTGGGTATGCTATGTAGAACCAGCCGCGCATGATCGGCGTGCGACCAAAGTGTCCCATGTCTGCGTAGAGCGCCTCGCCACCTGTTACCACAAGGAACACGCTTCCAAGAACTGCGAAGGCAAGAAAGCCATGGTGAACAAAGAATGTTAAGGCATAGTAAGGATTGATAGCCCACAGGATGTCTGGCGTCTGCATAATGCTGATAATGCCCAGAACAGCTAACAATCCAAACCACCCCAACATGAAAGGACCAAAGATCCTCCCAACGCGAGCCGTACCGTACTTCTGAATAAAGAACAGTCCAAAGAGTATCACAAGCGTGATCGGTACAACCAAAGGGTTCGAGTTTGGTGTGTCGATCGTTATCGTCTCTTCAGCGCCGCTTCGGCCAATCACGGTAAACGTGAGGTCATCGCCTCTACTTGAGGTAATGATCCGCGTTAGCGAATCAGGTGCGAAGACCTCCTTGCCGTTGACTTTTACGATAAGCATGCCCTTATGCATTTCGTTCTCGGCCATCTTGCCTTGAGGATCGATGCTGTCTATGAGCACGCCATACGAGTATCCATAAGCCGCCAGCTGGTTTGCCGTAGGTGCAACTGTCTTATATCCAAGATCGTTGGAAGGGGCTGCAACGGTCAAGCCCTCAATAGCCGACAGCACCGAGATAGCGGGAGTGATTACACCGTCACCATAGAGCAACGCCGAACCGAATAATCCCATGACGATGATCGCGGTGCGCTTGATGAGCTTGCTTTTAAACTTTGCAACAAGCTCCATCAATGCCAGAATGCCCCCTTCGCCGTTATTGCCAAAGCGCATGATGATAGCCAAATACTTTATGCCAATGATCAGCGTCAAAGACCAGAAGATCAGTGAAAGGATGCCCTTGATTTCGAGTTCCCCATGCGGAAGGCCATAGTGCGGAGAGAAACACTCTTTGAGGGCGTAGAGGGGGCTTGTACCGATATCACCGAACACAACACCAACAGCTGCTACGGTGAGAGCCATCAGGCGCGACTTTGAAGTTGCGTGGGCACCTGACTCAGCATTTGTATGGTCCATTGAGGGACCTTCATGTTCTGAAACAACGAAGCCCCAATGATTTGGGGCCACCAAACTTACGGAGCAAGGGCACTCATTCCGTAATTTCGTTGTTCTACCACTCGAACACACATTATCAGCACGGCAGATATCATGTCATTCCAACATCCAGACTACTACAACATCGACGAACTCTTGACCGAAGAGGAGAAACTTGTTCGCCAAACGGTTCGCGACTTTGTCGACAACGAAGTGCTACCGATCATCGAGCACAGCGCCCGTGAAGGCGTGTTCCCGATGCACCTGGTAAAGAAGATGGCCGAGATCGGACTCTTCGGCATAACACTGCCGCAGGAGTACGGATGTGCTGGACTCAATAGCACCTGCTACGGCCTGGCTATGCAGGAGCTCGAGCGCGGTGACTCCGGTATTCGCTCATTTGCCTCTGTGCAGAGCTCGTTGGTCATGTATCCCATCTATGCCTTCGGGTCGGAAGAACAAAAGCGCAAGTGGCTGCCCCGTCTTGCCGCTGGCGACGCGATCGGCTGCTTTGGTCTTACAGAGCCAGATGCAGGCTCAAACCCAGCATCGATGGTGACCAATGCAAAGAAGATCGAAGGGGGCTTCCTACTCAACGGTGCCAAGATGTGGATCACAAATGGTACGCTGGCTGATGTTGCCGTTGTCTGGGCCAAGCTCGACGGCGTGGTTCGTGGCTTCTTGGTAGAAAAGGGCATGAAGGGCTTTACCGCGCCGGAGATGAAGGGCAAGCATTCTCTTCGTGCTTCAGTAACGTCTGAGCTGGTCTTCCAAGACGTTGAGCTACCTGAGGATAGCATCCTTCCGGGCGTTGAAGGTCTTCGTGGACCACTTTCATGCCTCACACAAGCCCGTTATGGCATTTCCTGGGGTGTGGTCGGCTCGGCCATGGCCTGCTATGATTCCTCGCTCAACTATGCCAAGAGCCGCATCACCTTTGGCAAGCCGATCGCTGGCTACCAGATGATCCAAGAAAAGCTGGTTCTGATGCTCAACGAGATCACTAAGGCACAACTCCTCTGCTGGCGTCTCGGTAAGATCAAGGATTCCGGGAACTTACGTCCACAGCAAGTCTCGCTGGCCAAGCGAAACAACTGCGAAATGGCCCTCAATATCGCCCGAATGGCCCGCGAGATTCACGGGGCGAATGGTATTCTGGACGAATATCCGATCATGCGTCATGCCGCAAATCTGGAGTCTGTCAAGACCTATGAAGGCACGCACGAGATGCACACCTTGATCCTCGGACAGGACATCACGGGGCTGAACGCGTTTTCTTGACAAGTTTCTCCGTATATTTGTAATCGAATTCGAAGGGTGGGC
>CAZAGH010000104.1:0-4833 GCA_964484755.1 uncultured Melioribacter sp. | reverse complement strand
TCACCACAGGCTATTGCTATGTCGAGAACGATCCCACGTGTCGTCATTACTGGAGTAGGCGCTGTAACCCCAATTGGGAATACAGCTGCTGAGTATTGGCAGGGAATGATGGAGGGCCGCTCTGGTGCTGGTCCTATCACACGATTCGACGCAACGCACTTTGATACAAAGTTTGCCTGCGAGCTGAAGAACTACGACCCTACACAGCATATATCTCGTAAGGAGGTCCAGCGAATGGACCTCTTTACGCAGTATGCTATGTCGTGTGCGGTGATGGCTGTTGAAGACGCAGGCATCAATGTCGAGGCAATCGACCGTGAACGTGCCGGCGTGATCTTTGGATCCGGTATCGGTGGTATGTGGACAAACCACATTCAGCAGCAGAATCTGTACGAGCGTGGCGGGGTGCCAGATCGGATCTCTCCGTTCTTCGTTCCGATGCTCATCTCAGATATCGCGGCTGGTCATATCGCAATCCGTTATGGCCTTAAGGGCCCGAACTACGGAACAGTTTCTGCTTGCGCGACGTCATCGCATTCTATCGCTGATGCATTCATGATCATGCAGCGAGGAATGGCCGACGTTATGCTAGCAGGGGGCTCGGAAGCGTCTGTATGCCCAATGGGTATAGGTGGCTTTAATGCCATGAAGGCACTGTCAACCCGTAACGACGACCCAACAACCGCCAGCCGTCCGTTCGATCTCGATCGCGACGGATTCGTGATGGGCGAGGGTGGCGGTATGATCGTGATGGAAACGCTCGAGCATGCCATGAACCGTGGAGCGACGATCCTCGCAGAGATCGCAGGTATTGGTCTTACCGACGATGCCTTCCATATCACGCAGCCTGCCCCAGGGGGCGAGGGCGCCATCCGCTCGATGAAGCTTGCGATCCAAGATGCAGGCCTAACACCCAACGACATTGACTACATCAACGCTCACGGTACGTCGACGCCGTTCAACGACAAGGGAGAATCGGCTGCGATTCGTTCGTTGTTCGGTGATCACGCAGATGCACTTCTCGTGAGTTCCACTAAGTCGATGACCGGACACCTTCTCGGTGCCGCCGGTGCCATCGAAGCAATCGCAACTGTACTTGCGATCAACAAGGGCATGGTTCCTCCAACAATCAATCAGTTCACTCCAGATCCTGATTGCACGCTGAACTATGTACCTAACACACCACAGGCCAAGCAGGTGCGCGCTGCACTGAGCAACACGTTTGGTTTTGGTGGACACAACGCAACGTTGTGTTTCAAAGCATTTGCAGAGTAAGATCCTCTCACCAGCCCAGGTGCGGTTGTGAAAGACATTGTTCGTCAGCTCTACGCGAACCTGCTGAAGTTTACAGCACTGCGTGGTAATGCATCGAACGCAGCATTCAATGAGATCTTTCCCCCTATGGGACTACTCGATGACGAAAAGGTGCGTCAACTCGAGGAGATCCTTGGCGTAACGATCCATCTTCCGTCACTCTACGAGCAGGCGCTCACGCACAGAAGCTACCTGCAGGTTGCCAACACGCCTGACCACCGCTCCAACGAACGCCTGGAGTTTTTGGGCGACGCCATCCTCGGCATGGTCACCGCAGAGTACCTCTTCTACAACAACCGCGAGGTTCTCGAGGGCGAGCTCACCAAGATGCGCTCGTGGATTGTCAACAAAAAGTCTCTCGCAGTCTGCGCTCGCGACCTTAAGCTGGATGCCTACTTGTTTCTGAGCTACTCTGCAAACCAGTCGCTGCAGCGCGGCAATGATTCGATGCTCGCAGATGCCCTCGAAGCAGTGATCGCGGCCATTTATCTCGACCGTGGATTTGATGAAGTACGGCGCTTCATCGTTGAAAAGCTTCTGCCGATCATGGTGCGCGAATCACTCGTGCATGACACGAACTTCAAGAGCTTGCTACTCGAGTCAGTTCAAGGTAGGGGGCACGCAGCCCCACGCTACGTTGTGGTCAAAGAGGAAGGACCTGATCACGAGAAGCACTTTACGGTAAACGTACTCGTCGATGACAAGGTGATTGGCACGGGTACCGGACGCAACAAAAAGGAAGCTGAACAAGCAGCTGCTGAACATGGGATGTCGTACCTGGCAACAAATCCGAAGTGGAAGCGTCAGCGTGATAAGTCGTCCACTGATGAACCATGAAGCCCCGTAACAGCATCCTTATCCTACTTGCGCTGTGGCTCGTCGCCGCTCAAGGCACACATGCACAGCTCCTGGGAGGATTCACTCCGTTTGGCAAGAACAAGAAGCAATACGAGAAGTTCAACTGGCGCTATGTTTCGTCGGCCAACTTCGATGTCTACTTCCACGGAAAGACGCCCGATCTGGCGCGGTATACATCGCGTGAAGCAGAAGTAGCCCTTACTACGATCCAAGAGCAGCTTGGCTACAGCATTACCAAGCGCATCACGTTTATCGTCTATAACTCGCACAATCAGTTCCAGCAGACGAACGTGATTAGCGAGATGATGACCGAAGGTATCGGCGGCGTCACGGAGCTCTTTAAGAATCGCATTGTGGTGCCCTTCGAGGGCGATTATTCAAAGTTCCGTCATGTTATCCATCACGAGCTTGTGCATGCCGTCCTGAACGATATGTTCTATGGCGGTAGCATCCAGTCACTGGTAAACAACCCCAACGCAGTGCGCATCCCGCTGTGGATGAATGAGGGTTTTGCAGAGTACTCCAGCGCGGACGGTATGGACGTCAAGACCGACATGTTTATGCGCGACGTGGCCGTGAGTGAGTACTTGCGGGGCTTCGACCAACTGCGCGGATACTTTGCCTATCGTGGCGGACAGGCCTTCTGGACCTATGTCGCCAACACGTACGGCAAGGCCAAGATCGGTATGGTGTTCAATGCGCTCCGCATGACGCGTGACTTGGACCAGGCGTTTATGTCGGCCTTTAAGATGAGCGTCGAAGACATGTCCGAACGCTGGGCCAAAGAAGAAAAGAAGTACTACTTCCCCGACGTGGGCAAGTACGAGTACGTTGAAGACTTCGCCAAGCGTATCACGAATCACCAGAAGGACGACAACTTCTACAACACTTCGCCGGCCATCTCGCCAAGTGGGGACAAGGTTGCCTTCATCTCCGATCGTGGTAGCGGCACCTTTGGCGTGTGGGTGATGAACCTCAAGACAAAAGAGGTGGAGGAACTGGTAACCAGTGGACGCAGCGCAGACTTCGAAGAGCTTAACTTCCTCACGCCCGGCATTTCATGGAATCCAAAGGGCACGAAGCTTGCCGTGGGAGGAAAGGCTGCCGGACAAGATGCCATCTACATCGTTGATGTGGCATCGGGCGATTACGATCGCATTCTGCTCAATCTGCAAACGATAGGGGGCGTGGCATGGTCTCCTGATGGACGCCGCATCGCCTTTGATGCCGATACGGGTGGTAAGCAGAAGGACATCTACGTCTACGACACCTTCAAGAAGACAACCACAAAGCTCACCAACGACATCTTCACCGATCAGTCGCCTGTGTGGTCACCCGACGGCGCGTATGTCTACTTCATTTCCGACCGAAAGCAGTACACGGCCCCTGGCAACGTGCCGATCGATTTCGATATGGCAAAGCACGACGTCGACGCACGAGACATCTATCGTGTAAGTCTTGCAACGCAGGATATCGAGCGCATCACGTCGGACCCCGATGTAGGGAAGTACTCCATCGCCATTGCTCCCAAGGGCAATGTGATGCTCTTCGTTGCTGACTACAATGGCATCAGCAACCTGTGGAAGATGGACCTGACAACAAAGAATCGCGTTGCTCTTACGAACTCGCTTCAGGAAGTGTCACAGATCTCGCTTTCGGCCGATGGTACCAAGCTGATGTTCGCATCGCAGAACCGTGTTGGCTATGACCTCTTCCAGTTAGACTTTCCGCTGGATCTCAAGTCTCGTGATTCACTTCCAGTAACGCTGTTTCACAAGCGGCGCATGCAGGAGCGCAACCTCCTTACCGAGATCATCAGCAAGACAGCAAAGCCTGCAGAGACCGAGACTCTTAGCTATGGAGATTTCGACGTAGACCTGTCCACGCAACGGTCGGTGCAGCCCAATGAGGACGCATCCACACTGCAAGATCAAGTCCTAGGAGATGACAGCGAGCTCTACGACACCGTCTCTGCCGTGCGCGATTACAAGGTAACGTTCTCACCTGATCTTGTGACCGGTAATGCGGGCTTCAACAACTTCCTTGGTGCCACGGGTCAGATCGACATGTTGTTCTCGGACATGATGGGCGATCATGAGATCTATCTGCGTGCTAACCTTTTTTACGATCTGAACAACAGTAGCTTCTTCCTCTCCTACAGCTATCTACCTAATCTGATCGATCTGCGTGTCGCTGCCTTTCAATCGGCTGGTTTTCTCGAGCGCGCCAGTCAATTCGGACTCAACCTTTACCGCGTCCGCAACTACGGGTTTGATTTTCAAGCATCCTATCCGTTTACGCGCTTTACCCGCATTGATGCAGGATTGCAGGTCATGGGGCTCTCTCAGAGCAACCTCGATGTGCCGCAGGAGCAACTACCATCGATGTTCCTGACCGTGCCAAGTCTGTCGTTTGTGCTTGATGACGGCATCTGGGGGATGTGGGCGCCGATGCGCGGCACGCGACTCAACTTTACCGTCGAAGGTTCACCAAAGTGGGCTGGTCAAGGACTCGAGTTTGCCACAGCTCGCATTGATGCCAGGCATTACATTCATCTTGGCGGCATGTATTCATTTGCGCTGCGAGGCTCTGCGGGCATCAGCTCTGGTCCGGAAGCACAGAAGTTCTACATCGGCGGCACCGATAACCTGATCTCACAGT
>CAZAGH010000103.1:0-4951 GCA_964484755.1 uncultured Melioribacter sp. | reverse complement strand
GATAACGTGTACTATGTAGCAACACAAGAGTTGGATTCGCTGCGCGACAACCGTCAGACATACGCAAATGGACTCCAGCTTGGACCCTCACGCTGCAACGCAGTTATCCGTGCTGTGCGTCTTAACGACCAGGGCGAACTTGTATCTGTTCCGTTCGGGAATGCCGTTACCTCTGTTAATGATGAGCCTAACGCTGAACTCGAGATGGCACTCCGATACCGCATCAAAGTCATGGATCCAGCTCCCAACCCAGTGCGCGAAGCCTGTGTTGTGCCCCTTGCTGTTCAACGCAGCTGCAATATCGAAGTCAAACTCTTCGATGCCGTCGGCAGCTACGTCGCAACACTCTATGCGGGACAGGTAACCGAAGGTATTCAGGGCGTCTCATTCACCGTCTCCGATCTCACATCCGGACACTACACCGTAGTTGTATCGGACCAGCTCGGCGTGGCCGGTAGCGTTCCGATAGTCGTGGTACGTTAAACGGGGATCGTCATTCCCGCGAACATCCCGAACGTCATTCCCGCGAAAGCGGGAATCTATCGTCCACGCAACACAATACGCGTGAGGTCCCTCGCACCTCCGGTGCTCGGGATGACGCATTGCGCGGCGCTTTTGGGGGAGGAGCGGGCGCGCCAAAGGCGCGCCCGCTCCACTTAAATATGAGATGTGCGGTGCGTCATCCCGAGGAGCGTAGCGACGAGGGACCTTGCGAGCAGTGTTTGATAGGACCATGTTCGAGCGCAGTTACTTGGGCCCCCTCGATCGCGAGGGCGATGAGGATGGGCTACCACAACGTAAATTCGTACATGAACTACATCATCTCTCGTTTCTGGATTGCGACGTTTGCCATTGTTGTTGGGTTCGTCTCAGGATGTACCACAGACCAACCGTTGGTTCCAACACAGCCGGGTGAACTTATCAGCTACGACTACATCAAGACATACAGTACGGATGACTTGAAGTGGGTAACGGGACCTGGGTTGGATATGTTCTTCTACAAGGGAACAATGCAGCCGGATGTCTACCGAGCCGATCTCGCGGTGCCTCAGCAGGGTGTAAAGGTGTATAAGGTCGCGTATAAGTCGATCATCCCCGAAAAGAATAACCAACCTGTAACGGCGTACGGGCTGATCGCGATTCCAGAGAATGTTAAACCAGGCGCACCGGTCGTAAGCTACCAACATGGGACAATCTTTGATCGGTCGTGGACACCGTCCAATCCCGATGGTTCGATCGAGACGCAGTTCATGTTGTCGCAGTTTGCGTCACAAGGATACATCGTTATTGCTGCTGACTACTTCGGAACAACACAGGGCTCTACGTTACCCAATTCCTACTTTGTGGCGCAAAGCACAGCACAGGCATGTCTTGATATGTACCGTGCAGCAATGGAAGTCCTTCGTCGTGAGAACATCACGCCTGGCAAACTCTTCATTAACGGATGGTCGCAAGGGGGCTACAGCACGCTAGCTTTCTTACGCTATCTAGAACTTGCAAACGTAACAGTTGCCGCGGCCGCAACAGCGTCTGGTCCAGCAGATCCGCTGCTGTTTGTAACAGAATGTATGAATAACCCAAGCCCCTTTGCCGCTGCCTTTATCGTTGCTGCGTTATCAAACTTGATGCTCTCTATGGATTCGTATCAAGGTCTTGATGGGTATTTCGAACAATCAATCAATCCAAAGTATCTGCAGTATGCACGTCTTCTTCACAAGTTTGAGATGCCTTACGACACTTTTGAAGTGAAGGTTCCACATGCTCCGGATTCGGTATACACAGCACAGTTCTACGAAGACAGCCGTACTGCGATCAAGCCCTTTTGGAAAATGCTTGATGCTGCTGCCGCTTATCGCTGGCGCATGAGAACACCTTTGCGCGTGTTTTACAGTTATCGTGATGAAGCAATTCCATGGCAAGTAGCTCGCCTTGCCGCCGATTATCAAAAGACGCTCGGGCATCCAAGCGCCGAAGCAATCGATGCAGGTCAAAACACGGACCATCGAGCCGTTTACATCGCATCCCTTATCAATATCAAGCCGTGGTTCGATAGCCTGAGGTAGGGCAGCGAGTGCCGAGCGTCTGGGGCACGATACATCGTGCCAAACATCCGAGCGTCATTCCCGCGAACAACCGAGTGTCATTCCCGCGAAAGCGGGAATCCATCGTCCACGCTACACAATACGCGTGAGGTCCCTCGCACCTCCGGTGCTCGGGATGACGCATTGCGCGGCGCTTTTGGGGGAGGAGCGGGCGCGCCAAAGGCGCGCCCGCTCCACTTAAATATGAGATGTGCGGTGCGTCATCCCGAGGAGCGTAGCGACGAGGGACCTTGCGAGCAGATTGATATGAGCATGTTCGAGCGCAGTTACCTGATCTCCCCTTACGTGCGAACGCGGGAATCCACTAACAGGCCATATTGCAAGCGTTTCACCATATAGTTCAAGTGAAAGGGGGCGCGGGTGCAAAGACAATTATTGATGCTTGCTGTTATGATTACCGCATTGGTTCTTGCTGTATCAGCATATGCTGACGTGCTGCATGTAGGACCCGGCCGTCAATACGCCGACCCTCGCGCAGCCTGCCTGGAGGCGCGTCCAGGAGATACAGTGCTGCTGCATGCAGCGCAGTATCGAGGCCCATTCTTCATTGAGAACATTGCCGGCACAGCAAGCGACCCGATCGTGATTCGCGGTGAATCGCGCGAGGCCGTTCTATTTGATGGTGGCTCGGAGTCGATGCACTTCTCGGATTGCTCTCACCTTGTGATTGAGAATATCACAGTAAGGGGGCAAACAGCTAACGGAATGAATTGTGATGATGGCGGATCAATTGAAACCCCAGCGCATCACATCACCTTTCGTGATCTTACGTTTGCCGCGATGGCGGCAACTGGTAATAACGATCAGCTTAAACTCTCGGGACTCGATTCGTTTGTTGTAGAGAACTGCGTCTTTGAGGATGGATCTGCAGGGGGCAGTGGCGTAGACATGGTAGGATGTCATTTCGGCGTGTTTCGCAGCAATACCTTTCAACGTCAGGGCTCGAACTGTATCCAAGCAAAAGGTGGGTGTCGGTTTCTGCGTATTGAGCGGAACAGGTTCGTTGATGGCGGTCAGCGTGCACTGAATCTTGGAGGTTCTACCGGACTTCAGTTCTTTCGTCCGCTTGACGCCCCTTATGAAGCAGCAGATATCCAGGTGGTAGCTAATGTGTTTCTAGGTTCCATCGCGCCGATTGCCTACGTGGGTTGCGTGCGAGTGTCCGTTACCAACAACACGATCATTGATCCTGTTCGATGGGTGATTCGCATTCTTCAAGAAACTGTCGATCCATCAAGGTTTCTTCCCTGTGGGAACAACATCTTTGAGAACAATCTTGTTGTGTTTCGCTCATCGATATCACGTCACGTGAACATTGGTGGGAACACGGAACCATCAACATTCACTCTCCGTAACAACTGCTGGTACAACGTCGACGCACCGGCATCATCACGACCGCAGGAGCCACAGCTTACAGAATCAGCAAGCCTGTACGGAGAAGATCCACTGTTGCGATCGTATGCGACCGGCGATGTTCGACCGTTGCCCGCTAGCCCCTTACGAGGAGCCGGGTATGCATCCACAGAACGAGCTAATGACATGGACGGAAGGCCATTTGCACAACCACCATCAATCGGGGCATACGAGGTCGATGAAGCAACATCTGTTGATGCCTACATCGCGCAACCATCGATCCGGATCACGCGTACGATAGGGGGCTCATGGATCGAGACATCACACGATCAACTTCCTATACGGGTGCGGGTGTTCGATCTATTGGGCTCACATGTAGCCACGGTCGACGTCGAATCAACTCGGCAATTCATCTCAACAGAGCCGGCGGCATTAGTTGTGCCGTGATGGTATCGTTTGACATTCGAATCATCTGGGCGGAATGTTGGGCAATTCCAATATCTTGTAGACCTGCACGAATCGTCATGTTTGTTACAATACCCGTTCGCTAAGGAACACCATGTCGTCGACAACAAGAGATTTTCTAGGTCATCCAATAGGATTGTCATATCTCTTTTTCACAGAAATGTGGGAGCGGTTTAGTTACTACGGAATGCGGGCGCTTCTGGTGCTCTACATGACACAGTACCTGCTTATTGACCCGAGTCTTTCCGATAGTGTTATCGGGTATACAGCCCTGGCTGATATGCTTCGATCGCTCTTCGGCGATCTCTCAGTTATTGGTGTTTCTTCTCAGATTTACGGTCTCTATACGGGGTTTGTGTACTTCACGCCCTTCATCGGCGGTCTGCTAGCAGATAGGTACTTGGGCAAGACCAACGCCGTATATGCAGGTGCTATTCTCATGGCCATTGGTCACTTCTTGATGGCCTTTGAAGCATTCTTTCTCTTTGCGCTACTGTTCCTGATCATGGGGAATGGACTCTTCAAACCGAATCTTACAGCGCAGGTAGGGTCGTTGTACCAGCCTGGAGATTCGCGAGTTGACAGTGCATATACGATCTACTATATGGGCGTTAACCTTGGTGCCTTCTTCTCGCCTATTGTCTGTGGTACACTCGGACAAAAGGTAGGATGGCATTACGGTTTCGCTGCAGCGGGCATTGGAATGCTCGTTGGTACGTTCGTGTATTGGAGAGGTACAAAACACCTGCCGAAAGAAAATCAAAATGTCATTAAGTCAACATCCGCAGAAGCAACTCCAGATCAAAACTGGGTCCGCCCCCTGCTGGTGATCGGGTACCTCTGTTTTGTGAACATTCTCTTCTGGGGTGTGTTTGAGCAGCAGGGTAATGCTCTACAGGTATGGGCCGACGAAAAGACGAATTGGAATCTGTTTGGCATTGACGTTCCATCGTCGTGGTTTCAAACCCTCAACCCGTTCTTCATTATTGTCTTCGCTCCGCTTCTGAATAAGGTATGGGGCTGGCAGCGCT